>NZ_JAYMEE010000059.1:0-236703 GCF_037029245.1 Mesoflavibacter sp. CH_XMU1422-2 | reverse complement strand
TTCATTGCAATTTTCTATCTTTCAGTCTTAATCGGAAAATCGTACCGATTTTCCGCAACTGAAATTTATACGCTAACGTTGGTTACAATAGCGGAATTAAAAACTAAACGTAAAAATCGTGCGAATTCCGAACTTTGAAAACAGCGGAACTTTGCGCAAAAAAATAACGGAAACTGAATTTAATACTCGAGACCGAAACGTAACGCTGAATTGAAAAATGTAAAACGGAACTATGCGCAGAAATCAACTTGAGCGGAATTTAAAAAACGTGAATTGATTACTGCTACTCTATCGAATTCCAAAATTGCGGAATCATAACGTGGAATTGAATAGCAGAACGCAAAACAAACTCTGAATGAACCTTAAAAAACTGAAATATAACTGTAACCAACAATGTATAAATTCATTGCAATTTTCTATCTTTCAGTCTCAATCGGAAAATCGTACCGATTTTCCGCAACTGAAATTTATACGCTAACGTTGTGGTTAATTTGAAAAATGAACAGTCTACTAAAACAAATATCAGAGAAAGCGATTGAATTAGCTGATTTTGAGTTTACTCAAGAGCAGACTGAAAATAAATGGTTAGGAACTAAACCAGCATCTGAAAACGAAATACAACTGACCGAAAAAAGACTCGGAATTGATTTTCCGACTGACTTTAAACAGTTTATGTCAATCACAAACGGATTTTCTGCACCAAACGATATCGAACCGACTTTTGAGCCGATTAATAAAATTGACTTTCTGAAAAACATTGACAGTTTTATAATAGAAGCTTATAGTTTAAACGGAATTGAAAATATCGGAATACAGCTTGAAAAAAGTATTATAGTTGGAGGAATAAATCAAGAACAGTACTTTCTTCTAATTCCGCCGAATTCAACAAATGAAAAGTGGAAATACTGGAAATTTGCAAATTGGCATCCTGGAGAAGAAGAACACGAAAATTTAGAAAGTTACTTTAAGGAAGTTTTGAGCTTTTTAAACGAAACAATAGAATCGGAAAAAAACTAACCACAACACCGTGTATAATTCATTGCTAGTTATAGCCTACTTACGAAAGTCCTCGCGGACTTTCTATCTGTGATTTATTTGCTAACTTTAGTGCTTAAAACACGCAACGAAATCATACACAAACACGTTGTGTACCATTTGAATGAACCAAAGAACTAACGACATACTTTTCTACATTGGAATTGCACTTTTATTAATTGGAGCATTCGGATTGACTTTTATGGCATTCTTTGCAACCATTGGATTGCCGATTTTCATTTTGGGAATAATTTTAATTTTGGTTAGTAAAAAAAAACTCAAAATCAAACTTTATTGGATTTTAGGAACTATAGCATCAATTATAATTTTTTGGCCAGTTTGGACAAAAATTAACACAATAAAACCTGAAACCTATCTAATTCCAGAAAATTATACAGGAAAAATTAAAATAGTTTACGGACTGGATTGCGGAATAGAACCAAAAATTGAAAATGGAAGAAAAATATTGGAAATTCCAAACGATGGAATCCTCTTTGTTAAATACAAATTTAAAAGTGGAATAATAGACCACGAATACTATTCGATTGACAAAAAGGGAGAAAAAATTAAACTTGAACATTACGAAAACTATAAAGACGGAACTAAAAATGTTCCAGGAATTGGATTAGGTGCGTCTGGAAATTATCCTGGAAAAATGCCAAACGGCGGATTTTCCTCTGAATCGCCTTTAACAGTTCATTATTCAGAATTTCAAGTTATTAGAGATACGATTGTCAAATATGACTTTAAAAAGGAACAGAAATTTGACTCAATTGTTCGCAGTCGAATTGAAAAATGTAAATAAAAAACGGTACACAACACCGGCTATAGTTCATTGCTTCTAACTTTCCTTTCGGAAAGTCCTCGCAATTTTGCTATCTTCGGTTTTCGGCGGACAAATCCTGCGGATTTATCCGCAACGAAACCATAGCCAAACCGTTGGCAAACATTACACAAAACGATGCGGAAATACAAAAATGTTGAATATACAAACCCATTTGAATTACTATTCTTACTTGGTTCAACAGTAGCCATCTTTTCTGTAATAATTTTCGTGTTGAATAGAGTTATGAGTTTTGGTCTAATAAAAGGAATCTTAGCTTTTGTTCTTGCTGGAATTTATTTCTATATCTTAAAAAAGAAGTTTATAGTAAAAATCTCAGATTTTGAATTAAAATCAAATCAGTTGGAATGGGATAATAAAAATGTTAATTTTAATGATTTAGAATATTATAAAATTCATTGGATAAAAGGAGCTGGAATAAAATTTAAGTTCAAAAATGGGAAAACCTTACGAATTAGCTCAAATGATAATTTTTGCAATTCTGAGCAATTCGTGAATTTATGCCAAAATATTGACTCAAAACTATTGAAATATAATAAATGGCATATAGAAAGAAAAAGGTCGTTTTTCGAATCTAAACAAGGATATTACTTTGCAGTAATTATGTCAATCTTTTGTGTGATTGGAACTATTTACAAATCATTGACAGATAAAAAAATTAATATTGAGAATTTTGCCTTAATTTTAGTTTCATTAGGAATTATTTGGAGTGGAGTTAAATGGAAAAGAAAATAACAATCTGCCAACAATGTATAACCGAAATTACAGCAAATTTGACAACCTCAAGATCTACTAGTAATAACTTATACCGCTACTAAATTAAAACAATATTAATCTTAAGTTATATTTCAAACTTATTCAACTTTTTAATTATATCTTTAAATAGATAGATCGAACAGATCAAATAACTAAATTTGAGATTTTAATAAAAAGAATTTAATTAAGATGAATTGGTTAGTATTAATTATTGCTGGACTTTTTGAAGTTGCTTTTGCTACTTGTTTAGGTAAAGCGAAAGAATCTACTGGTAACGAAACTACTTTGTGGTATATAGGTTTTTTGATTTGTCTTAGTATTAACATGTTTCTTCTTGTAAAAGCAACTCAACAAATACCTATTGGTACAGCATATGCGGTTTGGTCAGGAATTGGAGCTGTAGGAACTGTTCTGGTTGGAGTTGTAATTTTGAAAGAACCTGCTGCCTTTTGGCGATTGTTTTTTATTACTACTCTAATTGCTTCAATTATTGGACTAAAGCTTGTATCAAATTAAAAAAGCATTTACTAAAATCTATTTGTGTACTATAACAAAATAATTAAAATTATGAGTAAAAAGGAAGTGTTTTGGTTAATTGGATCATTGATTTTAGCTTTCATCTTTAACTATATGATTTATCATTTTACTAAGCTAAATAAAATAGCTGCTTTTAATCTAAATATCTACGATACATACTTTGTTATTCCTAAATATCTTATTATTTTTTTAATAGGAAATTCAATCCTGTTTTGCATTTATATAATACGCACAATTAAAAACCGTTTTAATAATATAACTTCTAATGTAATTTTAATGCTTTCTTCATTTTTACTAATAATAATTTTTAACAAATTAGGTGTTATTATAGAAAGCATTATACAACAAAATTCTGGTTGGACTATTTATCCTCCTTTAAGTTCAGGAATCGATATCAAACAAATTGAATTGGAGGCGAAACTTAAAACTAGCACTTTTAATACAATTTCTTATCTAATTTTAATCTTTCAAACTCTGTTTATTATTTTTCTAACATATTGTGGCTTTAAAACAGGTATTCGTTTTCAAAAGAATAAACAACAGTAACATAGCGTTATTTTAGGATATAAAAAAACTTTTACACAAAAAAGCAAAAGTGCTTTAGATATTAACTATTAGAAAGTTAAGGGATTATTTTTTTATTATTTTAAACTTTGTAGATTAGATAAATCTGCTACTATCACATCGATCAATACCTTAAAAGTAGTGTTATTACAGTTTTAAAATATGTAAATAATAAAACATAAACTAATTAAACATTATTCAGAATAATTTTCAACTACAAAATCTCCCCAATTAGCTATAGATTGTATTAACGGAATTAAAGTTTTTCAAAAGTCTGTCAAGTTGTATTCTGCTTTTAAAGGTGATTTTGATGTGTAAACAATTCTATTTATTAAACCATCTTCTTCTAAAGCTTTTAATTGTAAACTTAACGTCCTTTCTTTTACTGTTGGCATACTCTTTCTTAATTCATTATATCTTAATTTTTTATCTATAAGATGATAAAGTATAACGGTCTTCCATTTTCCGCCAATTATTCCCATAGTTAAACTTGCACAACAAGGATATTCATTACCTCTAAATTTGAGCATCTTAGGTTTTACATTTGCCATCATTTATAGTTTAAATTATTTGTACAAATTTACTAACTATAATTAAAAATGAAACTATAAAAATTATAGTGTTTTATAATTTTATTAAGCTTTATTAAAAGCTAAAATCCATAACTTTAGATAAAAATTTATAACTTATGGAATGGATTTACGATATTAAAGACCCTATTTGGCAAACTGTTGTAGGCAGTTTAATTATTTTTGTAGTTATCATAATAGTTACAAGAATAATTGGTTTAAGGTCTTTTGCTAAATTTACTGCTTACGATTTTGCATTTACTGTTGCTATAGGAAGTATAATATCTTCTACTTTAACATCTAGTACTAGCATTACTCATGGTGCAGTTGCTATTACAAGTCTTTTGGTATTAACCCTTATTTCTTCATATTTACAGAAAAAAATACCAAAATTTAGTGCTTTAATTTCAAACAAACCTTTATTACTAATGGATGGTAATACCATACTTTATAATAACTTAAAACATAGTAGAATTGAAAAATCACAACTAATAGCAAAACTTAGAGAAGCTAACGTTTTGGATTTTAACCAAGTAGAAGCAGTTGTTTTAGAATCTACTGGAGATATTTCTGTATTACATAAAACTAAAGAAGGTATAGATCTGAATAAACAACTATTAGATGGTGTTAGAAAGACACCTTAATTAATAGCTAACTTTTCATACAAAAAAAGCAGTCTTTTCAGACTGCTTTTTAATTGCTATTAATCAATTTTAGGACTAGATGCTTTTACCTAACCAAGCATTCATCATCCATACAGTTTTTTCTTGTTCGGTTATAAAATCACTCATCATAGAATTTGTTCCTTCATCATTAGCCTCATCAGAAGCATTTAAAATTTCTCTTTCAATTTGTAATAATTCAGTTAAAGAATTTACTATTAATTCTACTGCATTTTCATCTTTAGATATATTCTTACCTACCGGTACTTTTGCAACACTAGAATAATCTTCAAATGTATGTAAAGGAGTTTCCCCTAGTGTTAAAACACGTTCTGCAATTTCATCTACTTTAGCATTAGCATCTGTGTATAACTCCTCAAACTTCACATGTAAATCAAAAAAGTTTTTCCCTTTAATATTCCAGTGTATTCCTCTTAAATTCTGATAATATATTTGAAAATTAGCCAATAAATCATTTAATTGGTCAGCTAAATCTTTAGTTTTTGATGGGTCTAATCCAAGACTATTTAGTTTCATATTTTATAAGTTTTAATTTCTATTACAAATTTACTGCAAATTAAACGCTCTTAATTATAAATATTATTGATAGATTTTATATTTTTATAGCCTTAAACTATTAACAATGACAATTACTCAATTATCATATGTTTTGGCTGTAGCCGAACACCAAAATTTTACAAAAGCAGCTCAAAAATGCTTCGTAACCCAACCTACTTTAAGTATGCAAATTCAAAAATTAGAGGACGAACTTGACGTCTTAATTTTTGACCGAAGCAAAAAACCTATAGAGCTAACCGAAGTTGGTAAAAAACTAGTAACACAAGCTAGAAATATTGTTAACGAATCTAATAGAATACAGGATATTGTAGACCAAGAAAAAGGATTTGTTGGTGGCGAATTTAAACTTGGTATAATACCAACCGTAATGCCAACACTACTACCAATGTTTTTAAATAATTTTGTGAAAAAGTATCCAAAAGTTAAACTTAAAATTGAAGAGCTTACTACAGAAGAAATTATTACACGTATTAACGACGGTCACCTAGACGCCGCTATTGCTGCAACACCTTTAGAACAAGAAAGCATTAAAGAGCGTGTTTTATATTTTGAACCTTTTGTTGCTTACGTACCGCAAAACCATAGATTACATAACAATAAAAAACTAGAAACATCAGATCTTGATATAAATGATATGCTTTTGTTAGAAGATGGACATTGTTTTAGAGATGGTGTTATTAATTTATGTAAAGTATTTAAAAACCATAATGACGACAAATTTCAATTAGAAAGTGGTAGTATAGAAACTTTAATCAAATTATCTAATGAAGGTTTAGGCATGACATTACTACCTTATCTACACACTTTAGATTTACCGGAAAAATCAAAGCAAAATTTAAGGTTTTTTAATGAGCCTAGTCCAGCAAGAGAAGTTAGCTTAATCTATCATAAAAGCGAACTTAAAATGCAAATTATAGAAGCTTTACAAGACGTAATCTCTGGGATAGTTAGAGGCGCAATTGCGTTTCAAAATGTAGAAATTATTAGCCCTTTAGGGAAATAAAAAAAGCGACTTTATAAGTCGCTTTTTTCTATTTAAGGATTAAGATAAATTAAACATTGATTTAGTTTTGGGTTTTGCTTTACTAAAGAGTCTATGAATACTTTAAGCTCTTCAATTTCGTAAGGTAACAAACGCTCTAAAGCCTTTTGTACCTCTCTGCAAAACAACGTGGTGTCAAAACTAACTTTTTGAAGTACAGTTTTGGTGTACTCAAACATTGCTCTTGCCATAATTAATTTTAAGTTTTAGTTAATTAAAGGTAATGTTTTTTATAGGCGAACGGTTTAAAATTACAGATTAAATGTAGCAAAAAAATTGTTTCAAAACTTAAAACCTGTGAATTTTAACAGTTAAAAAGACGTTAAAATTAGAATTTTAAAATCTATTATCTCCACCAATAATATCACCTAAACCTCCTAAAATACTACCTTCACCTTTATCTTTTCCTCCTCGAGGTAAACTTGCTAAAACACGACCTGCTAACCTACTAAATGGTAGCGATTGTATATAAACTACACCTGGTCCTTTTAAGGTTGCAAAAAATAAACCTTCGCCACCAAAAATGGTGTTTTTTATACCACCAACAAACTCAATATCATAATCTACATCTTGTGTAAAACCTACAATACAACCAGTATCTACTCTTAACGTTTCACCTGGTTGCAATACTTTTCTAGCTAAAGTTCCGCCAGCATGTACAAACGCCATTCCGTCACCTTCTAACTTTTGCATAATAAAACCTTCTCCACCAAAAAGTCCGCGTCCTAAACGCTTAGAAAACTCAATACCAACACTTACACCTTTTGCTGCACATAAAAAAGCATCTTTTTGACAAATAAATTTACCACGATACTCCATTAAATCAATAGGCACTATTTTACCTGGATATGGTGAAGCAAAACTAACGTTACGTTTACCTTGTAATACATTGTAAAATGCTGTCATAAACAAACTTTCTCCAGTAAGTAGACGTTTTCCGGCACCAAATACTTTACCTAAAAAACCTTGATCTTTTTGAGATCCATCTCCAAAAATGGTTTCCATTTTTATTCCATCATCCATCATCATAAAGCTTCCCGCTTCTGCAATAACACCTTCGTTTGGATCTAATTCTATTTCTACATACTGCATTTCTTCTCCGTAAATGCGGTAGTCTATTTCATGTGAATTCATAGTTTTTTGATTTAATGATTAACAGCTATTGGTTGTAAGATTTGTAAAAATGTTACAATGTTATTTTGACTTTAATTTAATAGACCATTCAAAATCAAAAGTAGAAACCACTACTCCATCTTGATTTACACCTTGAGATTGCATCCAAACGGTTTGACCTTCGCCAGTTTTTATAGTTTGCGCTATAGCCTGATCTATTTTATTGCCATCATTACACGTAAAAGTTATTTTTCCTGTTGCTTTTTTAGTAAAAACTGCTTTGTTAGTAGTCACTAACATTGATATTTTTTGACCACTTTCTTGAATTTTTGCAATAACCAATGCGCCTGTAGAAAACTCTGCAGCCATACCTTGTACTGCCCAAAACATTGATTTAAAAGGGTTTTGATTAATCCATTTATGTTTTACTGTTACCTCACAACTTTGGTCAGAGATTGACTTTGTCCTTACACCACAAATATAGGCAGATGGCAGTTTAAACATTGTATAAGTATTTAGTTTGCTTGGTGTTAACTTCATAATATTATTTTTGGGTTTTTGGCTAAATTATTGAAAATAATCCACAACTCAACATGTTAATAAAATGTTAAATTATAGTACTTTGTATTGCATAATACCTTCTTTTAGATATATATTTGCATAAGAAACTATTATATACTTTTAAAATCATGCTTACTAATCACCAAAAAAATCTAGCAACTATAATACATTTATCGACATTTAGTCGCTTTATTATTCCGTTTGGAAATTTTATTGGACCAATTGTTTTATGGTTGACTAATAAAGAAAAATCTGATTTTATAGATACCCATGGTAAACAGGCTATTAATTTTCAGATTAGTATTTTACTATACACCATGATTTTAGGATTATTATTTGTACCGTTTTTCTTGTTTAATGTTTTTAGTCATTTAGATTTTTTTGAAATTAACATCTTTGACGGTTTACATATTAGTTTAAATGAACCTTCGCCTCTATTTATCTTAGGTGGTAGTTTAGGTTTTGTAGCAGTAATTGGTTTTATTTTAGAAATCATTTTTATAATAAACGCTAGTATAAAAGCTAAGGATGGCGAATTTTATCAATATCCGTTTAGCATTAATTTTATTAAATAAAACATGAAACGGTTTAAAAAACAAGATAGCAAGTTAGCCTGCGTTAGGGATTGAGCAATTGTTGGAGCACATCTTTGATTGCGACTTGCGAAAGCCCGACCCAATAGGGTAACGCGATAAAAAAGAATCATCAATTTAATCAAAAATAATCATCAAAAAATGAACAGTTTAACAATAAATCTCATAAAAATATGAAGATAGAAAATACAAAAGCACAAATGCGAAAAGGTGTGTTAGAATACTGCATACTGTCTGTCTTAAAGGATGAAGACGCTTACGTTGCAGAAATTTTAGACACTTTAAAAGACGCTAAGTTGTTAGTAGTTGAAGGGACAATTTACCCATTATTAACACGACTAAAAAACGCTGGCTTACTAAGCTACCGTTGGGAAGAGTCTACTTCTGGTCCGCCACGTAAATACTACGGACTAACAGAAACTGGACATATCTTTTTAAAAGAATTAACCCAAACTTGGGACGAATTACAAAATGCAGTTAACATAGTAACACAAATTAAATCAACTAAAAAATGAATAAAACAGTCAACATAAATTTAGCAGGTATATTTTTTCATATAGATGAAGATGCATACTTAAAATTACAGCGCTATCTTGAGGCTATAAAACGTTCATTTACAGACTCTCAAGGTTGCGAAGAAATTATATCGGATATTGAGGCTAGGATTTCGGAATTATTTACAGAACGTATGAAGACCGATAGACAAGTTATTGGTAACAAAGAAGTTGAAGAGGTTATTGCCATTATGGGACAACCTGAGGATTATCTTGTTGATGACGAGATTTTTGAAGACGAACCTTCTAGCAAAACTAAAAACACTTACAGATCTAGCAGTAGTAAAAAACTATACAGAGATACAGACAACTCCTATATTGGTGGTGTGTCTGCTGGTTTAGCCCATTACTTTGGTATTGACGCTATTTGGATACGTTTAATATGGATTTTACTTGTGTTTGGTGCTGGTACTGGTGTATTCTTGTACATTTTACTTTGGATTTTAGTACCTGAAGCTAAAACAACTGCAGAAAAGCTTACCATGACTGGTGAAGCTGTAAATATTAGTAACATTGAAAAAAAAATTCGTGACGGATTTGATAGCGTAAGCGAAAATGTTAAAAACATTGATTTTCAAAAACATGCCGATAAACTAAAAGAGGGTTTTGAGCATGCGTCGGATAACATTAGTGACTCTGTAAAACGCATACCTACAAATAAAATTAAAGACAATAGTAAATCTTTTTTTGACGGTTTAGGTAATCTTATTAAAGGTGTTTTTAAAATCTTTGCAAAAATCATAGGACTATTTATTGTCTTAGCAACCATTGCTGGTACTGTTGCTTTAACTATTGGATTAATTATAGGTTCTTTTTTTAACAGCAATGTGCATTTTTTAGACAATGATTTAATGGAATTATCTACCACTAGCGGAATGTCTTTTGAGCTATTATCAATCTTAATCTTTATTGTATCAGTTATTCCGCTTATATTTTTATTCTACTTAGGTTTAAAAATATTGGTTTCAAACTTAAAACCATTAAGCAACATTGCTAAGTTTACCTTATTAGGTTTATGGCTTTTATCTTTAATAGGAATGATTACCATTTTTATCAACCAAGGATTAAGCTATAGCGAAAAAGCACCAGTAATTATAAACGAGAAGATTGAAACTATTAAAAGCACTGACACTTTAGTTTTAACAATGAAGGGTAACGATAATTTTGCTGGAGATTATTATAGACGTTATCATAATTTTAGAACTGGTTTTGATGAAAACGGAGAAAAGGTAACTTTTTCTCAAGACATAAGAGTAAATATTAAATCTACAAGTGATAGTGTTGCAAAAATTAAAGTTTTTAAATCGTCTAGAGGAAGAACTTTTGAAAGAGCCAAAGAACGTGCAAAAACTATTGATTATAACTATAACATTAATGGTAATAAGTTAGAGTTAGATAATTATTTTTTAATACCAAATGCAGAAGCTAAACGTGATCAAAAAGTAGAAGTTACAGTTTACTTACCCGAAGGAAGCGTAATTTACAACAACCCTAATACAGAAAGTTTTATAAGCTACAGTAGTTTTGATGGCTATTTAAGAGAAAATACTGGTCATTATTTTAAAATAGAACAAAACAATGCAACGTGTTTAGATTGTCCTGAACAAGATGAAGATGAAGATGAATTAAAAATTAACGTAGACTTAGATGGAGAAACCTCTAAAATTAAATTTAATGAAGATGGTTTTGAAGCCAAAGGTGAAAACTTAAAAATCAAAATAAACGATACTGTTTTTGATGCAAGTACCAAAAATGTAAAAGTCATTATAGACGACAAAGAAGGTATAAACATCACAAACACTAAAAAAGAAAAATAACCATCAATCAATCAAAAAACATCAATTATGGTCGCATTAATCGAATATATAATTAACACCATTATAGATATTTTAGTCTAAAACAACCATTATTAACCACTAAAAGTAGCTACCATCTCAAACAAAATAAAGTTTGGGATGGTTTTTGTTTATATTTGTTCATAATAATATAATTTATAAAATGAATAAAACCTTACTTCTAATTTTATGCGCACTAATATCTACACTATCTCTTGCGCAAGAAAAAGTAAAAGGTAGCAGAGTATTATCTACCAACACAACAGACATTAACCCTTTTAACAGACTATTACTAACCGAAGATTTTGAGGTAAAACTTGTAAAAGCTGAAACTGCTGCTGTAAAAATTGTAACCGACGAAAATCTTCATGATTACATCCAAATCATCGATAAAGACAGTACACTTACCTTAAAAACAACAGCAAAATTAAGATTTAAAAAACAAGAAGTTACCGTATTTTATACAGATGTTTTAAATACTATTGAATTGAAGGAAGAAGCAGAAATATTCTCTGAAAATAGTCAAAAATTTAACGATTTAACTTTAGTTACTTCAGATAACTCTAGAGCTTTTTTAACTGTTGAATGTACAATGATTAAACACATAAATGAAGGTAAAGCAAGAAATAAATTAAACATTACTGCAGATAATGTTACTTTAGAATTAAATGGTGACAGTAAAATTGAAGCATTAATTAATGCTTCTAAAATTGAAGCAGACTTACTAGAAAGTGCAGATGCTCAAATAGAAGGAGACGCTAAAGACTTAGACTTAAACGTTGATAATTCTTCTGAATTTAACGGAGAAAAACTTAGCATTAAAGACATAAACATTACAACCCTTAATCGTGCAGAGGCTAAGGTAAATGCATCTAGAGACCTTAACATAAATGCTTCTGGCACTTCAGAAATTGAAATTTATGGTAGTCCAAAAATCAATATAGAATCTTTTGAGGATAACGCCATTTTGAAGAAAAAATAAATAACTATACTGAATAAAAAAAACCGAAGCTAATTGGCTTCGGTTTTTTTTATTTAAAAAGTATTTCTTTTAATAGTTTGTAGCTGTATTAACCTCAAAAGAAGCATCTTTAGCAGCTAGGTAACGCTCTGCATCTAATGCTGCCATACAACCAGTACCTGCAGCTGTTATAGCTTGTCTATATACATGATCTGCTGCATCTCCACTTACAAAAACACCTTCTACATTTGTTTTTGATGTTCCTGGTTTAGCATTAATAATGTAACCTGTTTCATCTAAATCTAAATAATCTTTAAAGATATCTGTATTAGGTTTATGCCCAATTGCTACAAAAAATCCTGTTGCAGGTATTTCTTGCTTTTCATTAGTTTGATTGTTAAACACTCTTACACCAGTTACAACTTGTCCATCTCCTAAAACCTCATTAGTCTCTGTGTTGTATAAAATTTCTATATTTTCTGTATTTTTTACACGTTCTGCCATGATTTTAGATGCTCTAAACTCGTCACGTCTTACTAACATGGTTACTTTTTTACAAAGTTTAGAAAGGTAATGTGCTTCTTCACAAGCGCTGTCTCCTGCTCCTACAATTACAACTTCTTGGTTACGGTAGAAAAATCCATCACAAACTGCACATGCAGAAACACCACCACCAAGTTTTAGATATTTCTGTTCAGATTCTAAACCTAAATATTTTGCACTTGCTCCAGTAGAAATTATTATAGTATCGCTATGTATTTCGGTTTCATCATTAACCCAAACTTTATGTACATCTCCAGAAAAATCTACTTTAGTAATCCATCCATTTCTAATATCTGTTCCAAAACGTTCTGCTTGTGCTTGTAGCTGTAACATCATTTCTGGACCTGTAATACCTTCTGGATAACCTGGGAAGTTTTCTACATCATTTGTAGTTGTTAATTGTCCACCAGGTTGGTTACCTTGGTATAAAACAGGATTCATATTTGCTCTAGCTGCATAAATTGCTGCTGTATAACCAGCAGGACCAGAACCTATTATTAAGCACTTAACTTTTTCTATATTATCTGACATATTTAATTTCATTTTTATTGTATAACAAAAGTAGTTTTTTTAATAAAAACCTTACGTAGAAGTTATTAAAAGTTATTATCTACAAATAAATATTGTTTATGTTTTGTTGTTTTTTACATTAATTTAAGACCCTTTTACGCTAATTATTACTAACTTACGGTGATATGAAAAATAAAAACCAAATGGGAGTGATAGCTACTAACAAAAACCAAAACATTTTAATTTACAGTTCAGAAAACAGTATTGGCAAACAAGCCTTAGCTTATCTTGAAGATAGCAAAAATAAAGTGTTTACTATTGATGTAACAAAAACTAAAGTTTCTGGTACACAATGGTTAGAAATATTTCAGAATTTAAAATTACATCCTAAAGATTTTGTTAATAAAGAACATCCTGATTTTACAAAAAAGTACGATAAGGATGCTAAGTTATCTAAACAAGATTGGATTAAAATTGTGCAAAATAGTCCTGTTGTAGTGACTAATCCGGTTTTAATTGTAAAAGATAATTTTTATAAAATAGAAACACCTTCTGATATTAGAAAATATTTAGATAATAGCTCTGAAGAAATTGACGAAAAAAAACACATATGATATTTATTTTGTTATCATAAAAAAAAGGTCTGAAAATATTCAGACCTTTTTCTTTTTCTATTTAATTATTATCTTAAATCTTCTAACGATTTGATATTTGATAATCCGTTAGTGATTGTTGTTTTCTGCTTTTCTAAGATGTTTTTTGTTGATATTGGTAGTGAAGTTTCGTTTATTACGTCTTCATACTCTTCTACAGCAGATTTTTCGCCTCTAATTGCTTCTTCTAACATAGATTCTTCATTATCTGAAGAAAACACTTTTTTTACATCCATCCAAGCTCTATGTGCATCTCCAATTAAACTTCCACCTTTATCTACCTCTTGATTAAAAGATTTAATTTCTCCTTTTAATTCATGACCAAACTCATAACGCTCTTGTGCTTTTTGATTAAAATAATTTTTTAAAGCGCTATTTTCTACATTTTCTGCAGCTTTTTTAAATCCTTTTTCTGCATCATATGTTTTTTCTAATAAGTTGTTTAGTTTACTTCCTACTTGCTCTGTGTAAGTTGCCATAATTTTTGATTTTTTAGTTGTTAGTTTTCTGTGATCTCTTTGTATAAAGAACCAATGAATAAAGCAACAAATAGAAAGAAACATAGTTTTGCTATAAAAGCTAAATTTCCTGCTATGTTACCAAATCCTAAGATGGCTGCAATAAATGCTAAAAATATAAAGAGAACAGTCCAACGTAACATGTTATACTTGTGATTAATTAATAGACTTGACTTTCAAATCTTATTATAAAGATAAGGGTTACATTAACCACAAACAGCCTGTTTAACAATGGTTTAATCTAAGTTTAACGGCTATTAACAGTAAAAAATCTAATTTAAGATGCCTTTAAGATTAAAGTTGTTTTTATTAAGATAATAGTTGTGTTGTGTATGACTTTAAAAGTTCTTTTAAAGCTTTTTCGGAAGAAGTGAAATATTCTGTTTCAAGTGATTGTTTTTTTGCTTTATTAAAAAACTGTTCTATACTTCTATCTTCATAACTACTAATTATTGCTGGATGTATATAATATTTTTTACAAACATTTCTTGTGTTTCCTAATTCTTTAGCAGCAATATCTATTGCTTTAAGTATATTTTTTTTGTTTTGGTTTTTATCATTTTCTGTTCCTAATTCTAACAACGATTCAAAAAATATTATAGATGCTGCCCATGTCCTAAAATCTTTTGCAGTAAAGATGGTACCGCTTATTTCTTTTAGATATTGGTTTAATAATGTGCTATCTATTTTTTGCTTGTTTCCTTCTTGATCGTAATACTGAAATAATTCCCAACCAGGAATTTCTTCACATTTATTAACAAGTCTAATTAATTTTTTATTTCTAATTGAAACTTTGTGCTCTTTTCCTTTTTTACCTACAAACTCAAATTGAATTTTATCTTTATAAGTATTAACGTGTCTTGATCTTAACGTGGTTAGTCCATAAGTTTTATTCTTTTTTGCATATTGACTGTTACCTATTCTTATATGTGTTTCTTCCATTAATTTTACAACTAATGCTAAAACCTTAGATTTTGTCCATTGTTTTTGATCTAAATCTTGGTCTACTTTTTTTCTAATATTGGGTAGATGGTTTGCAAACAAAACCATTTTGTAGTATTTGGTTTGGTTTCGTATTTCTTTCCATTTTTGATGGTATTTATACTGTTTTCTTTGTTTTGCATCTCTACCTACTGCCTGAAGATGTGTGTTTGAAAGTGAAGAAATTTTAACTTGCCGCCAAGCTGGTGGAATTACTAAACCTTCTATTCTTTTAAGTTGAGTTTGATCTGTCAAGTTTTTCCCTTTATATTTAAATATGAAGGTTTTATTTTCTTTTAATCTTTGAATATTTAGATATGAAGGATTGGTATAAACCAAATCAAATTCTTCTATAACCTTTTCTGGTTGTAAAAGAATTTGATTGTAAAGTTTTTTATTTATTGATGTGCTTTTCACCTATAAATTTTCTATCATGTAACTTCTATATTTTTTAGCTAAGTCTTCTTTTTGCGTTTGATTAAACACTTTCCCAGCTAATTGAAAGAATGAATGTTCTTCATCTTCTAGATGATGTTCTACTTTTTCTTTTAAATCTTTAGCATATTTTAACCAAGCTGAAGAGTCATAGTCCGTATCTTCTAGCTTTTCTATAAGTTCATCAATTTCATGATGTTCTGCAATACCATGTCTGGCTTTATCTTGCATCATATCATCACTTATCAATGGTTTATAAAAATGTCTTTCTTCTGCATCTGCATGCACTTCAAGCTCTTTTTTCAATTTCTTAAAAATTGTATCACGCTTTTTTGTATCACCTGTAGTTTGTACAAGTTGATCAAGTAATTCTCTTTGCGTATCGTGGTCTTTTCTAATAGATTCAAAAATATTCATATTAATAGCGGTTTATTTTATAATTTTTTTAATTAACATCATTATTCCTACTTTGGATGCCATTTTAAAACCTGTTTGTATCCAAGTGTAAGGCTGTAAAGTATCTTTAAAGTCGCTTTTTACAACCTTAAGTTCTTCCCAAGCAATTTGCTTTTCTAATTGTAATCTATGCAAGTCCCTTTTTATATCTTCTTGTGTTTTATATTGTGTTTTCATTAGTCAAAAAAGGTTTTTGAAAGTGATGCAATGACTTTGTTATTTATCCTACTTCTAAACATATAAAACAATACAGAAATAAGTATAAATATTGCACCAACTATTAGATAACCTAATGATACGCTACCTAAAGCTTTACCTATACCGATTGCTGCAGATATTGCTAAAAACAAAAGTCCAACTAAGATAAAAGCACCAACTACTACAGCTTTTACCAACAAGCTTACAGAAGATGTAAGTTGTTGGAAAATTTTAAGTCTGTAGTACTCGTGAGATTTTTTTAAAAACTCTTCACCTTTATCTACTGCTTGACTTGAGGTTTGGTTGATTTGTTCGAATACAGACATTTTATTTCTGTAATTTTTTATTTCTTTCTTTTAAATCTTTAAGCTTCTTTTCTAAAGTAGAAATAACATCATCTGCTTTGTAACTAGCGTCAGAAACCACACTTTCTAATTGTGCATCTAAAGTTGCTTTTTTTGTTGTTAATGTATTAGCTACTTGATCTTTTAAATCCATTGCACTAGTAGCAAGATTCTCTTTAGTAGCTATAGCTTCGTCTCTTAATTTTTTTCTAGTATTACTTCCTTTATCTGGCGCAAATAAGATTCCTAAAGTTGCTCCAATTGCTCCTCCTAATAATAATCCTAATGCTGAATTTGTGTTGTTGCTCATAATAATTTTTTTTGATTGTTAATATTAATTTGAAGTGAAACGTATCATTAACGCCTCATCTCAAAATTAATAAGTATTTATTGAAATATTCTTAATAAAAATTTAAATAAACTGATAAAAGTTTGTTAAAACACATTTCATTAAAACTATTTTTACGAATAATTCATAATTTTAACACAAATAAAATTTACTATGAAAAACTCAATTATAACATCAAATCCTTACAATCAAAAAGAACTTAAAACTTACAATTTTCATACAGATAATGAGTTAAAAATAATTCTTGATAATGCACAAAACACTTTTGAGAACTGGAAAACTAAAGAAATAAAAGAGCGTACAAACCTTTTACAAAATTTAGCAAACTTATTAGAAGACAAGAAAAAAACTTATGCAAAACTAATGACTAAAGAAATGGGAAAACCAATTTCTCAAAGCATTGCAGAAATAGAAAAATGTGTTTGGCTCTGCGATTTTTATATTACTAATGCAGAAGATTTTCTTGCAGACAGTATTATTGAAACAGACGCAAAAGAAAGTTTTATTAGTTATGATCCTTTAGGCGTAGTACTAGCGGTAATGCCTTGGAATTACCCATTTTGGCAAGTAATGCGTTTTGCTGTACCTTCACTTACAGCTGGTAACGTTGGCTTGCTTAAACATGCTTCTAATGTAACTAGTACAGCATTAGCAATTCAAGATTTATTTGAAGAAGCTGGTTACCCAAAAGGATGTTTTCAAACGCTGTTAGTTAACCACGATCAAATTGAAGATATTATTGAAAACGATATTGTTAAAGCGGTTACACTAACAGGAAGCGAACCTGCAGGAAGAAGCATAGCTGCTGTAGCTGGAAAAAATCTTAAAAAAACTGTTTTAGAATTAGGAGGAAATAATGCTTGTGTGGTTTTTGACGATGCTAATTTAGATAAACACATAGATACTATGGTTAAGGCTAGAATGCAAAATACTGGTCAAAGTTGTATTGCTGCTAAACGATTTATTGTATCTGAAAAAATTTATGATCAGTTTATAAGTCGTTTTAAAGATGAAGTTTCTAAGCTAAACTCTGGTGATCCTGAAGATTCAGATACTTTTATTGGCGTTATGGCTAGAGAAGACTTAGCTGAAGAATTAGAACAACAGGTTAATAAATCTATAGACTTGGGTGCTAATATAATTTTAGGCAATAAAAGAAATAAAGCTTATTATGAACCTACCATTATTACCGATGTGACTGAAGATATGCCTGTTTTTAAAGAAGAAACCTTTGGTCCTGTTGCTGCTGTAATTAAAGCAAAAGATAACGAACATGCAATTAAGTTAGCTGCAAACTCTAGATTTGGTTTAGGTACTATGATTTTTACTGAAAACACAGATAATATTTATAATTACATAGGAGATATACCAGATGGAGCATTATTTATTAATGATATGGTAAAATCTGATCCTAGATTACCATTTGGTGGTACAAAAGCTTCTGGATATGGAAGAGAGTTATCAAAAGAAGGAATTTTAGAGTTTGTCAACAAAAAAACTGTTTATATAAAAAAGTAAAGCGACTACTTAAAACTGTTATACTACATTTGTAGCTTTTATTCATTTTCAAAATTTTGAAATCCTGTGGAATATTTAATAGTTATAAAGCTTTTAGTTGCAGTATGTTTTGTTGTAGGCTTATCGTATTTAGCAGAAAATGTTAGTCCTAAAATTGCAGGAATTTTATCAGGTTATCCAACAGGATCTGCCATTACATTATTCTTTTTTTGGATTAGAAGAATCACCCGAATTTGCTGCCGAAAGTGCCATATTTAATATGGTAGGCCTTACAGCAGCTCTTACCTTTGTATATGTTTATTACAAAGCGTCATTATACTTTAAAACGTATAATATCCTTTGGTCTTCGGTTAGTGCTATTGCTGCATATTTATTAGTTGTTTGGATATTATCGTTTTTACAGCTAAACACTTACGTAGCTATTACAATTCCTGTAATATTCGCTTTACTTTACATTAGATTATTCAAGCAAATCGAAAATATTACCATTAGCCAAAAAGTAAAATTAAATTATCGTATTCTTTTTTTACGAGCTATTTGTGCGGCTTTAATAATTTTAACCATAACCAATGCACCAAAATATTTTGCATCTAACTGGTCAGGATTATTCTCAGCGTTTCCCACTACGCTTTTTCCGTTAATGCTTATTATTCATTTTACATATTCAAAAAAACACGTACATACCATTATAAAAAATGTACCTATTGGTATGTTTTCATTAATAATCTATTCGTTAACGGTATCTATAGTTTATCCAAAATTTGGTATATATTATGGTACATTAATAGGTTTTTTTACAGCAACGTTATATCTATTAGCATACAAAAAGGTTACTTCTATATTACAAAAAACCAAAATCATAAAGTAAGTTATGCAAACAAAACTACACATATTTAAAGTCGTTGCACAACATCTAAGCTTTACTAAAGCAGCAGAACAGCTACACATCTCTCAACCTGCAATTTCAAAAACTATAAGAAACCTAGAAGAGACATATAAAACATCTTTCTTTACAAGAAAAAGAAACTCAATAAATTTAACCAAAGAAGGAAAGTCTTTTTTAATTTATGTCAATAAGATTATAGAAATTTATAATCAAATAGACGAGCAATTTCTTTATAAGAATGAAACATTTCCGGAGACTATAAATTTAGGTGTAAGCACTACTCTATCCAATTATGTTTTACCAAAAACGATTGCTAAATTTAGAAATCAATTTCCTAATACAATTTTCAATATTATTAGCGACAATACAATTGCTATTGAAGACTTAATCCTAAAAGAGACTATTAATTTTGGAATTACCGAAGGACAAAGTTCTAATCCAAAACTGCACTATTCTAAATTTATAAAAGATGAAATTGTTTTAGTTACAAACACTAATAACACTTCATTTTCTAAAGGTATTATTACAAAAAACACTTTGGTAAATTTACCTATAGCACAACGTGAATCTGGATCTGGTACAAAGAGTATTATAGATTCAACGCTGAAAATCAACAATCTTAAATTAAATAATGTAGTTGTTACCTTTAATAGTACTCAAGCTATTAAAAATTATTTATATCATTCAGAAGATTACGCACTACTTTCTATAAATGCTGTTACAGAAGACTTAATAAGTAATAGACTAAAAGTAATAGACATTAAAGATTTTACTATAAATCGATGGTTTTACTTTGTAAAACGTACAGGATACATCTCAAAACAACTTGAAAACTTGGAACGTTTTATAAAAAACAGTCATAACTTTTAGTTATGCTTAATACCAAAATAATTTGGTGTTAAATTATAGCTTAACTCTAATTTTGTATCGTTAATAAAATTTAACGGTATGAAAAATAGCTTAGCAAAACTCACTTATTTATTTATAATAACACTTTCACTTTTAGGATATTTAAGCAGTTATTTAGCGCTTATATTAGGGTTTATTTTTGTCTTAATTTTTAATAATCCTTATAAGGCTTATAATGCCAAAGCAATACATTTATTATTAAAAATAGCTGTTGTAGGCTTAGGGTTTGGTATGTTTATTACAGAGACATTACAGACAACTAAAGATGGTTTTGGACTAACCGTATTTACAATTATTCTTACATTAAGTGTTGGTATTATTTGTACTAAACTTTTAAAAATAGATTTAAAACTAGGACATCTAATCACATCCGGAACAGCAATTTGTGGTGGTAGTGCTATAGCAGCAATTGCACCTACAATTAAAGCAAAACCTAAGACAATAAGTATGGCATTAGTTATTGTTTTTTTGCTTAACTCTATTGCCTTATTTGTATTTCCTGCTTTAGGACATTATTTTAATTTAACACAAGAGCAATTTGGACTTTGGTGTGCAGTTGCTATACATGATACCAGTTCGGTTGTTGGAGCGACAATTAACTATGGTGATGAAGCTTTAAGAATCGCAACTACCGTAAAACTATCCAGAACACTATGGATTATTCCTCTTGCTATCGTCTCATTGTTTGCTTTTAAAAACTCTAATAAAAAAATTAAATTCCCTTTATTTATTCTCGCCTTTATTGTAGCTATTATTTTAAACAGTTATCATCTTATCCCAGAAAACATTTCTAACAACATCGTTATTATTGCCAAACGTTTATTAATAACTACTTTGTTTCTTGTAGGTACTTCAATTTCAATAAAAGACATTAAACAAACAGGAAGCAAACCTCTTATTCTTGGTGTATTACTATGGATTTGCATTTCTGTATTTTCGCTTATTTATATCCTTAATTAATTAAACCTTTGTTAAAAAAATAAACGTTCATTTATTTTTTAAATATCTTTGCATTGTAGAATTAAAAGTAATGGCAAAACTTCAAAAAAGCATAGACAAACGTAACGCTTTAGTTAAGGCAACTATTGATTTGGTAAACAACAATGGTTTCCATGCTACACCTATGAGTAAGATTGCTAAAATGGCTAATGTATCGCCAGCAACGATCTATTTGTATTTTGAAAACAAACAAGATTTAGTAAATCAAACCTATATTGAAGTAAAAAGTGAATACACTAAATATGCGTTTAACGGTTATAATGCCAACGCACCTGTAAAAGAAGCCTTTAAATACATCTGGAATCGTATTGCAGATTTTAAGCTTAAGCAATGCGAACACGCTTTGTTTTTAGCTCAATGTGATAATACACCAATGATAGATGAAGCTAGCAGACAAGAAGGCATTAAACATTTACAACCGTTACTAGATTTATGGGCAAAAGGTAAAGCCGAAGGTATTATAAAACCATATTCAGACTATATTTTATATGCCTACGCTATAAACCCGTTAGCTTTTTTAATGTTATCTCAAAAACGTGGCGCAATTACTTTAGATGATACACTAATTAAAAATGCTTTTGAAGCAGCTTGGAACAGTATAAAAAAATAAAAACAACCTATGGAATTATTAGATAAATTAAATTGGAGATATGCCGCTAAGGCTATGAACGGTAAAGCCGTACCAGAAGAAAAAGTAGAACGTATTTTAGAAGCTGCACGATTAGCACCAACATCTAGTGGTTTACAACCTTTCGAAATTTTTGTAGTAAAAAAACAAGACATTAAAGAACAAATTAAACCAATAGCTTGGAACCAAAGAGTTATTACAGAGTGCTCTCACCTACTCGTTTTTGCTGCTTGGGACACCTATACTGCAGATCGCATAAATTACATGTTCGATCTAACCAACGATATTCGTGGTTTTAAAAATGAAGGTTGGGAAAATTACCGTCAAATGTTACTAAACGCATATCCGCAAAAAGACGAAGAAGAAAACTTTAATCACGCGGCAAAACAGGCCTACATTGCATTTTCTCAAGCAATCGCAGCTGCTGCTTTTGAAGGTGTAGATGCAACACCAATTGAAGGTTTTGATCCTGAAGCTGTAGATAAAATTTTAGGCTTACGCGAAAAAGGCTTACGTAGTGCAGTATTGTTACCGCTTGGTTATAGAGAAGAAGAAAATGATTGGTTGGTAAATCTTGTAAAGGTTAGAAAACCTATGGAAGATTTAGTAACCGTAATTGACTAATTAAAAAAAGAGAAAGAAAATGAACAATTTTGAATTTAAAAATCCTACCAAAATCATTTTTGGAAAGGATTCAATAGAAAAACTAAAAAATCAAATACCACAAGATGCCAAAGTATTAATGCTTTATGGTGGCGGTAGTATTAAAAAAAATGGCATTTACGATAAAGTAAAAACCGCTTTAGCTAATGTAGATGTTACCGAGTTTGGTGGTATTCCTGCAAATCCAGAATATGATATTTTAATGAACGCTTTAAAAGTCATTAAAGAAGAAAACATCACCTATTTATTAGCAGTTGGTGGCGGTTCTGTAATTGATGGAACAAAATTTTTATCGGCTGCAGCAGTTTACGACGGTGACACACCTTGGGATATTTTAATAAATAAAGTACGTACAGAAAAAGGGATGCCATTTGGTACTGTATTAACCTTACCTGCTACAGGTTCTGAAATGAATTCTGGCGCAGTTATTACCAGAGAAGAAACTAAAGAAAAATTAGCTATGGGCGGACCTGGTTTATTTCCGCAGTTTTCAATATTAGATCCTTCGGTAATTACTTCTATTCCACAACGTCAATTGGCAAACGGAATAACAGATGCCTTTACACACGTATTAGAACAATACATGACCTATCCTATTGGTGCGTTATTACAAGATAGATTTGCCGAAAGTATTATGCAAACCTTAGTAGAAGTTGCTCCAAAAGTATTAGAAGACCCAACAGATTTTAAAGCGGCTTCTAACTTTATGTGGAGTTGTACTATGGCACTAAACGGACTTATACAACAAGGCGTTCCTACAGATTGGGCTATCCATATGATGGGACACGAATTAACCGCTTTATTTGGTATTGATCACGCCAGAACATTAGCAGTAATTACACCTAGCCATTACAAATATAATTTTGAAGCTAAGAAAGAAAAATTAGCTCAATACGCAGAACGTGTTTGGAATGTAACTGAAGGAAGCATTGATGATAAAGCTTATGCTGCTATTGAAAAAACCGAAGCGTTTTTCCATCAATTAGGTATAGATACTAAATTATCTGATTACACAGATAAGTATGAAGGTACTGCTGAAGAAATTGAAAAACGTTTTGAAGATCGTGGCTGGAAACTTGGTGAAAAACAAGAATTATTACCAGCAGATGCCAAGAAAATAGTAACTATGGCATACTAAATTAAAACATTAAAAAGTTTGATTATATAGCGAAACAGAGATTTAAAGTCATTTTAAATCTCTGTTTTTTTATTAATTATTACAAATATTTACAAAACAGTATTAAACTGTTAAGACTTAATTAAATATAAGGCTTGTATTTGTCAGTCTTTATTAACCTTTGTTGCTTTGTAAAAAATATTAAAACTATGACAATTTTTGTAGATATGGACGATGTACTTGCCGATACTTACGGTAAGCACATAGAACTATACAATAAAGAACACAAACAAGAGCTTTCTCTTGCACATATTAAATCTGGCGAAGTATGGCACAACGTACCAGAAATACATCAAAAAAGTATTTTACAACACGCTTACCAAGAAGGATTTTTTAGAGATTTAGAGCCTATAAAAGATGCTATCCAAGTTATGGAAGCGTTATATAACAAGCACGAAGTGTATATCGCTACTGCTGCGACTCAGTTTCCAAATTCATTAAAGGAAAAAAGTGATTGGCTAGACCAACACATGCCATTTATTACTTGGCAGCACAGAATAATGTGTGGACACAAATTTATATTAAAAGGTGATTTACTAATAGACGATCGTACTTACAATTTAGAAAAATTTGATGGTGATACATTATTATTTAACTCACCACATAATATTAACGATACTGGATATACCAGAGTATCAAGTTGGCTAGAAATTGCAGAACGTTTGTTATAATACAAATTAATAAAAGTTAAATTTCATACAGCTCAATAGGTAAATTGTCAGGATAATTAAAGAACGTAAATTTCTTGTTGGTAAAAGGATCTATTCTAACACCTTCATGAGTAATATTTTTGGAATCTAAGTATTGTAAACTTTCCTCTAAATTATTTACACCAAAAGCAATATGACGTAATCCTGTCGCTTCTGGTTGTGATACGCGTTTTGGCGGATTAGGAAACGAAAACAACTCTATTACATATTGATTGTTTAATGCTAAATCTAACTTGTAGGAATCTCGTTCTTTACGATAAACTTCATTTTTTATGCTAAAACCAAGAATGTCTGTATAAAATGCTTTTGACATTTCGTAATTTGAACAGATTATGGCAACATGATGAACGGACTGTAACTGCATTATTTTATTTGCTTAATATTACCTGTTATAGTACAAACATCTTTAACTGTATTGTAAATAGTGCCAAATTTTTCAATATTTTTTTTAAGTAAATTTAAGTTTAGATCTTCATCTTTACTGTAAATTTTTAGCTCATAAGAAATATTATCCATTCGCGGTGGTTTTTCTAAGCGCGTCGCTGTAATTTCAATTTCTGCACGTTCATATTCAAAATGCATAAACTGAGAAAAACGTTCTATATTTTTTAAAATGCAAGCAGATAATGACGATAAAAATAATTCTGCCGGATTTGGTAAAGAAAGATCAGTTTCTGAGGTTATACCGAAATCTATAGATGAAGATTTTACAGTAATAGTAGCTTTTTGATTAGCTATTGAAAATGCTTGACTTTTATATTTCATACGTAAAATTAAAAAACGGCTTAAGAACCTTCTTAAACCGCTATGAAATTAATGTATAAATTCTGGAAGCACAACTTTTTCAATTTTTGAAATCGCCTCATCCAAAGGTGTATCTGATTTTCGTAAATGTAATGCTATGTGGTTTACACCTGCCTCTTCGTAGGCTTTTAATAATTCGGTTAAATGATTAATACCAATTGCACCACCAAATCGATGTGGTTTAAATGTGGCATCATCATCTTGTAACAGATTTAAATGAAATGCCGAAATATAAGGTTTGCAAGCCTGATCTGTATCGTATAACGCTTCGCACCATCGTTTACGGTTTAAATAGGTTTCTTCTGGTGTTCTTGGATAATTAAACCAACCATTAGCATTTTTGGCAATCCACTCGAGACTTTGTCCGGAATATCCTGCAACAACTAGCGGAATCTGATGTTTTGGTTTTGGGTACACCTCAACACCTTTATTTAAAAATGGATATATGGTAGATAAATCGCTGTTGGTTTTCCAAGCCTCTTGCATAATATTAAGATGATCTCTAAACAATTTTGGTCGCTCTTGATAATCTATGCCATACATAGGAAACTCAACAGGTCTATCACCCAAACCCAAGCCTAAAATAAGTCGGCTATCACTTAGATGTTCTATCGTAGCGGTTGCTTTTGCTAGTTTTATAGGTTGATGTAATGGTGAAACTATTGCAGCTGTACCTAACAACACATTTTTAGTAGCGGCAGATAAATATCCTAAATAACTTAAGGTGTCAAATAACTGTGCGCCATCACCAAAATTAGGATCGTAAACGGGTACTTCTCTTATCCAAACTGCAGCAAAACCAGTCTTATCAA
Source organism: Mesoflavibacter sp. CH_XMU1422-2 (assembly GCF_037029245.1). Classification (NCBI taxonomy): domain Bacteria; kingdom Pseudomonadati; phylum Bacteroidota; class Flavobacteriia; order Flavobacteriales; family Flavobacteriaceae; genus Mesoflavibacter; species Mesoflavibacter sp. CH_XMU1422-2. The sequence goes on along the minus strand of NZ_JAYMEE010000059.1, from coordinate 210,405 downwards.
TTTGTTTAACGTACTGCAAATGCTTGCTTATATCTGGCACGCCAAACGGTCTACCATCTTCCTTTCTTTTTTTATCGCCTTCTAAAGACCAGTCGTTATCTAACGGAAACTCAATACCAAGTGTCATTTTACCTGGTGTATATAGTTTATCAAAATTTTTCATAGCATTTTTTTTGAATTCAATAACATCAGGTAACTACACAGCTACCTGATGTTGTTTTGTTAAGCATTCCAGATGCTGTCTGCGGTATACGGACCGTTTTCAACTTCCCAAAACGTACCATCTATAAAACGATGATGTTTATCTAAAGCTTCAATACGTTTCATATCGTCTTCTTGCAATTCAAAATGAATGGTGTCAAAGTTTTCTTGTAGACGTTTTGGGTTAACCGATTTTGGTATTACCGAAACACCACGTTGTATATCCCAAGCCAAAAGTACTTGTGCGGCAGTCATGCTATTAGCAGTTGCGATGTCGTTAATAGTCTTGTTTTTCAACAGATTTAAATCGTCATCACCATTTGCACCAGAACCAATTGGCGCATAAGCCGTCATGTGAATGCGATGTGCTTTAGCAAATTCTAACAGTTTGTTTTGTTGTAAAAACGGATGCACTTCTACCTGAAGCATTTCGGGTAAATGTTTAGCATGATCAATAACATCTGTTAAATCATTTTGGTTGAAATTACTCATCCCAATATGCTTGGTTAAGCCTTGCTCTAAAGCATCTTCCATACCTTTCCAAGTGTCTGTAAGCGGTTTGTCTTCAAGCGGAATAAATTCTTCTGCTGTTTTAGGAAACTCAACACCTTTTTTAAAGGCAACTGGCCAATGGATTAGGTATAAATCTAAATACTCTAACTGTAAATCGTTTAAGGTGTTTTGTAACGCCGGAATAACGTTTTCTCTTCCATGAGAATCGTTCCATAATTTTGAAGTAATCCATAAGTCTTCACGTGTAACAATACCTTCTTTAATAGCATCTGTGATAGCGTTTCCTACTTCTTTTTCGTTACCATATACTGATGCACAATCAATATGTCTATATCCAATTTTTATAGCTTCGTATACCGATGTGTACACTTCGTTAGGTTCTGATCTAAAGGTACCAAGACCTAAAATCGGCATTTCATCGTTATTTCTAAATTGTAAGGTTTTCATGTTCTAAAGTTTTTCTTTTTTGTATAAAATCAAAGTGATTAAAAAGCCGACTATTACTAAAATACTACCTACCCAAGGTGTTGCACCAACACCAAGCGAAGATTCGACAATAAGTCCGCCAACATAAGCACCAATTGCAATACCTACATTAAAGGCTGCTATATTTAAAGCAGATGAAACATCTTCGGTACCTGGTAAATATTTTTCAGACATTTTTACCACATACAATTGTAAAGCAGGCACGTTAGAAAAAGCTAATATGCCCATAAAAAATAGTGTAACTACTGACCATATTTGACTTGTTGCAGTGAAGTATAAAACCACAAGTACAATAGCCTGAAGTGCAAACATTATTAAAAGAGCTTTACCTGGCTTTTTGTTAGATACTTTACCGCCAATAACATTTCCTAACGCTATTGCGATACCGTAAACTAGTAATAAAACACTCGTCATATTTGCTGAAAAACCAGTAACTTCTTCTAATAATGGTGCTAAATAAGTAAAGGTTACAAAAGTACCACCATAGCCTAAAGCTGTAATAGCAAGGACCAATAAAATAGAACGGTTTTTAAGTACTTTTAACTGATCTACAATACGAAGTGGTTTTGATGTTTTAATCGACGCTGGTACCAAAAAGTAACTTGCTACTACACCAGTAATTCCTAAAATAGCAACACCTATAAAGGTGGCACGCCACCCGAAATTTTGCCCAATATATGTTCCCAAGGGTACACCAGTAACGATTGCTACAGTTAAACCTGCAAACATTATAGAAATGGCAGAAGCACGCTTATCTTCTGGTACTAAACTAGCCGCAATAGTTGAGCCTATTGAAAAGAACACACCATGCGCAAAACCAGTTAATATTCTTGCTAAAATTAGTAAGATAAAACTTGGCGCAATAGCTGCTAATCCGTTACCAATTATAAACAATAGCATTATAGCAATTAACAGTCGTTTTCTTGCGATCTGGCTTGTTAAAGCTGTTAATACTGGCGCACCAATTGCAACACCAACTGCGTATAGACTCACTAATAAACCTGCAGAGGATATTGAGGTGTTTAAATCGTTTGCTACTGTTGGCAGTAAGCCAACAATAACAAACTCTGTAGTTCCTATACCAAATGCACTTATGGTTAATGCCCATAATGCAGCAGGTAAACTTTTACGTTTAGATTTAGTTTTTAGAATTGCTGTTTGCGTTTCCATTTTTAGTGTTTATCCTCTAAAAGTTCTACAATTTTTTCTGCTGTTAATTTTGCAGAAGCAGGATTTTGACCTGTTACTAAACGTTCATCTACGCTTACTTTTTCTTGCCACATAGCTGCTTTATCTACAGTCGCACCACGTTCAATAAGTTTGTCTTCTAATAAAAATGGTACCACATTCTCTAATTTTACATTAGCTTCTTCTTCATTTGTAAATACGCTTACCGTTTTACCTTCAACTAAATAATTACCATTAGATAATTTAATATTTACCAAAGCCGAAGGACCATGACAAACAGCTGCTATAATACCGTCGTTTTCATAAATTTTTGCAGCAATTTTTGCTAGCTTTTTATTGTTTGGAAAATCCCACATCGTACCATGTCCACCAGCATAATAAATGGCATCGTAATCTTTAGCTTTTACTTTTGAAACTTTTAATGTGTTTTGAAGTTTATTCTGAAATGTTGAATCATTCCAATATTTATTATTCACTTCATCTTTAAGATCGAAACCATCTACTGGTGGATTACCGCCTTCTGGACTTACTAAGGTGATTTCATAATTATTAGCTTCAAAAACCTCGTAAGCATGGGTAACTTCACTTAAATAATAACCTGTGTCTTTACCTGTATCACCTAATTCTTGATGACTAGAAAGCACCATTAATACGCTTGGTTTGTCTTGTTTTGTTTGTGCTATTAAGGCAATGCTAAAAAGCAAAGCAATTGCTGAGAAATAAAATCTTGTTTTCATTGTTTTGTTTTTTGGTTTAAAATTCTGATACAAAATTCAATGAAAAGCACTATTTGCGCGAGGATGTATGTCACGATTTTAAAGTGATGTATCGCAACAAAAAAATGTGATGTATATCACTTTTTTAACCTTTAAAGCGACTTAAGGTTTCTCTAGATACACCTAAATAGGCTGCAATCAGTTTTTTAGGTACGCGCTGTACTAATTTTGGAAGTTTAAATAATAAAGCGTCGTAACGTTCTTCGGCTGTTTGTGTTAATAAAGACAGGATACGCTGCTGCAAACCAATAAATCCGTAATTAGATTTTATTCGGAAGAAATTTGCCATAGCAGGAATTTTTTGACAAATGGTTTCACGACTTTCTAGAGACAGACAGAAAAACTCAGAATCTTCAATACAATCTACAAAAATTGTAGCCGGTATTTGATGCTGAAATGCGTAGTAGTCGCTAACCCAATAGTCTTCCATAGCAAACTGAAGAATGTGCTCGCTACCTTTTTCATCTACAGCATAAGATTTTATTAGTCCGTTGATAATCCAAAATTCACAATCTACAGGTTGTCCTGTTTGTATTAAAAACTGGTGTTTTTTAAGTTTTTTATGTTCAAAATGAGGTGCAATAAAATTCCACTCTTCATCAGTAAGTGTTACAATTTCTTCAAAGTGTTGTTTTAAGAGTTGGTATTTGTCTTGCATGCTGTAAAAATAGAAATTATAAAGTTACAATTCTGCATGCCTCAAACTCTATTTCATTATAGCTATCTTGAGTCCATTGGCTTAAACCTTTTAAAATTAGTTTCCACTTATTTAATATAACATTCATCGTGTGAACTAAAGAACATACTTTTGGATTATGCTGTAAGAGGCGAATTGTTATAAATTTGTAATATGAATTACACCGAAAAAACATATTACTACGATTACGACAGTCCTGTCATAAAAGATATTATAAAAGACGTCGAACATTTAAGCTCTCAACAAGATATTATAGAACAATTGTATCTAAAAGTTAGAGATGGTTGGCGTTATTTACCTTTTAATATTGGTTTAACAAAAGCGCATTTTAAAGCCAGTAATATTGCAAAAAAACCAGATGGACATTGTATTGATAAAGCCATTTTATACATTGCTTGTTTACGCGCCTTCAATATTCCTGCAAGGTTACATTTAGCTAAAGTATCTAACCACATTGCAACAGAACGTTTAGAAAAAGTGATTGGCACTAACGAGCTGGCACCTCATGGTTTGGTAGATGTATTTTATAATGGCAACTGGGTTAAATGTTCGCCTGCGTTTAATAAAGAACTATGTGCTATTTACAATGTAGATGTTTTAGATTTTAATGGTACCGAAGATGCAGTGTTGCAAGAATACAATAAAGACAATCATAAATTTATGACCTACATTGAAGATTATGGTCATTTTGAAGATGTGCCATTAGATTTTATAAGGGACACATTTAAATCGAATTACCCTAGTCTTTATGAAAGATTTAAAGATCATGATCATATTGTAATTTAAAACAAATATGGTTTGCAATCATAACTAAGTCAATATTAGCATTTTTTTTTACCTTTTTAGATAAAATTACCTATTAAATAATTACATCTACCATCCTAATCATCAGAAGATTTCTTAAATACGAAGAATATCCCTGTGTTTTGTAGTGTATAAGATAAAAAACTTTTTTAAGAAAGGTTTAAACATTGTAAAAACTTATATTCGCGCCCATTATGTGGATGTATTTAGGGCTTTTAGCAGCACTTTTTTTAGGTTTACACAACTTGTGTAAAAAACATGCGGTACGCGGTAACGAATCTTTTCCTGTATTACTAGGTACGGTAACTAGCGGATTTATATTTATTGCCACTTTCTATGTATTATCTGTTTTTTATCCAGAGTATGCACAGCAACATGGCTATAATTTTCAAAATATATCTTGGTCTCAACACGGGTTTATAGTAATAAAGTCTTTAATAATGGCTGGATCATGGCTTCTAGCCTATCAAGCTTTAAAACATTTACCCATTACTATTGTCACACCAATTAGGTCTGCTGGTCCTTTTTTCACATTTATTGGTGCTATTTTTATATATAAAGAAGCACCTAATCTTTATCAATGGATTGGCTTTTTTCTAATTATTTTTTCAGTGCTTCTTTATTCTAAAATAGGGAAAAAGGAAGGTATTGTTTTTAAGAAAAATAAATACATTTTCGCTATTATTGGTGCCACATTTTTAGGTGCTAGTAGCGGTTTATATGATAAATTTTTAATTCAGAGTTTAAATTTAAATCCACAAACATTACAATTTTGGTTTTGCTTTTACACCATTATTATTTTAATATTAATCTTAAGCATAACTTGGTTTCCTTATAAGCATAAACGAGCTGCTTTTAAATTTAGGTGGAGCATAATTGCTGTAGGTGTTTTACTTCAAGCTGCAGATTATTTTTATTTTAAAGCTCTACAAGATCCAGAAGCATTAATTATGCTTCTTTCTGCAATAAAACGAAGCCAAATTCTGATTGCTGTTTTGGTAGGAGGCATCATTTTTAAAGAACAAAATAAACGAAAAAAACTAGTGCCTCTTTTTGGGATTTTACTTGGTGTATTTTTAATATTATACGCTTAAACGTTATTTATTAATTATTCTAGAAGTTAGTTAAAAATAATCATTTTAGTTGCATATTCTAAACACTATAACAGGCTTATAGAGATCTTACATTTTAACTTTAATTTGATTACAAAAAAGTTTGAACACTTTAATTTATAGCAATTTAGAATGTTTCTATGCAAAATTATTTAAGAAAACCTTAATCTTTTTAAATAACATTAGTAACTTACATGAATGTAGACTTTAATAAATTGTTTAGGAAAAATTATTTTCATTAACATATAAAACCTTGAGCTTTTTAAATCAAAAGATATTAAACAAAATATCTATTATAAATGTATTTATAATAGTTTGTTTTATGGCCTCTATTTTTTTAAGTCTATTTAAAGAAAAAGACTCTTTAATTTACACTTTACCCTTAACAGTTATATGTTTATTAATTAAATATATTTCTGTTAAAAACACTAAAACACACATACTTTATGCACTAAGTTTAGTTTGTGTTATAATTGCTGATGTATTGATTTTTTCTAATTTTAAAACCAATTTTATCTACATAACCCTTTTAAATGGGTTGTTTTTATTATGTAATCTAGCTGTTTTAAAACGCTATTTACATGAGCAGAAAATAAAAAAAATTTTAACGCCTTCTGTTTTAATTAGTGTTGCGCTTGTGGCTTATGTGTTTTTTTATGTGCTTCGATTATTAATTGAAACATTACCCAACAATCAAGTATTTTTTGCGTTTTGTACAATGTCTTTTTTTGCAGCTTTTTTTATAGTTATAGCTCTTATTTATTTAAGTCAATTATACCAAAATGGACTAATTTTACTAATTGCAGGTATTTCTTATTTCTTTCAAATGTTTTTTAGTTTGATTAATGAATTTTTACATTATGATAAGATATTTACAACTCTTATAGTAATAAGCCATATAGTTGCTTTGTTTTTACTTACTGAATTCATTTCTGTTACAAAGCCTACAGATACTCAAATCTCTATTGATTAACTTGAAACCAAAATGGTTTATTTCCTGACGTATCAGTGTTTTTTGTATAAATAACACCTCCAATTTTGGGTACAATAAAATTTAATTTTGATTGTTCTGCAGATGTAATAAAACGCTCTACAGGATCTGTCCATGAATGCATTGCAAGTTTAAATGCGCCCCAATGTATTGGCATTACTTTTTTCGCATTTACATCCAAGCCTGCTTGAACGGTTTCTTCAGGAAACATATGTATGTCTGGCCACATTTCGTTGTACTGACCACATTCTATCATAGCGAAGTCAAACGGACCGTACTTCTTGCCTATTTCTTTAAAATGATCGGCATAACCACTATCGCCACTAAAGAAAATATTGTCATTTTTAGATTGAATTACCCACGACGACCATAGTGTTTTTGCCCTATCGGATAATCCGCGACCAGAAAAATGTTGCGCTGGTGTACACACAAATTTTAAATCGTTAAACGTAATTTCTTCCCACCAATCGAGTTCTGTAATTTTGTTTTTATCAACCTTCCATTCAAGTAAATGTGCACCAACGCCAAGTGGCATATAAAAGTGACCGACTTTATCTTTTAAAGCCTTTATCGATTCGTAATCTAAATGATCGTAATGATCGTGAGAAATTAGTACGGCATCAATTTTTGGTAATTGTTTTATGGTAATAGGTAATTCTTCAGAAAAACGCTTACTTCCTAAAGTTGGATGTGGCGCAGGAACGCTGCTTAACATAGGGTCTATTAAAATAGTTTTACCTTGTGTTTGTAGTAAAAATGTTGAATGCCCGAACCAAACTAAGCGTGTATCACCGTTGTAATTAGCAATATTTAAAGAATCAATTTTTACTGAAGTTAAATCGTGTTCTGGCTTTGTATTTGGTTGACTTTTAAAAAAACCCATTAAGGCCTTACCCATATCTTTTAAACTCATATCGAGTTTAACATCTTTGGTGTTTTTAAATACACCATCCTTATAATTTTTTGAAGTTTTATAACTTTCAATTGCTTCTTTAGATGGTTTTCCTCCAAATTGAGGACTAAATTGTAAAAATAACACTACAACCAATGCGATTGCAGCAACAACTATTACGATGCTTAACACCATTCGTTTTAAAAATTTTAAAAGTTTACGCTTCACTAGATTTTTCTAATTGCTTTCTAATATGTTCGCTATCCCAATGATTATCATAAGCTACAATACCACGTTTAAAGTCATCTTCAAGCAATTTTTCTTGCTGTTCTATTTCTTTTCTCGCCATAAACACATAATCTTCTTCTCGCTTAGGTTCAGAAGCTAACCGCCTTAAACTGGCTTCATCATACTTAATAAAATTCTGTACTTGACGATTTAAAGTATATTTTCTAAACCCTAATTTATTAAGTGCATCACTCGCCAACGCTAAAGATGTATCTAAAGTTTCACGGTAAATATTAATTACATCCAGATTTAATAACTCGTAAGCATCGTAACGGTTTTTAGTACGCACCAACATCTCAACATGCGGATATTTTTCTTTTACAATTTTACTAATGGCTTTGGCTACAGAAACTTTGTTTGTGGCACAAATAAGTAATTTAGCTTCGGCAATTCCTGCGGATTCTAACAAATCTTCGCGTGTGGCATCACCATAATACACTTCAAATCCCATTTTACGAAGGAAATCGACACGGTTAGAATCGAAATCTAAAATAGTAGCTTCTACACCATGAGAACGCAAAAATCGTCCAACCGTACTACCAAAATGTCCAAAACCAACTAAAATTACTTTTTGCGATTTAGCAATATGATCCATTGGTCGTTTTATAGATTCTTTAGTACCTACTTTTGGAAGAATTAACCGCTCATTGATCACTGCTAAAATTGGTGTTAACGACATAGATACTGCAGTTATTACTAGCATCATATCCATTTGTTCTTGCTCTAAAATATTAAGCTGAAAGGCGAACGATAACAATACAAATGCAAACTCACCTACTTGAGCTAAACTAAAAGTTAACAGCACATTTTGATCGAGTTTTAATTTGAAAATACGCCCAGTAATGAAAAGTACCAATGCTTTTATAGCAATAATAGCGATTAAAATACCACCAATTGTTAACGGACTGTTCGCAATTACCACAAAATTAATAGAGGCACCAACCGCCATAAAAAAGAGTCCGAGTAGTAGATTTTTAAAAGGTTCTAGCGTGCTTTCTAACTCGTGTTTAAATTCACTAGTTGATAATACCACACCACCTAAAAAGGCACCTAATGCAGGGCTTAAGCCTACAAATTCCATTAAATATGAAATCCCAAATACTATTAAAAACGCAGCTGCAATTAACAACTCTCTAACACCTGTTTGTGCTACTTTACGTAGCATTGGAACCACTATAAAACGACCAGCCAAAACAATAAGGACTACCGAAAATATAATTGCTAAAGTTTGTAATCCTATAGGTAAACTTTGAATTAAACTTGATGCCGAATGTGACGCCTCATTACTCGCATGTTCCGAAGAGTTACTTAATAACGGTAAAGCACCAATCATAAATATGACGATGATATCTTGAAATAATAAGATGGAAAACGAGCTTGAACCAAAGGTGGTATTCATTAATCCTTTTTCCTTTATAGTTTGCAAAGCAATTGCGGTTGATGACAGTGCTACAGCCATACCAATAGCGAGTGCAACCTGCCATTCGTAACCTAAAAATGCAAAGAACACATAAGTTAGACCAACTGTTAATGCCACTTGTATACCACCCATACCAAGTATGGATTTTCGCATGTTCCAGAAGTTTTTTGGTTCAATTTCTAGACCAATTAAAAACAGCATTACTACAACGCCAAACTCAGCAAAGTGTAAAATATCTTCGCCTTCTTCACCTATAAACCCGAACACATAAGGACCAATAAGAACACCAGCTAATAAATATCCAATTACCGAACTTAATCCCAATCGCTTTGCTATCGATACACAAATAATGGCACCAGCAAGAAAAACAATTGCTTCAAATAATAAACTTCCAGACATATGTTACGCGGTTAAAATTTCTAAATCGTTAAGAAAAGAACAATTGGATAGCTGCGTTGCCTTAAAATCAACTTGTAGCAAATCTATTAATTGTTCGTACTGGTTGGCGTAATTCAATAAATCTTCTTCAGATAAATGGTGCGTACCCATAACAGCAAAAGGTGGTAAATAATTCATACCACACAATGTAGCAGTTTGTTCAAAAGGTCTTAAAAATTCATTAATGGTGTAGGTATTATAGCCTTCTGTACAATACACTTCGCGAGATCCACCAGTAGTAATAACATTAAAAACGGTTTTATTTTGCAGTACTTTTCCGTGTGGACCGTATGCCCAATTAAACTCTAGAACTAAATCTTTCCATTGCTTTAAAATGGCTGGACTACTGTACCAATACAACGGATGATGCCAAATAACAATATCGTGTTGAAGTAGTAACTCTTGTTCTTGTTGCACATTAATATGAAAGTTGGGATAATGCTCATACAAATCGTGAAATGTTACGTGCGCCTTATCTTTTAATCGGTCGATGAGTGTTGCATTGACTCTTGATTTTTCAAATTTGGGATGTGCGAAAAGAATGAGTACTTTTTTCATTGGCTATTTTTGGTTGACTTTTAAACTTTAGTTGCTAATTATGCTTTCTGTTAAAGTTACTAATAATTTCATTTTGAATTCATCATATACATCAGGATACGCATTATTGTAACTTCCCTTATCATTGTCAAAATATGTGCCTTATTGGTTTTTATGACGTTCTGACATCATATTAATTTGATAGTGTTATAAAAAAAAGCCACACAGAATGTATTTTACATTTGGTGGCTTTTTCTGCTATTAATCAATCAAACTAAACTATAAGGTTTATTTTATTTTGAATTTACCATTTGAGCGAATGTAAATAACTGTTTCAACATCAGTTTTTAAACCTGGTGAAGCTTTTTCTTCTGCACCAAAATAAGAACCTGGTTCCAGCACATTTACGTCATCTTTTTTAGAAAATTGATGCGTTACTTTACCAGAAATAACCACAGCTCTAAAGTTTGGACTTAAGTTTTTAATTTTACCCTTGAAACCAGCTGGTAATTTTAAAAGAGTAGCACGCAGTTGATTTTTTTCGTGACTTCCCCATAAAAAAGCAGTTTCTACATTACTTTTTTCTGAAACCCATTCAATATCATTAGCGTTTAACCAAACTAAATTTGTTTTATCAACGTTCACTGGTTTTTCGCCATTATCAAACGCTTCCGATGTTGGTTTTACTAAATACGGTCCTTCTTGAATATCTAAAAACGCCATATTATCTTCAGCATCTGCAGCTGTAATATGTGCTTCGCCAGCAGGCTGTTGCCAATATGATCCGGCTGGCAACCATTGTTTTTCGGCATTTTCATCATCATTATGTAACAATCCTTTTATTACCACACCACGATAGGTTATGTTATGAATATGTGGTGGTGATGAAAATCCTTTTTTAAATTTAACTAAAAAACCTGCAGGCTCGTTTTTAGTACGGTCGCCCCAAAGCTTTCCTGCAGCGGGACTTTTGTCGCCACGTAATGGATTTAGCCAGCCCCATTCTACATTGTCTGCAGTAACAACTTCGTTTTTAGATTTTCTAGCATCTGTTGTCGGTGTTTGGGCTAATACTTTAGTCGCAACCAATAACAAAACAGCTATTATAATTTTTTTCATCACTATGGTTTTAATATGATCTATATTTCAGTGAAAATTTCACTTTCTGGTAATCTAGATTTTGGTGTTTTATCTGTAGAATTAAAGTCAGAATCTGCTCTATAGCCTATAGAAACAGCTACTAAAGCTGTGTAACCTTTTTCTCTTAACCGAAATTCTTCATCTAAAGCTTTTACATCAATACCTTCCATAGGTGTGGCATCAATTCCTAAACTCGCAACACCCAACAAAAAGCTACCGATGTTAAGGTATACTTGCTTTTCCATCCAATGATTTAAATCTTTTAAATCGTATTTATGTATGTCTGCAAATGTTTTAACAGCACCTATAAATCCGTTTTTTATGTCTTCATTTGGGAATCGTCCATTTTTATCATCTACATCTGCAATGTGTTTGTAATAATCTTCATCTGCATCTGTTTTTGCACAAAAAAGCACTACAGCTGAAGCATTAGTTACTTTAGGTTCGTTAAAATGGAAAAAACCTTGTGTTCCTTTTGCTATACGTGCTTTTCCTTCTTCAGTTTCAGCAATAATAAAATGCCAAGGTTGTAAGTTTACACTTGAAGCGCTCATTATTAATAAGCTTTTTACTTGATACATATCTTCTTTAGATATTTTTTTTGTTGGATCAAATTCTTTAGTAGTGTATCTCCAGTTAAGTGTTTCTTTTAAGTTCATTTGTTTATTTTTTGTGTTGATTCCTAATAATACTATAAAAAGTATAGTGCAAATGTAATTATAGTATGTAATGCGTACAATAACGGTCAAAAATGATAGTATGTTTTGTTATAGTAAAAAAACATGTAACCATAGCAATATCAACACATTCAACCGAATGTTAAATTTACTATAAAAAGTATAGTTGTAATATTATTAAGATTTCATTTAAAAAAATTAAAATCTTATTTCAACAAAATCAATTATGATTAAATATAATCTATATCAAATAGTCTTATAAGAAGAAATGACTATCTACTACAACAATTTAATAATGTAATTAATAAACTTGAGATCCATCTATAAGATTAATGGATGCTTTAATGTTATTTTTTATTTTTTAAAACACTTCAAGGGGAATTTAAAATAAAAAAAGCCTGAATATAAATATTCAGGCTTTAGTTTTTGTCGGGGTGGCAGGATTCGAACCTGCGACCTCCGCGTCCCAAACGCGGCGCGATAACCGGGCTACGCTACACCCCGAAAATGATTATCTTTTCAAAACATAAATTTTGTTTTGAGGGTGCAAATATAGTAGTTTTCATCAATTTAAAAACATTTTTTATTATTAAATTGTAAATTCATAAAAAAAAATGAAAATGAAATTCAAATTCGGTCCATTTATTATAATAATTATAGCCTCCTTTTTTGCTTGTGCACAAGACAAAAACCCTATAAACACAAAACATTCATATGAGGTAATTGTAAAAGACCTCAACAATCCCTGGGCATTTACTTTTCTTACTGATGAGTCAATGCTTATTAATGAAAAAGATGGTCGAATCATTCATTTTAAAAACAATAAGAAGACTGAAATTAAAAATCCACCAAAAGTATATTTAAGAGGTCAAGGTGGATTGTTAGATATTGAGCTACATCCTAATTATAAAAATAACGGATGGATTTACTTTTCTTTTGCTTCTTCTGATGGTGACGAAAATGGAGGAAACACTTCAATAATGCGTGCAAAAATTAAAAACGACAGTTTAATTAATAAAGAAATACTTTATAAAGCTGTACCAAATACTACAAAAGGACAACATTTTGGATCTAGAATTGTCTTTAAAGATGGCTACTTATTTTTTAGCATCGGAGAGCGCGGAGAAAGAGATATCAATCCTCAAGATCTAACTAGAGATGGCGGTAAAATTTATAGACTAAATGACGACGGAAGTATACCTAAAGATAATCCTTTTGTTGATACTAAAAATGCTAAAACCGCTATTTGGTCCTACGGACATCGTAATCCTCAAGGCATGAAAATTAACCCTTTTACTAACGAAATTTGGTCTCATGAACATGGACCACGCGGTGGTGACGAGATTAATATCATTAAAAAAGGTGCTAATTACGGTTGGCCAATTATTACTTACGGTATCAACTATTCTGGAACAACAATTACAGACCAAACCAAAAAAGAAGGCATGCAACAACCTTTACATTATTGGGATCCATCCATTGCTCCTTCTGGTATGGCATTTATTAATAGTGATAAATATGGAGATTGGAAAGGTAGTTTATTAGTAGGCTCTCTTAAATTTCAGTATTTAGACTTATGTACACTTGAAAAAGGAAAAGTCATTAAAGAGCAACGTCTTTTAGATGGTTTAGGTCGTGTAAGATCTGTAGAACAAGGTCCAGATGGTTATATCTATGTTGACATAGAAAACTTAGGTATTGTAAAATTAAAAAGAGATAAAGAATGAAAAAAACAGGACTAATTCTAGTTGCTTCATTATTAATAATAAGCTGCAAATCTTCAGATAAAAAAGCTAGCCCAGAATTAAAATCTTCTATTGCCCAAGGAGAAAAAGTATATCAAAATTTCTGTATAAACTGTCATATGGCTAATGGGGAAGGGATTGAAGGCGCATATCCGCCATTAGCAAATTCTGATTATTTAGAAAACAATTTAGAAGCTAGTATCAAAGGAATAAAAAACGGTATGAAAGGTAAAATTACAGTAAACGGAAAAACCTACAATAACGTTATGACTCCAATGGGTTTAAATAACCAAGAAGTAGCAGATGTGACTAACTATATTTTAAATAATTGGGGCAACAATAGTGACACATTAATTACAGGTAAAGAAGTTTCTAAAATACTACTTAAATAAGGTTGTAAATTCTTAAATTTGAACCTTAAAATTAAATAAAAACAATGCTAATTATAGGAATTGCTGGCGGAACAGGCTGCGGTAAAACAACAGTAGTTAATCAAATATTAAATGAATTACCTGAAGGCGAAGTAGGTGTAATATCTCAAGACTCATATTACAAAGACACTACTCACCTATCTTTTGACGAACGTGTTAAAATTAATTTTGATCATCCACGATCAATAGATTTTGAACTTTTAGAGCAACACTTAAAAGAATTAAGAGCTGGTAATGCCATAAACCAACCCGTATATTCTTTTATAAAACATAATCGTACAGGCGATGTTATTGTAACAAAACCTCGTAAAGTAATGATTGTTGAAGGGATTTTAATCCTTTCTCATCCAGAAATTAGAGAGCATTTTGATATCAAAATATTTGTTCATGCAGATAGTGACGAGCGTTTAATAAGACGACTAAAAAGAGATATAAAAGATCGTGGTCGTGATATAGACGAAGTATTATCACGTTACCAAAACACGTTAAAACCAATGCATCAACAGTTTATAGAACCAATGAAAGAGTATGCAGATATTATTATACCTAATAACAGATATAATACAGTTGCAGTAGACATAGTAAAAACAATAATTAACGAACGCTTAGTTTGAAATACTTAAAAAACATATACATTTTAATACTTGTTGTTTTTGTAATATGGATGGTGTTTTTTGACACCAATTCGTTAATTATACACAGTCAATATAATTCTGAAATTGACGATCTAGAAGCAGAAAAAGAATACTACAAAAAAGAAATACAAAAAGACAAAAAAGCAATAGAAGAATTAAGTCGTGAAGAAGGTATAGAAACCTTTGCACGAGAACAATACTACATGAAGCGAGACAATGAAGATATTTATATAATAGAATATCAAGACAGCCTAAAAACTAAAGAAGATGAGTAAAAAACTATTTTCAGATTTTGAACCAGTTTCTGCAAAAGCTTGGAAACAAAAAATACAGGTAGACTTAAAAGGAGCAGACTATAATGACACTTTAGTTTGGCAAACTAACGATGGTATAAATGTAAAACCATTTTACCATCAAGACACTTTAGAAAACACTTTATACATAAAACCACAAACTTGGTCTATTGGTCAAATTATATTTGCTCAAAACGCAGATGCAGCTAATAAAAAAGCAATAAATGCAATTGAAAAAGGCGCAGAAACTATAAAATTTATTATTCCTAATAATAAAGTTTCAATTTCAGAATTAATCAATAATATTGATTTACACGCTACAAACATTCAATTAGAGTTATTGTTTTTAGATCAAAACTGGATTTCAAATATTGATCAAAACATAAGTATTCAAGTAGATCCAATTCATCAATTAGTAAAAACTGGTAATTGGTTTTCTAATCTTGACAAAGATCTTGCAGCCATTAAAGATACAGTAGCACATACAGGCTGTTTAACTATAGATACTACAACCTATCAAAACGGTGGTGCAAATAACGTACAACAAATAGCCTACACTATTTTACATGCTAATGAATATTTTAATATCGTAGATGTTTCAACCATAAAAAAGGTGATTTTTAATGTTGCTGTTGGTACAAATTATTTTTTCGAAATTGCAAAACTAAGAGCGCTTAGAGCTTTATTTGACAGTATTGTTTCAGAATATAATATCTCTGCAACATGCATTATAAATGCAATTCCTTCAAAAAGAAACAAAACTATATACGATTATAATACAAACATGCTTCGTACAACAACAGAATGCATGAGTGCTGTCCTTGGCGGTGCTAATACTGTTTTTAATTTACCATATGATGCAATTTACCATAAAGACAACGCTTTTGGAGAAAGAATAGCACGAAACCAATTATTAGTATTAAAAAACGAAAGCTATTTTAATGCTGTTAACAACCCATCAGATGGTAGTTACTACATAGAAAGTTTAACAAATCAACTTGCAGAAAATAGTCTAGATCTTTTTAAAGATATTGAAGCTAACGGAGGATTGTTAAAACAATTAAAAGAAGGCACTATTCAGAAAAAAATAAAAGAAAGCGCCGCAAAAGAACAACAACAATTTGATGAACAAAAAATCATTCTTTTAGGTACCAATAAACATCCTAATAAAGAAGATAAAATGAAAAACGATTTAGAGTTATTTCCTTTTGTAAAAACCAATCCTGTTAAGACTTTAATAGAACCTATAATTGAAAAGCGTTTAGCAGAAAAACTAGAACAAGAACGATTAAAAACCGAAGAATAAACAACAAAACTAAAAAAACATGAACACACGTATTTTAAAAACTGTATTTGTATTTTTTATCGTATTAAACTTTAGCTGCAAACAAGATAACACCGAAGCTACGTTAGCAGAGTATAAATATGCAGAAAAACCAGAAACTATTAGCTGTGATCCTGCAAATGATAAGCTATTAAAAGAAGCGTTATATAGCTTTGAAAAAGATATTTTAAACCAATATGACCCAAACGGTAAAAATAAATTAAGAGCATACAGAGCTTTTGTAAATAATGCTATTTCTAATCGTGTAAAACCAGAGAACATGATGTCTTCGCACACAAAAGCTATTTTTGATGTATTAAAAACAAAATCAGATTTATGGCAAGAAGGAGCTTTAAACTATAATAGCGATTTGGTTAAATGTCTATCTCAAAACATGCAAGATCAAAGCTTAAAAACAACCTTTAACGCACTTGTAAGCACCAATAGCATGAATTACAAATTATTTGGTCCTGCATTAAGAAGTAACACATCTTACACCAGAGACGCTTATTTACAAACCTTTATAGCTTTAGATTATTACTACTCTAAGATGTTTGATTTAGATTTCTCCAAAATTAATTTAGAATTTAACGACACTAAACAAGAAGCTAATAACAAAATAGATTTTAATAAAACACCTCTTAATCTACCTAAAAAAAATAACGTAAAAAAAGCAGACGATCACGCTGGGCACAATCATTAATATGAACTTAAAAAAAATAACATATTTAATATTAATAAGTCTAGTAATTACCTCTTGCATAAACAATGTTACAGAGGTAAGCAACTGGTTAATGGTAGATAGTTCTAATATAGAAACTATAGAAGGCAGCTACCATAAGCTAGATAAAGATCCTGTTAGAATATACTTACCAAGTGTTTTTAAAAGGAAAAGTGGTGTAGAATTCGAGAAAATTTTAGACAGCATCTCTACAGACAAGAATAGTCTAAAACTTGAATATGCCAGACTAAAACAATTAAGAGAAATAGAAGGTAATTTTTATATCTATTTTGATAAAAGCACATTCTCTACTTACACAATTAACACTTTACCTTACATGCCGCTTCAAAGACAAGACGCAAAATTTTTGTTAGGCATCATAAGTCAGTCAAATAGAGAAAATGAAAACAATCTAGATTTAAAATACACAAAGGTCACTGCTAAATATGATAATTCTGTTGGACCACAAATATTTAAATCTATCTTTAAAGTAGAAGACACTAAGTCAATGGACAATCCGACCTTTTACAATTCTACTTATATAGTTTCTTACAACAACAAAACGGTTTTTATTCAATTAAGCACACCTTTTGAAGCTAACTTTGATCCGTTTTTACAAAAAATGATATTATAATGTCAAGAAAAAATCTTCAACATATAACGCTTAAAACTCAAGAAAACATAAAAGTAGACCAACAAATTTCTACTTTTAATACTGCAGAAGACATTCCTGTAAAATCTACTTACGCTAAGTCAGATACTAAGGATTTAGAACACTTAAATTTTGTTGCAGGAATAGCACCAAATCTTCGCGGACCATACAGCACAATGTATGTACGCAGACCTTGGACTATTCGCCAATACGCAGGTTTTAGCACCGCTGAAGAGAGTAATGCATTTTACAGAAGAAATCTTGAAGCTGGTCAAAAAGGTCTTTCAGTTGCTTTCGATTTAGCGACGCATCGTGGTTACGATTCTGATCACGAACGTGTAGTTGGAGACGTAGGTAAAGCTGGTGTAGCAATTGATAGCGTTGAAGATATGAAGGTTTTATTTGATCAAATTCCGTTAGATAAAATGTCTGTATCTATGACCATGAATGGTGCTGTATTACCAATCATGGCATTTTATATAGTTGCAGCCGAAGAACAAGGCGTAAAACCAGAACAATTAGCAGGAACCATTCAAAATGATATTCTAAAGGAATTTATGGTGCGTAACACTTACATTTACCCTCCAACACCTTCTATGAAAATCATTTCAGATATTTTTGAATATACTAGTCAGAATATGCCAAAGTTCAATAGTATTAGTATCTCTGGTTACCACATGCAAGAAGCTGGCGCAACTTGCGATATCGAATTAGCATATACACTTGCAGACGGATTAGAATATATTAGAAAAGGATTAGATGCAGGAATGGATATAGATACTTTTGCTCCAAGATTATCCTTCTTCTGGGCTATTGGTATGAATCATTTTATGGAAATTGCTAAAATGAGAGCTGCGAGAATGCTTTGGGCTAAATTAGTAAAGCAATTCAACCCAAAAAACTCAAAATCGCTAGCATTACGTACACATTGTCAAACTAGCGGATGGAGTTTAACTGAACAAGATCCATTCAACAATGTAGCAAGAACAACTATCGAAGCTGCAGCTGCTGCTTTTGGAGGCACACAAAGTTTACATACAAATGCATTAGATGAAGCAATAGCGTTACCAACAGATTTTTCAGCAAGAATTGCACGTAATACGCAGATTTTCTTACAAGAAGAAACACATATTACAAAAACTGTAGATCCTTGGGCAGGAAGTTATTACGTTGAAAAATTAACACATGATATTGCCGAAAAAGCTTGGGATTTAATACAAGAAGTAGAAGATCTTGGCGGTATGACAAAAGCTATAGAAGCTGGTATACCAAAACTACGTATTGAAGAAGCTGCTGCGCGTAAACAAGCAAGAATAGATTCTGGTCAAGATATTATTGTTGGCGTAAACAAGTACCAATTAGAGCAAGAAGATCCTTTACATATATTAGAAGTAGATAATCAAACGGTAAGACTTCAACAAATAGAAAGTATAAATAAAATTAAAGCAACTCGTAATACTGAAAAAGTAAAAGAAGCTTTAGAAAATTTAACCAATGCTGCAAAAACAGGTCAAGAAAATTTATTAGCTTTAGCAGTAATAGCAGCAAGAGAACGTGCTACTTTAGGTGAAATTAGTGATGCTTTAGAAACCGTTTTTGGACGCTATAAAGCCAATATAAAATCATTTTCAGGTGTGTATAGTAAAGAGATAAAAGACGACAGTAGCTTTAAAAAAGCTAGAGCATTAGCAGATACTTTTGCTGAGCAAGAAGGACGTAGACCACGTATTATGATTGCTAAAATGGGACAAGATGGTCATGATCGTGGTGCAAAAGTTGTAGCTACTGGTTACGCAGATGTTGGTTTTGATGTAGATATAGGTCCATTATTTCAAACACCTCAAGAAGCGGCAAAACAAGCAGTAGAAAATGATGTACATATTTTAGGTGTATCAAGTTTGGCTGCAGGACATAAAACTTTAGTTCCGCAGGTTATTGAAGAACTTAAAAAATATGGTCGAGAAGATATTATGGTAATTGTTGGAGGCGTTATCCCTAAACAAGATTATCAATATCTATTTGATGCTGGTGCTGTAGCCGTTTTTGGACCAGGAACAAAAATTAGCGACGCAGCTATTAAGATTTTAGAAATCTTGATAGATTAATTATAAAAAGAGCCACTAAAAAAGTGGCTTTTTTTTTATAATAAATTGAAATTCTTTCCGTTAGCTTATTGAATAAATTTTCAGTTTTAACATAAATTTCAACATTTAGTTAAACATAAATTTTATTTTTATAAACCATTCCTTACAAATTATTAATTAAAACAATCAAAAATGAAAAAATCACTATCAATTTTCACAATGGTGTTGTTTGTATTAACAGGTACTATTAAATTAAATGGGCAAACTGTTACTAAAACATCACCTAAAACAAATCAAACTTCAACATTTAATTCCACAGAAAAAATCCCTTTCAATCCAGAAGTAAAAAAAGGAGTTTTAAGTAATGGGTTAACTTATTATATTAAAAACAATGGTAAACCAGAAAACAAAGTAGAACTTAGACTTGTAGTTAAAGCTGGTTCTATTCTAGAAAATGAAGACCAAAGAGGTTTAGCTCATTTTATGGAGCACATGAACTTTAACGGAACCAAAAATTTTAAAAAGAACGAACTTGTTGATTACCTTCAAAGTATAGGAGTAAAATTTGGTGCTCACTTAAACGCATATACTAGTTTTGACGAAACCGTTTACATGCTTCCAATACCAAGTGATGATCCTGAAAAATTAGAAAAAGGATTTCAAATATTAGAAGATTGGGCACATAACGCGCTATTAACAGAAAAAGATATTGATGAAGAAAGAGGTGTTGTTTTAGAAGAATTTAGATTAGGTCAAGGTGCAGATGAAAGAATGATGCAAAACTACCTACCAAAATTAATGTATGGTTCTAAATACGCAGAAAGATTACCTATTGGAACAAAAGAAAATCTTGAAAATTTTAACTACGAAAGCTTAAGACGCTATTATAAAGATTGGTATAGACCAGATTTAATGGCTGTAATAGCTGTTGGAGATATTGATGTAGAAACTTTAGAAAATAAAATCAAATCTCATTTTGGAGGAATAAAAAATCCGGACACACCAAAACCTAGAGAAGTTTTTTACGTTCCTAATCATGATGAAACTTTTGTAGCTATAGAAACCGACAAAGAAGCTTCATTTTCTCAGGTTAGAGTACTTTTTAAAGATGAAGGCAATAGCAAAGAAGATGAAACTTTAGAAGAATTTAGACACTCTATTGTAGAATCACTTTTTTCTCAAATGATTAATAATCGTTTAGACGAACTTAGAAACAGTGAAAATCCACCATTTGTTTACGGGTATTCTTTTCATGGAGGTACATGGGCAGACACTAAAGACGCTTATCAATCTTTTGCTATGACAAGTCCAGATGGACAATTAAAAGCATTAAAAGTATTACTTGAAGAAAACGAAAGAGTAAAAAAATACGGATTTGGCCAAGGTGAATTTGAAAGAGCCAAAAAAGATTTAATCGCTAGATTAGAAAAATCTTTTAAAGACAAAGATAAAACTGAATCTAACAGAGTTTTAGGAGAATACATAAGAAACTTTTTGGTTAACGAGCCAATGCCAGGTATAGAATGGGAATACAACTTTCATAAAGAACAACTACCTACAATAAAACTAAATGAAGTAAATCAATTAATTTCTAACTATATAAAAGACACTAACAGAGTTGTAGTTTTAACAGGTCCTGATAAAGAAGATATTAAAAAAGTAACAGAAAAAGAAGTAAGAGATTTATTAGAAACCGTTAAAAACGAAGACATAAAACCTTACGAAGACAAAGAAGTAGCTTCTTCTTTAATTACAAATTTACCTCCAAAAGGTTCTATTGTAAAAGAAACACAAAATAACAAATTAGGTACCACTACCCTAACCTTAAGTAACGGCGCAACGGTTACTTTCAAAAAAACAGACTTTAAAAACGACGAAATTTTATTTGATGCCTTCAGTTTTGGTGGTAGCTCATTATATTCTGATGAAGATTACTTAGAAACAGTATTTGCTAACAATGGATTAACAGATGCTGGCGTTAATGGATTTAGCAAAGTAGATTTAGGAAAAATGATGTCAGGAAAAATTGTAAATGTAAGACCAAGAGTTGGTGGTATTACAGAAGAAATTTCAGGATCTTCAACACCAAAAGATTTTGAAGAATTGTTTCAGCTAACACATTTATATTTTACAGCATTAAATAAAGACGAAAAAGCTTTTGCTTCATATATAAATAAACAAAAAGCCTTTATTGGCAATATGTTATCAAGTCCGCAATTCTATTTTCAAGATCAATATTCTAAATTTGTATACGGCGCAAACCCAAGATATTCCGGTTTTCCAACACCAGAAAAATTAGATCAAGCTAATTATGATTTAGCTTACCAAAAGTTTAAAGAACGTTTTGCAAACGCAGGAGATTTTA
The DNA here is from genome assembly GCF_037029245.1 of Mesoflavibacter sp. CH_XMU1422-2. Classification (NCBI taxonomy): domain Bacteria; kingdom Pseudomonadati; phylum Bacteroidota; class Flavobacteriia; order Flavobacteriales; family Flavobacteriaceae; genus Mesoflavibacter; species Mesoflavibacter sp. CH_XMU1422-2. The sequence continues at coordinate 187,995 of NZ_JAYMEE010000059.1, read as the reverse complement.
AATTTTACTTTGTAGGGAACATTGATGAAAACAAAATAAAGGAATATTCAGAAAAATATTTAGCTAACTTACCATCAACAGGTAAAGAAGAGACTTATAACACAACAGATTTTAGACCACTTAGTGGATCGCATACTAAAATTGTAGAAAAAGGTACAGACCCAAAAAGTTCTGTTAGAATTGTGTATCAAGGTGAAACAACTTATGACGCAAAAGAAGATTATGCATTAAGTAGTTTAGGTGAAATTTTAACCATAAAACTAATCGAAAAACTACGTGAAGAAGAAGGCGGAGTTTATGGTGTTGGAGCTAGAGGAAATATTAATAAAATTCCTTACGGATGGTACAGCTTTAGTATTAGTTTTCCTTGTGGACCAGAAAATGTAGAAAAGCTTAAAAACGCAGCTATTGCTGAAGTTGAAAAAATTGTAGCTAACGGACCTACAGAAGAGGATTTAGCCAAAGTAAAAGAAGCACAGTTATTAGAAAGAAAAGAAGATTTAAAAGAAAACAGATTCTGGTTAAGACTTCTTAAAAATGCAGATTATGAAGATAAAGACGTAAACAAAGTCTTAGAGTATGAAAATACGGTAAATAACCTTAGTAAAGCAGACATTCAAAATGTTGCTAAAAAGTATCTTACAAACGGTTATATTTTAGGTATTCATAACCCAGAAAAATAAACAAATCCAACATTAACAAAAAAGAGGTTGCAAAGTTAAATTTGCTACCTCTTTTTTTTATTTATGTTATCAACAAAGGTTTTTATTCCTCATAAATAATTGTATTTTTACCGTTACAAAAACCAAATTGATTAATGGGTAAAATTATAGCAATTGCCAATCAAAAAGGTGGTGTTGGTAAGACAACTACCTCTGTAAACTTAGCCGCCTCTTTAGGTGTTTTAGAAAAAAAAGTTTTACTTATAGATGCAGATCCACAAGCTAATGCCACATCTGGATTAGGTATTGATGTAGAGTCTGTAGAAATTGGTACATATCAAATTTTAGAACACACTAATACAGCAAAAGAAGCTGCAATACCTACAGAAACTCCAAACCTAGACATAATACCAGCTCATATTGACCTTGTTGCTATCGAAATTGAATTAGTAGATAAAGACCAACGTGAATATATGCTTAAGAAAGCTCTTGAAGAGATAAAGGACCAATATGATTATATACTAATAGATTGCGCTCCTTCTTTAGGACTATTAACCCTTAATGCGCTAACTGCTGCAGATGCAGTAATTATTCCAATTCAGTGCGAATATTTTGCATTAGAAGGTTTAGGAAAACTATTAAACACTATTAAAAGTGTACAGAAAATACATAACAAAAATCTTGATATAGAAGGTTTACTGTTAACCATGTACGATTCGCGTTTAAGACTGTCTAATCAAGTCGTAGACGAAGTCCAAAAACACTTTAACGATATGGTATTTAGTACCATCATACAGAGAAATGTTAAACTAAGTGAAGCACCAAGTTACGGTGAAAACATTATTAATTACGACGCATCAAGTAAAGGTGCTAGCAATTACTTAAGTTTAGCTAAAGAAATTATTACAAAAAACTCCTAATTTATGGCGAAAGCAACTAAGAAACAGGCTTTAGGACGCGGACTTTCAGCATTACTGAAAGATCCAGAGAACGATATTCAATCTGCAAAAGACAAAAACGCAGACAAAGTTATAGGTAATATTGTCGAATTAGAATTAGATCAAATTGAAATGAATCCATTTCAACCACGTACTAATTTTAATGAAGAATCGCTGCGCGAATTAGCCTCGTCTATTAGAGAATTAGGTGTTATCCAACCTATTACAGTTAGAAAATTAGGCTTTGAAAAATACCAGTTAGTTTCTGGTGAAAGACGTTTTAGAGCATCAAAATTAGTTGGTTTAGAAACTGTTCCTGCGTACATAAGAATAGCTAACGATCAAGAAAGTCTAGAAATGGCATTGGTAGAAAACATCCAACGTCAAGACTTAGACCCAATAGAAATTGCTTTATCTTATCAACGTTTAATAGACGAAATTAACCTTACACAAGAGCAAATGAGTGAACGTGTAGGAAAAAAACGAAGCACCATTGCTAATTACTTACGTCTTTTAAAGTTAGATCCGATTATCCAAACAGGTATGCGCGACGGATTTTTATCTATGGGACATGGACGTGCTATTATAAATATTGAAGATCAAAATATTCAACTTGAAATCTACGAAAAGATTTTAAGTGACAAACTTTCTGTAAGACAAACCGAAAATTTAGTTCGTAATTATAATCAAACTAGCGAAGTAAAAGTTCCTGCAAAACCTACAAAAGAAGAATTACCAAAATATGTTAAAAAAGGCATCACTGCTTTTTCAGAATACTTTGGACATAAAATTGACGTTAAAGTCTCTAGCAATGGAAAAGGAAAAATCACTATTCCTTTTCATTCTGAAGAAGATTTTAACCGTATAAAAAAGCTAGTCCAAGGTGATAAATAAGCAACATATTATTACACTTCTTTGTGTTATTTTTTGCTGTATTCTTCAAGCACAAGAAGATAACAGCAATAAAAAAGCAGACACAACAAAAACCAACAAATTACCTAAAGGATTAAAGGAAAAGGACGATATAGCTTTAGCAGACTCTAGTAAAGTAAAAAAAGTTAAGCTTCCAAGAGAATATGACCCTTTAGCACCTTCTCGTGCTGCATTTTATTCTGCAATTTTACCAGGATTAGGACAAGCTTATAACGGTAAATACTGGAAAGTACCTATTGTTGTAGGGGCAATAACTACAGGTATTTTATTTTACGATCATAATAACAAACAATACAATCGTGTTAGAGATGCTTACAAGAGAAGACTTGCAGGTTTTACAGATGACGAGTTTTATGGTAGACTAACAGATGATGCACTAAGAGATGCACAACAAACATTTAGACGTAATAAAGAATTATCTTTATTAATTACATTTGGTCTTTATGCTCTAAATATTGTAGACGCAAATATAGACGCTCATTTATTACAATATAACATAGACGAAAACTTAAGTTTAAAGCCGCATTACAAACTAAATGATATTGATAATCAAGGAGATTTAGGCTTAACACTAAACTTTAAATTTTAACTTCTTATAAATTGAAGCTAATTTTAGTTTCATTTAAATACATAAAAAATGAAAATCGCATTATTAGGCTATGGTAGAATGGGTCAAGCTATTGAGCAAATTGCCATAAACCGAGGACATGATATTGTAATAAAAACAAGTAGTAATACAGGTTACAATATTAAAGAAGCAGATGTTGCTATAGATTTTAGTATTCCTAATGCTGCTTTTAATAATATTTCAAACTGTCTAAATAATGATGTGCCTGTAATCTCAGGTACAACAGGTTGGTTAGATAAATATAATGACGCTGTTTCGCTGTGCGAAAAAAATAAAGGGGCATTTATATATGCTTCAAACTTTAGCTTAGGTGTAAACATTTTTTTTGAACTAAATGAAATTTTAGCAAAAATGATGACTAAACTAGATGACTACAAGGTAGATATCGAAGAAATTCATCATACAAAAAAATTAGACGCACCAAGTGGTACTGCTATAACTTTAGCAGAAGGCGTAATAAAAAATCACAGTCAATATTCTAATTGGAAATTAGACGAAAGTACAGAAAACATACTTCCAATAACTGCAAAACGTATTCCTGATGTTCCTGGCACACACATTATTACTTATAAAAGTGATATTGACACCATAAAAATTGAACACGAAGCACACAGTAGACAAGGTTTTGCTTTAGGTGCTGTTATCGCTGCCGAGTGGATTATTGGTAAAACAGGTGTTTTTACTATGAAAGATGTGCTTTCTCTATAATGATTAATGCAGAATGAATAATGACTAAAGATTTAAAAGATAGAACAAAAAACTTTACGCATAGATGCATTAAACTATCTTTAAGTCTACCCGATAGCTATTTAGGAAATCACATTAAAAAACAGTTGATAAGATGCTCTACATCTGTAGCTCCAAATTACAGAGCTACCTGTATAGCTCAATCAAAAAAAGCTTTTATATCAAAAATTAGTATTGTTATAGAAGAAATAGATGAAAGTAATTTTTGGATTCAATTTTCTATAGATGAAAATTTAATTACTTTAGAAAAATGTAAATCTTTGTTAAAAGAGTCTGATGAGCTAACAAGAATTTTTATTTCATCTAGAAAAACTGCAAATTTGAACATTAATACTAATCAATAATAATTAGACATTAGTCAATAAAACTTAAATTATGAGTGGAACTCAGTGGATTATATTTTTCTTTATCATTCAACTTTTACACGGTTTAGCGACTTGGAAGTTATATATAAAAGCAGGAAGAAAAGCATGGGAAGCATTTGTACCTGTTTACAATGCTGTTATCTTAATGAAGATTATAAACAGACCTTGGTGGTGGACAATCCTTTTATTTTTACCAATAGTAAACCTTATCCTGTTTCCAGTAATTTGGGTAGAAACAGCAAGAAGTTTTAACAAAAACAGCACTCAAGATACTTTTTTAGCCATTATTTTATTAGGGTTTTATAACTTCTATTTAAGTTATGGCGCAAAGGACTTAAAATACAGAGAAAACAGAAGTCTACATCCTTTAACCGAACTTGGTGACTGGGTAAGTTCTATTTTATTTGCAGTTGTCGCTGCTACAATCGTTCACACTTATTTTATTCAGCCTTTTGTAATTCCTACTTCGTCTTTAGAAAAAACTTTATTGGTTGGTGATTTCTTATTTGTTAGTAAAGTAAATTATGGCGCGCGTACACCACAAACTACAGTTGCTGTGCCAATGATACACGATGCTGTTCCAGGAACTACAGTTCCTTCATACATAAAAAAACCACAATTACCATATTTTAGATTACCAGCTTTAGAAGAGATAGAACGTAACGACATTGTTGTTTTTAACTGGCCTGTAGATACGCTGGTAAATATTAATAATCCTTACGGAGAAGTTAGATACAAACCTGTAGACAAAAAGACCAATTATGTAAAACGTTGTGTGGGATTGCCTGGTGACTCTTTATCTATCAAAGAAGGTTATGTTTATATTAACGGAAAGAAAAACGAATTACCTGACAGAGCTAAACTTCAGTTTTTTTATACTGTAATTTTAAAAAACAACGTTTCACAAGAATTCTTAGATCAGTACGGAATTACAGAATACACAAGAGTATTTCAACTTAAAAAATCAATTTTTGAGAATGAAAAAGTTCAACAATACATCAAAGCAAACGGTATTAATTTAACCGTTGTTTCAGATGATGGCGACATGGTTGCTTTTAAAGGCAATGTGTCTCAAGACATGTATGATAAATTAAAAATTAATTTTTCTGATAAAGCATTAAACATTAATCTTACAGAAGAATTAGCTACAAAAATTAAGAGCAATCCTAATGTAGTTTCGCTTAAAAAAGATTTATCAACACAACCGGAAAATGATATTTTCCCGCGTACGCCAGAATATAGTTGGAATAAAGATGAATTTGGCCCAATTTACATTCCACAAGCAGGAAAGACAGTCGACTTAAATTTAGAGGTTTTACCGCTTTACAAACGCATAATTACTGCTTATGAAGGTAATACTGTAGATGTAAAAGGTAATCAAATTTTAATTAATGGTGAAGTTGCAAATACCTATACTTTTAAACAAGATTATTATTGGATGATGGGTGATAACAGACACAATAGTCAGGATGCAAGAATGTGGGGCTATGTACCATTTGACCACGTGGTTGGAAAACCTGTTTTTGTTTGGATGAGTTGGGATAGCAACGGTAAAGGATTAGACAAAATACGTTGGAACAGATTATTTACTACCGTTGGTGGCGAAGGTAAACCAACATCGTATTTTATTCCATTTTTAGTGGTATTAGGAGGTATTTTTGCATTTAATAAATTTAGAAAACGTAAGAAGAAAACAGCTTAAGTTTAGTTCATGCTTTTTTGTTCATCAAACCTTTTTTCAATTTGTTCAACAGGGTCTTTTTTTGACCTAAAACCACGATTCATACCAGAACCTATGTAGTCTTTTAACGGTTTATCAACATTTGGCAATATCAAATTTCTAAACCAGTTATTTATTGTTTTTAAAAATGAAATCATAATTTAAAAGTACAAAAAACGCATTAACAAATGAAAGCACTTCTTCATCCAACATATTTCCCTAGTATTGCACAATGTGTTGCTATTGCTAAAGCTGAAGATTTAGTGTTTGAAAAACATGATAATTTTCAAAAACAAACGTACCGTAACCGCACATATATTTATGGCGCAAATGGCAAATTACAGTTAAGCATTCCTATAATTCATAGTCATAAAAACAGACAACTATATAAGGATGTAAAAATTAGTAATACAGAAAAATGGCAACAAATACATTGGAAAAGTCTTGAAGCTGCTTATCGTACGTCTCCTTTTTTTGAATATTATGAAGATGAATTTATTCCGCTTTTCGAAAAACGTCACGAGTTTATTTATGATTTCAATTTAAAATGTTTTGAAGTTGTTAGCGATTGTCTTCAGTTAGATTTGGATATTACTTATACTGAAAGTTATCAAACAGAACATGATAATTTAAAAGACTTTAGATCACTTGTCAACGCCAGAAAAGAGCCTGATTTCAACTTTGAAAACTACAGACAAGTCTTTTTTGATAAATGTGGATATATAGATAATTTAAGTGTATTAGACTTATTGTTTAATGAAGGAACAAACGCTTTAACTTATTTAGAAAACCAAGAATTACCAACGCATGTATAAGCCAATTATACATTACGGAATTCATTTTTTATTACCGTTAATCGTTGCGCTTTTTCTTTTTAAAAACCAATGGAAAAAAGCCTATGTTATTATGATTTTAGGTATGCTAATCGATTTAGACCATTTATTAGCAACACCTATTTTTGCACCTAACAGATGTAGCATTAACTTTCATCCGCTTCACTCCTATTATGCTATTGCTATTTACATACTACTTCTAATCCCCAAAAAAACACGCTTAATTGGATTAGGCTTAGCTATACATATCTTAGCAGATAGTGTAGACTGTTTACTTTAGTTATCTTTTAAGCTTAATCTTGTCATTATAGGATAATGATCAGAATACTCTACATCAAAAGTCTTAAAACTATCTACTTCAAAACTTTGGTCTGCTAGAATAAAATCGATTCTTAAAGGGAAAAACTTAAAATCGTAAGTACGTCCAAAACCATTACCTTGCTCTTTAAAAGTATCTTTTAAATCGCCTTTTACTTGATTGTATATATAAGAAAAAGCAGAGTTATTAAAATCTCCAGAAATAATCATTTTGTAAGGAGAGTTAGATTTATGTTTCAAAAATAATTCGGCTTGAGTTTGTTGCTTTTTAAAAGTTTCACCTATACCGTTAAAAATTTTTTCACCTTCTTCTTGAGTTAAATTTTCTGCTTTAGTATTAAGTCGTAAAGATTGAAAATGTACATTATAAACTCTAACTGTATCTTTATCTTTTACAATATCTGCAAAAATGGCATTATTAGCAGTATTAGGAAAATTAATTGATCCAGAATTAATTATTGGATATTGAGAAAAAATAGCTTGACCATATTTTGTTTTTTTACCCTCTAATTTTTCAAATTTATATTTAAAAAAAGATAAATCTACAGATTGATGTGGATGAAACTCTTGTATACACAACACATCTGGTTGCTCTTTTTTTACAAAATTAGTCAGCTTAGTTTGGATGTCTTTTTCTGCTATCCAATCGTAAAGATTAAATAAGCGTACATTATAATTCATCACAGATAGACTACTTTCTATATTTTTTTCGGAGTTTGAAAACTTATAAAAGGAACCAAATAATAGATAACCAATAGCTATAACTAGTAAAGAAAGTATGAGTTGCTTTTTGACTTTAAACAACCAATACACAAAAAATAATACGTTCAATAAAATTAAAAAAGGAACACCTAAACTTAGCACAGAAAGTGTAGCAAATGTTTTTGGAGGTACATGAGGTAAAATATAAGATAACAATAGTAGAAAAGCCACAATAGAATTGAGGAAAAAAACGATTTTTTCAAAAAATTTCAACTTTTTCATACTTTTAAGTCAGATGTTTTATGACCGTTGACAGTTGTTTTAATCTGACAATGTTTTACGAAAAGCTAATAACATATTCATAAGATGAAACGAAGTCTTATAATATTCTTCAAATTTTTTTTCTTTAAAATAATGTCTTCTTTTAGCTTTGTGTAAACAAGTGATAACTTCAGCTAAAGAACGAATTGCATAACCTATAAACCTATTTTGTTCAGGATTGGATTGTCCTATTGAACCTTCAGCTATATTTAAAGCAATTGAATCTGATGCTCTTCTTAATTGTGACGAAAGATTATAAATTTCATGTTGAGGAAAGCCGTTAGAAACTGAATTCATTTCTTCTCCAAAATCCATTGACATTTGCCAAATTTTTAGCTTTTCAAATTTAAATTTCGCATCCATAAATTGAATCTTAATTAGATTATCATCCGTCTTAAGTCATCTGTCATACAACTTACTATTTTCCTGCTCTAAAAAGAAAATCTTTCTCTTCTTTAGTCAGACTATCGTAACCACTTTTACTTATTTTATCTAGAATAGTATCTATTTTCTTTTGTGTGTTTAGCTCGTTAAATTCCTTTTTATCATAACCAGCTACTTTACTTTTTGTTTTATGAACGGTTTTTAAGTTTGATTTATTATTTGGCTTAAACCAACTAGCTATATTATCCATAAAACGACCAAAACCTGCGCCTATATCATTGCCTTTTTCTAATTGTTTTGCATAAACAAAACCTAGTAAAGCTCCTCCTAAATGTGCTAAACTTCCACCTGCGTTACTACCAAACAAACCTATAATATCAAAAGCTACAAATGCTACAGCTATCCACCATAATTTTAAATTGAAAGTAAAAAATCTTATATTTTTATCGGGTAAATAAGTGCTTATAAAAATTAATAATGCACTAACGCCACCAGAAGCACCAATTAGATAAGCATTTGCTGAAAAAAAACTAGAAAAAACATTATAACCAAATAAAAAGGCTAAACCACCTACAATTATTCCTAAAAAATAAATATTAAGCGCCATTTTAGGATTGAATAAGTTCATAAATATTCTTCCTAAAAGGTACAACCAAAGCATATTAAAAATCATATGAAATAAACCAAAATGCACAAATCCATAAGTAAAGATTGTCCACGGTTTATATAATACATCATAAAAATCGCTTTGTAGTCTTAACCATTTAAAAACACTAGGAACAATAGGATTTAATATTAATGCAAGCAAAAAGATAATCACATTAATGACTATAACTTTTTCTAGCACATTAAGCCTAGCGTATTTATATTTTAATTGATCTATTTGACTCATTTATCTATCCCAACGATTTTGATTAAATTGATTTTTCTTCCAATACCACATAATAAAAAATCCGACTAAAGCACCACCAACATGCGCTAAATATGCGGTATTACTTGGACTAAAAAATGATTGTCCTGTAACAGCAGATATCACATCTAAAATAATTATCCCGGGAATAAAATATTTAGCTTTTATAGGAATTGGTAAGAAAATCATCATTAGCTCTGCATTTGGATTCATCATACCAAATGCTGCTAAAATCCCCATTATACAACCTGATGCTCCAACCATTGTACTGTTATTAATAAGTACATTTGTTTCAAAAAAAGTTTTAAAGGTGCTATCTGATAATAATGATGAAATATTATGTTCATCCATATATGGTATTATTTGCTCTTGTAATAAAGCACCTTTAAACTGTCTTCCTTCTAAAATATTAAAATTAATAATATCTGAAATAACTTCTTTTGAAAATCCTGCTTCTAATAATTGATTATAAGCGGGTAAATAATCCCAATAATATCCTGCTAACTGAAACAATGCAGCTCCTAAACCTGCAGAAAAATAGATAAACAAGAACTTATTTCTTCCTAAGCGATATTCTACGGGAGAACCAAACATCCATAACGCAAACATATTAAAAAAGATATGTCCAATACTACCGTGCATGAACATATGTGTTACTATTTGCCAAGGCTTAAAACCATCACTTGCAGGAAAATGAAGCGCAAACCATTCATAAAAAGCTTCGCCGCCACCAACAGTAACCGTTCCAATGAAAAAAATTACATTGATAATTATAAGGTGTTTTACGGTATCTGAAATTCTCATCATAACTTACATAAATTTCTTTTCAAGTTCATCTACTGTCATCGTAATAAACGTTGTTTTATTGGTCGGTGACACACTTGGTTCTTTACAAGCAAACAGCCTGTTTACTAAGTGTTCTTGCTCTGTATTTGTTAAGGTTTGTCCTGTTTTTATAGCTAAACTTTTTGCCATAGATTTTGCTAACATATCCGCTGCCGAAAAATGACTATCTGGCACTTCGTTTTCTACATCACTTATTAGCTGCTCTAAGATTATAGACACTTCGCTTTCTGGCACATTTACAGGTACGCCTGTAATCACTACAATTTCATCTTTAACATGTGTAAAGACAAATCCTGTAGCTTCTAAATCTTCTTGTAGTTGTTGAATTAATTGAATTTCTTGCTTAGAAAAATGTAATTCTAACGGAAATAATAACTGCTGACTTACGCCTTCTTTTACAGTTATATTTTGAAGGTATTCTTCATACAATACACGTTGATGTGCCTTATGCTGGTCTATAACCAACATACCCGATTTTATTGTACTTATTATAAACTTATTATTAAGCTGATATGTGGTTTGCTTATGTTCAACTTCATTTTCGTTGTCAAAAATTGAAGCGGTTTCTGGTTCGCTTTCAAAAGTTACTTCGCTAAAATTTGAAGCCGATTGATTGCCTTTAGATTCTAATCCAACATACAAACTTTCCCAAGATGTTCCTCTATCTTTTTTAAATGAAGGTGAAGTTGAAAATGAAGATGCAGATGAAGACGATTTGCTAGTAACAACTTCATCTTTAAAGGGATTAAAACTACTATCTACCTCAACTGAAGGTGCAGATTTTTGTTGATAATTATAAGGCGTATCTAAGTTGGCATCGCGTTCAAAATCTAAAACTGGTGCAATATTAAACTGTCCCAAACTATGCTTTACTGCAGATCTTAAGATGGCGTACAATGTATGCTCATCGTCAAATTTAATCTCTGTTTTTGTTGGGTGAATATTAATATCTATGGTTTGCGGATTTACCGTTAAGTTTAAAAAATAACTTGGTTGCGCACCATCTTTAAGCAAACCTTCAAACGCTGAATTTATAGCATGATTTAAATAAGCGCTTTTAATAAAACGATTATTTACAAAGAAAAACTGCTCATTACGACTTTTCTTGGCAAATTCTGGTTTACCTACAAATCCAGAAATGGTTAGTACCTCTGTAGCTTCTTCTACAGGCACTAATTTTTCGTTGGTTTTAGTCCCAAAAATATTAACTATACGCTGTCTATAATTGCTTTCTGGAAGATTAAATGTTTCGCTTCCATTATGAAACATAGAAAATGTTATACTTGGATGCGCTAATGCCACACGATGAAACTCGTCTATCACATGACGTAATTCGACAGCATTAGATTTTAAAAAATTTCGTCGTGCAGGAATATTAAAAAATAAGTTTTTTACAGCTAACGATGTTCCTTTTGGTGTTACGACTACATCTTGACTTTTAACTTCGCTACCTTCAATTTCTATACAAGTACCAAGCTCGTCATCTTCCTGTTTTGTTTTTAGCTCAACATGTGCAATTGCAGCGATACTAGCTAAAGCTTCGCCACGAAACCCTTTAGTATTTAATTGAAATAAGTCTTCTGCATTTCGGATTTTTGATGTAGCATGACGCTCAAAACTCAATCTAGCGTCGGTTGCACTCATGCCTTTTCCGTTATCGATAACTTGTATTAATGTTTTACCAGCATCTTTTACAATTAATTTTATTATTGTTGCTCCAGCATCAATTGCGTTTTCTAAAAGCTCTTTTACGACAGATGCAGGACGTTGTACTACTTCTCCTGCAGCAATTTGATTAGCAACATGATCTGGTAATAATTGAATGATATCTGCCATATTTTAATTTGGGAAGAAAATGGATAGGTCAAAACCAATAATCAATAAAAATAAAAACACTAAGACTGCAACAATTATCAAAATGCGTCTATTTGCAGCTTGATCTGGGTTATGTTTTAACTCGTCTATTGCGTTATTAAATTTTTGTTTTATGTTTTTGTTATCACCTACCGTTGTTCTAAAATCGTCAAATTTGTGTTTTATTTCATATGGGCTTCCTTCACCTTTATAATATCTTGGTGTGTAACTAAACTTTTTATTTTTTCGTCTTGTTAGAAGTCCCATAATTATTTAATTTTTGTGTCTAAGTAATACATTAAGATAGCAATAAATACTAAAAGTCCTATTAAAAGGAACAAGGTATTACTCTTTTTTCTTCCAGAAATAGAAGGTCTTGCCTCGCTCCAACTAGATTTCATACTTTCTTTTAATTGCGAAGCAGAATCGTTGTCTTTATTAAAACGAGATTTGTAAGTAAATGTTTTATTTTTTCTTTGACCAAACAATGCTAAATGGTATTACTAGTAAATTCAAATTTACTGAAAATACTAGAGATTGCTGGTTAGAGAATGCTAAAAATTGTTAACAAAAGGGAATAGTTAGCAATTAGCAATTAGCAATTAGCAATTAGCAATATTAAACAAACTATCATTGACTACACACTAAATACTGAAAACTCAATAATCAATACTCTATACCGAAATCTAAGCGTTCTCCCTTAATTGTGCCATTTTTAAGGCAGCTACAGCAGCTTCTACACCTTTATTACCATGTTTACCGCCAGAACGGTCAATTGCTTGTTGCATATTATTATCTGTAAGTACACAGAAAATTACAGGTGTTTCGTGCTGTACATTTAGATCTTTAATCCCTTGTGATACAGCATCACATACAAAGTCAAAATGCTTTGTCTCGCCTTGTATAACACTACCAATTGCAATAACAGTGTTAACCATTTGCTCTTGCATTTTTTTACTTCCGTAAATTAGCTCATAGCTACCTGGCACATGCCAAACTAAAATGTTGTCTGGTGTAACACCATGTTCTAAAAGTGTGTCTTTTGCTCCTTTTAAGAGACCTTCGGTAATATTGTCGTTCCATTCTGAAACAACAATCCCAAACCGAAATTGCTTTCCGTTTGGGATTGATGCTTTATCGTAAGCTGATAAATCTGTTGTTGCCATATTTTTTTATTTTGACATCGCTTGTGCTTTTCCTATAAATACTTCTGAGTTTTTAGCTTCAGGAGCATCTGGATAGTTATCTTTAATTTTGTTAAATAAGTCTAATGCTTTAGAAGTATTACCCATATTTAAAGCTGTTACACCTGCTTTATATAAAAACGTTGGTGTAGTAAATTCGTTTTGACGTAAGTTAGCTGCTTTTAAATAATAGTCTAAAGCCTGCTCTTCTTGGTTTAATTGCATAAACGCATCACCTATTGCTCCTTTAGCCATTGGCGCTAAAGCTTCGTCTTCACTTTTAAAATCGTCTAAGTAAGCAATTGCTTTTTCGTAGTCTTTTAAATTTAAGTATGCCATACCTGCATAGTAGTTTGCTAAGTTACCAGCATCTGTACCACTATATTGATCTACAATATCTGTTAATCCTAACTTACCTTCTCCTCCACTTAAAGCTAAATTGTATAAAGAGTCTTTATTTGCTGTAGCTGTTACAGCATCATTAAAATACTTTTTTGCTTGGTACATTTCATTCATAGCAGTTGCTTGTTTTGGTTTTGCTACAAATTGTTGGTAACCTAAGTACCCTAAAACTAAAGCAGCTACAACACCAATTACAATAAAAATGTTCTTTTGGTTTTTCTCTACAAACTCTTCTGCTTTGTTAGCAGACTCATCTAAAGTATTAAATACTTCTGCTGTTGTAGATTCTTCTTCTACTTCTATTTCTTTTTCAACTTTCGTCTTAGGTTTGTATCCTCTTTTCTTATACGTTGCCATACTTCGTTTTATTATTGCGCACAAAAATATAATTTTTCTTCATAAATAAAAGTCTATTTATTTGATATTTTTCAATAATTTGCACTTCTTATTGTGGTAACACTATTTAGCACACTTTTTTTTATATTATATCCATGATTTTAAAATCACTTTCGCTTTTAAATTATAAGAATTTTGACACCAAAACTTTTGAGTTTGACACTACTATTAATTGTCTTGTTGGTAATAATGGTGTAGGAAAAACTAATGTTTTAGATGCTATCTATCATCTTTCTTTTGGCAAAAGCTATTTTAATCCGGTCTCTTCACAGAATATTAGACATGATGAAGATTTTTTTGTTATAAATGGCGAATATGATAAAGATAATAAAACCGAAAACATTGTTGTTAGCTTAAAAAAAGGACAAAAAAAAGTTATAAAACGCAACACAAAAGCTTATGATAAATTTAGTGATCATATTGGCTTTTTACCTCTTGTAATTATTTCGCCAGCAGATAGAGATTTAATAATTGAGGGCAGCGATACCAGAAGAAAATTTATTGACAGTGTAATTAGTCAAAATGATAAAAACTACTTAAGTCATTTAATAAACTACAATAAAGTATTGGCGCAACGTAATTCGTTATTAAAATATTTTGCTGCTAACCATACGTATAACCAAGACACTATTGATGTGTATAACGAACAGTTAAACACTTATGGAACAGAAATTTTTGAAAAACGTAAAGCATTTTTAAAATCCTTTGTCCCTATTTTTAAAGAACGCTATAAAGCCATTAGCGATAATAACGAAGCTATAGATTTAGATTACAAAAGCCATCTTTTTGATGATGATTTAAATACACTTTTACGCCAAAACATAAATAAAGATAAAGCTTTACAATACACAAGTGTTGGTGTACACAAAGACGATTTAATATTTAATATTGATGATCATCCTATAAAAAAGTTTGGTAGTCAAGGACAGCAAAAATCTTTTTTAATTGCATTAAAACTAGCACAATTTGATAGTATAAAAGCCGAAAGTGGTAGTAATCCAATATTACTTTTAGATGATATTTTTGATAAGTTAGACGAAACTAGAGTTGCTCAAATTATTAAGCTAGTTGATGACGAAAATTTTGGTCAGATTTTTATAAGTGATACACACGCAGATCGTACAGAAAATGTAGTAAAACAAGTACATCAAAGCTATAAAATATTTAAACTATAATTTTTTAAAAATGAAAAAATTAATCTTTATATTCATTTTAGCAATCTTTAGTTGCTCTAAAGACAAAACACAATTCACTAATAATTTAGAAGGTTATTGGGAAATAAAAGAAGTAAAACTAAATAATGGAGTAGAAAAACAATATACTGTTAACGAAACTATTGATTATATAGAAATCACATCAGACTCTTCTGGATTTAGAAAAAAAATGAAACCTGAGTTTGATGGTACTTTTAAAACTTCAAAAAACTCAGAAACTTTCACTTTCAAAATAGAAAACGACAGTTTTAACTTACATTACAAAACACCATACCATAACTGGAAAGAAACTATTTTAGATATTTCTAAAGATGAAATGAAAGTAATAAACCAAAGCAAAGACGTATATTTATATAAACGTTACACACCAATAAAAATTCAATAATGGCCAAACGAAATAACGATATATTAAACCTACAAGATGTCTTAAAAGAATTTGTTACAGAAAATAAACTAGAAACTGGTTTAGACAAAGTACAAGTTAGAGAAGCCTGGATAAAACTTATGGGTAATGGTATTAACAACTACACTACAAATATTCAATTAAAAAGAGACACACTATATATACAATTAAGCTCTAGTGCCTTAAGAGAAGAACTAAGCTACGGAAAAGAAAAAATCATAAATCTAATTAATGAAGAGCTAGGTAAAAATATAGTTAATAAAATAGTACTCAGATAATTGAAAAATTTTTATCGTTTTTTTTATTTTTTTGAAAAATTTTAAAAATAACGTTGAGTTAATATTATAAACTCTATCTTTGACACATTATTAACAAATTTTTTTTATTACAATGGCTCAAGGCACAGTAAAATTTTTCAATGATTCTAAAGGTTATGGTTTTATAACTGAAGAAGGATCTAACAAAGACCATTTCGTTCACATCTCAGGTCTAATTGACGAAGTTAGAGAAGGAGATGAAGTAGAATTTGATCTACAAGAAGGACGTAAAGGTATGAACGCAGTAAATGTAAAAGTAGTATAATATATATTTTCTATTTAAACGATTACAAAAAAAGCCTTTCTAATTTAGAAAGGCTTTTTTAGTTATATATGTTTTATTATTTAAAACATTTCTCTTCCAGAAAAATGAAAAGCACCTTCAATAGCTGCGTTCTCATCACTATCACTACCGTGTACTGCATTTTCTCCTATAGACTCTGCGTACATTTTTCTAATAGTTCCTTCTGCAGCTTCTGCTGGATTAGTAGCACCTATTAAAGTTCTAAAGTCTTCTACTGCGTTATCTTTTTCTAAAATAGCAGCTACAATAGGACCACGTGTCATATACTCTACTAACTCACCAAAGAAAGGTCTTTCTTTGTGTATAGCATAAAATGCTTCTGCATCTTGCTTAGTCATGTGTGTTAATTTCATTGCTACGATTCTAAATCCTGAAGCATTAATTTTTTCTAAAATTGCGCCAATGTGTCCTTTTTCTACAGCATCTGGCTTAAGCATTGTAAATGTTCTATTAGTTGCCATTTTATTGTTTTAGTTTTAATTTCAACTTTTAATAACAAACCTATTTTCAGCTTGTTAATTTTGTGCAAAAGTAAGGCATTTATTAAGAAAAACAACAAATTCAATTATTAAAAAATTGTATATTCGTGCGCTATGACAAAACAAGATATTTCTGAAATTAAATCGCTTTTAGCTTCGCCTAAAAAAATAGTTATTGTAACTCACAAAAATCCTGATGGAGACGCTATTGGCTCTAGCTTGGCGTTATTTCATTACTTAACAAAAATCAATCATTTTGTAACTGTTATTACACCTAATGATTACCCAGATTTTTTAAAATGGGTTCCTGGTCAAGACTTAATTTTAAAGTTTGATTCGCAAAACAGTCAATCTGTAGAAGCTTTAAATAACGCAGATATTATCTTCACTTTAGATTTTAATGCCTTTCATAGAGCTGGAGATATGGAAAATACGCTTGCAGAAAATGAGTCGTTAAAAATTATGATAGATCATCATCAACAACCAGATCCGTACGCAAAGTATACATATAGTGATGTAAGTATGAGTTCTACCTGCGAGATGATTTATAATTTTATTGAAATGTTAGGAGATTTAGACCATTTAGATAGCAATATGGCAACAGCTATTTATTTAGGTATAATGACAGATACTGGTTCTTTCAGATTCAATTCAACAACTAGCAGAACACACCGCGTTATCGCAGATTTAATCGATAAAGGTGCTGAAAATACTTTTATTCATAATCAAGTTTATGACACCAATAGTTATAACCGTTTGCAGCTATTAGGTTGTGCGTTAAGTAACTTAAAAGTATTGCCAGAATATAGAGCTGCTTATATAACGTTGACACTAAGCGAACTTCAAAAATTTGATTACAAAAAAGGCGATACAGAAGGATTTGTAAATTACGCTTTATCATTAAATAATATTGTTTTAGCTGCTATTTTTATAGAAGACGCACAACAAAATATTGTAAAGATTTCTTTACGCTCTAAAGGAGATTTCTCTGTAAATTTAATGTCTAGATCTCATTTTGAAGGTGGCGGACATACTAATGCTGCTGGCGGAAAAAGTGATTTACCAATTAAGGAAACTGTTGAAAAATTTATTAGTATATTACCACAATACAAATCGGCATTAAATGAAGCTTAATCTTTATATATTTATCTTTTTTGGACTGCTTATTACAGCTTGCAAAAGTCCTGAAGCGCGCAAACCAATTACTGTGTCTTCTGGAAGTTTTATAGACCAATCTGTTGCACGTAATAAAGCTTTAAACCAAAAAGAAATTGAAAAAATAGAAACCATAATAGCCAATCAACCTGATAAAGAATTTAAAAATTCAGGAAACGGTTTTTGGTACTATTACAATACAAAAGTTGAAAACGATAGTTTGCAAACACCAGGTTTTGGCGATATAATTAACTTCAATTACAATGTAAAAACCTTAGATAGCAATCTTATTTACACTAAAGAAGAAATAAAAACGCAAAACTACGCTATGGATCAAGAAGAAATTTTTACTGGTCTTCGCGAAGGTTTAAAACTTCTAAAAGAAGGAGAAACTGCTACATTTTTATTCCCTTCGCAAAAAGCATATGGTTATTATGGAGACGAACACAAAATAGGTATTAACACACCTATTATGTGTCAAGTAACCGTAAATAAAATCACTAAAAATCAAGACTAAACCAAATAACAATGAACCTAATAAAAAAACAAATGAAATTTTTACTTATCGCTTTTATTGCCAGCTTTTCGGCAATGTCGTGTCAAGACAAATATCCTGATTTACCAGACGGACTTTACGCCGAGTTTAAGACCAACAAAGGTACTATGGTTGCAAAATTATTTTATGACAAAGTACCTGTTACAGTTGCTAACTTTGTAGGTCTTGCAGAAGGAACTCATCCAAAATTAGCAGATTCTTTAAAAGGAAAACCATTTTATAACGGTATTACTTTTCATAGAGTTATGGATAAATTTATGATACAAGGTGGCGACCCAACGGGAACTGGTATGGGAAGCGCAGGTTTTAAATTTTATAGCGAATTTGATACAAGTCTAAGTCACGATAAAGCAGGTATTTTATCTATGGCTAACTCTGGTGGGTTAAACACAAATGGTAGCCAATTTTTTATTACCGAAGTACCAAAAACTAATCTTGATGCTTTTTATGCAGACGGAAGTTTTAAAAACTGTAACATGCCAAGAACAAGCTGTCATGCAGTGTTTGGAGAATTAGTAAAAGGAATAGAAGTACAAGATACCATATCTAATGTAAAAACAGTACAAACAAAACCTGTAGATCCTGTTATTATTGAAGAGTTAAATATTATAAGAAAAGGTGCCGATGCAAAAGCATTTGACGCAGCAAAAGTATTTACCGAAAAAGAACCTTTATTACCTCAACGCTTAGAAGAGCAACAAGCTGCTATGCAAGAAAAAATTAAAGAGCAAGCAAAAATAGCTGGTAAAGCCTTTATCGAGAAAAATAAAGATATGGAAGGTGAAGTTATAGAGTCGCCTACTGGATTAGTGATGATTTTAAACAAAGCCAAAGGTGGTGTAACACCAAAAAGCACCGATAATGTCTTAATCCAAAGTACAGGTTACTTTGAAAACGGAAACTTATTTTACACCACAGATGCAGAAGTAGCAAAAGCTACAAACACCTATAACGAACAAGCAGATAAAGCTGGTGCTTACCAACCTTTCCCTATGATTTATAACGAGTCTGCTACATTGGTACCAGGTTTTAGAGAAGCTATGCTAAAAATGAACATTGGCGATAAAGCCCGTATTTTTGTACCAAGTTATTTAGGGTACGGACCAAACGGACGTGCGCCACGTATACCGCCAAATGCTAATTTAGTATTTGATTTAGAAATTGTTGGTATTAAATAAATACCACTAAAACATAAAATAAAAACCACCTTTTTGGGTGGTTTTTTTATAAATATACGTAGACCTACGTATTGATTTTCTTAAATAAAAATGCTAACTTCGTTTAACAATCGATAACGCGAATTGGAAACTCGCTTTATCTTTACATTGTGGTTAATATGGCTAAAACGAAAGTCAAATAATTACAACTGATAAACATTTTTTAATTATTAACTTTAAATTAATTATAACCTATGGAAAAAATCAAAAACTATTTAAAATTAGGCATTTTTCTTATTTGCCTATCTCTCTTCTTATGGAATTGTACTCTAGATGAGAAAAACAATGACTTCTCAAAAAAAGAAAATCAAATCACTTCTATTAACACTGTTTCCTTTGAAGATGCTATTTTTTCTTTTAACTCTAAAAAGGGAAAAACACAAAATACAAACGCTAGATTAAACGAAGACGTGTTTACCGTAACTCCAGATTGGAATTCTTTACAATATACAGATGCAGCTTATACAGATGCAGACTTAACTACTGCCAACTCTTCTATTAATAGAGATGGTAATTATCAAAGTCAACTTCATTTTATTAATGTCAATAATGTAATAAAAAGTGTTGTGTTTACCATATATAAAGATAATATTGATAATAATGGCAATGTTATTGATGGTAGAATATTCTTTAATGACTTAAACGGTAGGTTTTTAGATGGATATGTTATCGAAAACGGTTTATTTACAGAAAGATACGTTGTACAATCTCAAACCCAACAAGCAAGTTTATTTCCTTTTATGCTTTTACAGGAATCAAATCAAGACGATTGTTGGAATACAGATAACTTAGATATGTTTGGTAGTGGCGTTTTAGACACTGTAGATTTAGGAAGTGTATCCTTAACAACTACTGGTAATGAAGATGGTGGCGGTACAGAAGTAACTGGCGGTTATAGTGATAGCTATAATTGGTATTATTCTTCTGGTACTAGTGGCGGTGATACAACTCTTGGTAACTATCTTAACAATGCTTCTGGCGGTAATACTTTACCTTCTGGTCAAGGAGGTACTGGGCTTTCTTCTGGACAGATTAATACTGCTGCTAGCGCTGTTTTAATTGCTATGCCAATTCAACCTGATGAAGATGGTAGTTGTCCACAAGGTTACACATTAAATCCCATTACTGGTGTATGTGAATTTAAAAATATTTGGACTGATGATGAGAGTGCTCACAGAAATTTATTATGTGGTAATTACACATTTACCTCAGTAGGCAATGCATCAGTAGCTAATATATCAGGATTAGGTGTAACTTTAACCCAAGGATATGTAAGTCTTTTAAGTACTGAATTCACACAAAGTCTTTGTGTTACAATACCTAATACTATTCCTGCTCATGCTTCTGGGATTTTCAACAATGCATGGAATTTAACTATGGCGGAATTATTATCATATTTAAATTTAACACATCCCTATTCAAATCCGACTGAAATAGAGATTAAAAATATTATAATGGAGTTCTTGAATCAAAATATCAAAATTTCATCAAGTAATGTTTTAGCTTCTGTTTCACAAAATCCGTGTTTAGGTTCTATACCAACAACTGTAGCTACTTATTGCCCATAATTAAACTTTATGAAATACACTTATCAGAATTATAAAAAAATTAATAAAAACGAATTATTTTTAACTTATCCAAGATTATTCACTTTATTAAACTCATATTATCCTTTAGGTATAAGAGCAATGAATCCTGATTACAATGAGTATATTGGATTTAAAAAGCTTCAAAAATTAATTTTAACTAGTCTTAAAAATTCAAATAGTAATAAACCTAAATGGGCAAATGAATTTTTAGAAAAAGTTAAAAAAATAACTAATTGTGAAGTTATAGATACAACTTATGGTAATTCTCCTAATTATAGTGGGGAAATAATTATAGAAACATCAGAAAATTGTAGATATACAACGAAAATGATTTTTTTTGTTAGCTTTATAAATAATTATTATTCTATCCAAATAATAAAAACTGATAAACTTGTTAATTTTGAGAGTGAATTTTCACCAAATAAAACAGGGATTGGCATTCTTGAAATAGTTGTTTCTCCAACAGAAAAAAGAAACAAAAAATTATTTATAAACCTTGATAATTTGATTCGTTCAGAATTTAAAGACGCTATTTTTCTTCCTTTTAAATTTGATTTGATTAAACTTGAAGAATTTGAAACTCCTTTAAATATTACAATTGATTTTAGTAGCCCTATTAGTTCTGGCTTTTTTAATAAAGGTAATATTTTAAACGAAAAAACAAATATAATTGGTGATGTAAACTATAAACTTGAAATAATTTAATACTAACCACAACAATGTATAACCGCAATTACGGCGGATTCGACTACGTCCGAATCCACTCGGAATTGCTAACGTCAGTGCTTAACCGAAAAGTTTGCGTATATTAACCCGTAACTGACGGTTATACGAGACCGTTAAACGAAACAAAAAAAGCCCAGCAAAAACTGGGCTTTTTAATTACTATATACTTTCCTATTTCTTTGGGATGTCTTTTAAAATTTCTAACACAAATTTCCAATATTTTTGTGCAGAGCTAATTTGCGCTCGTTCATCTGGACTATGTGCGCCTTTAATGTTTGGTCCAAAACTAATCATTTCCATATCTGGGTAATTTTGTCCTAAAATACCACACTCTAATCCTGCATGGCATGCTGCAACGTGTGGTTTTTCGTTGTTTAAACGCTCGTAAACATTGGTAACCACTTTTAAGATAGATGCGTCCATATTTGGTGTCCAACCTGGATAATCTCCAGAAAACTCTACTTCGCAACCTGTTAATTCAAACGTTGCGCGTAAAGTATTAGCTAAATCTAATTTAGAACTCTCTACAGAGCTACGTGTTAAACACGCAATTTCTATCTCGCCATCTTTTATAGTTACTCGTGCAATATTATTAGACGTTTCTACTAATTCTGGTATATCTGCACTCATGCGGTATACGCCATTTAAAGCCGCATAAATTGCTCTTGTTACACCTTCTTGCACACCTAAATCCATAATTTTTTCTGGCGTCTCAGTTTTAGTGACTAAAATCTCTAAATCTGGCTCCATGGTTTTAAGTTCCTTTTTTATGGTATTGGCTTGCTCTTTCATTTCAGCTAAAAAAGCGTCTTCATGTATAGCATCTATTGCAATAATAGCCTTACTCTCTCGTGGTATAGCGTTGCGTAAACTTCCGCCTTCAATTTGAGAGATACGTAAACCAAAGTTTTCAAAACCGTCAAATAACACACGGTTCATAATTTTATTGGCGTTACCTAAACCTTCATGTATTTGCATTCCTGAATGTCCGCCTTGCAATCCTTTTACCTCAACTTGATAACCGGTTTTAAATTCTGGTGTTTCTTCTTCATCATAAGTGCGTCTTGCAGTAACATCTACGCCACCAGCACAACCAACACCAATTTCGTCATCTTCTTCGGTGTCTAAATTCAATAAAATATCACCAGTTAATAATCCGCCTTTTAATCCCATTGCGCCAGTCATACCAGTTTCTTCATCAATGGTAAATAAAGCTTCTATTGCTGGATGTGGTATATCTGTACTTTCTAAAATAGCCATAATGGTGGCAACACCTAAACCGTTATCTGCACCAAGTGTTGTTCCTTTTGCTTTTACCCAATCTCCATCTACATACATATCGATACCTTGCGTATCAAAATCAAAAACGGTATCGTTATTTTTTTGATGTACCATATCTAAATGCGATTGCATTACAATGGTTACACGATCTTCCATTCCTGCTGTTGCTGGCTTTTTGATAATTACGTTTCCTACTTCGTCTTCTATAGTTTCTAAACCTAGCTTAGCTCCAAAATCTTTCATAAATTGTATAACGCGTTCTTCTTTTTTAGAAGGTCTTGGTACAGCGTTTAAATCGGCAAATTTATTCCATAATACTTTAGGCTCTAAGGCTCTTACGTCTTGACTCATATTTTTATTTTTATTGAAACACAAAAATACAAAATGCACTATGGATTAATTACTTTTTTAAGTTGAAATTATGAGATTCTTCGCTGCGCTCTGAATGACAAGAAAAAAACATCCACATTGCTTTTGTCATTCTGAAGGAGGAACGACTGATGAATCTCTTATGATTAATATTAATTAAAAAGATTCTTCGCCTTCATTTCGACTGCGCTCAATGTGACAACTCTGAATGACAAAAAGAAACCTTTTAAATAATCACTAACCTTAGTCGCTACTCCTGATGGAAGTGGCATCCTTTTTTATTTGGTCAGTGAGCGTAGTCGAAGTGATCAAATAAAAAAGATATAACGGACAGCAGGAACTAACCTTTTAAAAAAACCTGAACGATTGGTCCTAATTTTATTTATTTTTGATGTCTATGCGAAAACACACCAAATTAATTTTAACAGGATTAATTGTACCTACCTACATTTTGGTGCAACTTGCCAAACGTTTTCCTGAATTTGTAGACCTTTATTACAGCGATGGTTTATATCCGTTTTTATCTAAATGTTTTAGATATGTTTTGGGTTGGCTACCGTTTAGTTTTGGTGATTTTGTTTATGGCGTTGGCTTAATCTTAATACTTAGATGGTTAGTTTTAAATAGAAAACGCATTTATAAAGACACCGTAAAATGGTTGTTAGATGTTGGTGCTGTTTTGGGTGTTGTGTATTTTGCGTTTCATTTACTTTGGGGATTTAATTATTATCGTAATCCTTTACACAAAAACTTAGGTTTGGAAGACGATTACACTACAGAACAACTACTTTCTGTCGCCAAAAAACTTATTGAAAAATCCAACAGTTTACAGTTGCAACTTGCTAAAAACGACACTGTAAAAGTCATTTTACCTTACACTAAAACAGAAATTTTAAAACAAACTCCAAATGGTTATAAAGTGTTGGAGAAAGAATTTCCGCATTTAGAATACCATCCAAAAAGTTTAAAAACATCGATATTTAGTTTACCGCTAACTTATATGGGCTTTAGCGGATATTTGAATCCGCTAACTAACGAAGCACAAGTAGATTATTTAATTCCGGAGTATAAATTCCCAACTACTTCTGCACACGAGATTGCACACCAATTAGGTTATGCTTTAGAAAACGAAGCTAATTTTATGGGATTTTTAGCATCTGTAAACAATCCAGATATTTATTTTAAATATTGCGGTTACACCTTTGGATTAAGACACTGCTTAAGAGAAGTCTACAAACGTAATCCTGATACTTATTTTGAATTGGTTGAAACCATAAACCCAGGTATTATCAAAAACTACCAAGAAGTACAAGACTTTTGGAATGGCTATAAAAACCCATCAGAAATTTTCTTTAAAAGCACATACACCACTTATCTAAAAGCCAATAACCAAGCAAAAGGTATGGAAAGCTACAGCTACGTAGTGGCGCTATTGGTTAACTACTTAGAGAATAAAACGCTTTAAAAAGTTAAAATTTACACTTCATTTTGAATGGGCTGCTTTAAGACTTATCTTTAGTCTCTTTAAGACTTTAAACTAACTAATCTTATGAGAAAAATCCTAAGCTTTTTAGGACTATTGTTGTGTAGTTATTCCTTTGCACAAGAGTATATTCCTAAAAATGATGGTGTAAAAACTAACACCTCTAATTACACAGCATTTACAAATGCTAAAATCTATATTACTCCAACACAAATTGTAGATAATGGTACACTTTTAATTAAAGACGGAAAAGTAGTTGCTAGTGGTAATAATGTATCTGTCCCAAAAAATGCAATAACTGTAGATGTAAGCGGTAAAACTATTTATCCTTCTTTTATTGAAACGTACAGCGATTTTGGGATGAAACCTGTTGAAAACGCTTCAAGCAATAGACAATCACCTCAATACGATGCAAGTCGTGATGGTTTTTATTGGAACGATCACATAAGACCTGACCAAAACGCTTTAGACTTTTTTGACTTTGATAGTAAAAAGGCAGAAAAATTTAGAAAAGCTGGTTTTGGTGTTGTCAACTCTCACATTGACGACGGAATTATCCAAGGTACTGGCGTATTAGTTACATTAGCGCCAGAAGGTAGTGATGCCACAAGATTATTAGACGAAAAACTAGGTCAGTTTTACGGTACTTCAAAAAGTAAAACATCACGTCAAATGTACCCAACATCTTTAATGGGTACTATGGCATTATTAAGACAAGTAAATCTTGACGCAGATTGGTACGCAAAAGGAAATATAAAAGAGAAAGATCGTGCTTTAGAAGCCTTTAATGCTAATAAAAATGAAATTCAAATTCTAAATGCTTCTAGCAAAGAAAATGTACTTCGTTTTGATAAAATCGGTGATCAATTTAATACTCAATATATTTTTATTGCTGGCGGTGATGAATACGAATGGATTAAAGACATCAAAGCAACAAACGCACAATTTATCGTACCTGTAAGTTTTCCAGATGCATATGACATGGAAGATCCACTAATGGCTAGTTCGGTTAGTTTAGCTGATTTGAAAGCATGGAATCAAGCTCCTTCAAATCCTAAAGTATTAGCAGATAACAATATTACTTTTGCTTTTACAACTCATGATTTAAAAGAAGAAAAAGACTTATTGGCTAATCTTCAAAAAGCTATAGAATATGGTTTAGATAAAACTAAAGCATTAGAAGCTTTAACAACTATTCCTGCGCAAATCATAGGCAAATCTACTCAATTAGGTCATTTAAAAACTGGCGCTTATGCTAACTTTTTAATCACTTCCGGAGATATTTTTGATAAAGAAACAACCATTTATCAAAACTGGGTAACTGGTGTTAAAGACGAAATAACACCAATGGACACCAAAGACTTACGTGGAGATTACACGTTTAAATTAAATAACACAGATTACGAGTTATCAATCTCTGGTGATATAGAAAAACTGAAGTCTAAAGTAAAAACTGAAGATAAAGAGTTAGGTTCTAAAATTAACTTTTCTAACGAATGGTTAACACTAACTTTTTCTACAATTGATACAACTAAACAAGAGTTTGTAAGAGTTGTTTCAAAAATTTCAGGTTCAGAAAACATAAAAGGAAAAGCTATTTTCCCTAACGGAAAAGAATTTGCTTTTAACGCTACTAAAAAAGCTTCAGAAAAAGCTGAAGAGAAAAAAAGCGATAAAGACGAAGATAAAGAGAGTGAAACGCCAAAACTATTCCCTGTTACATATCCTAACATGGCTTACGGTTTTACTAGCCTACCTCAACAAGAAACTATTTTATTTAAAAACGCAACGGTTTGGACTAATGAAGCTGAAGGTATTTTAGAACAAACAGACGTTTTAATTAAAAACGGAAAAATTTCTAAAATCGGTAAAAATCTTAGCGCTGGTAATGCAACAATTGTAGATGCTACAGGAAAGCATTTAACATCTGGAATTATTGACGAACATTCGCATATTGCAACTTCAAGCGTTAATGAAGCTGGTCATAATAGCACTGCAGAAGTAAGTATAGAAGACGTTTTAGATGCAGAAGACATTAATATTTACCGCAACCTTTCTGGAGGCGTTACATCTATCCAAGTACTTCACGGTTCTGCAAATCCAATTGGTGGTCGTTCGGCAATTATTAAATTAAAATGGGGAGAAACTCCAGAAAACTTAATTTACACAAACACTCCAAAATTCATCAAGTTTGCTTTAGGTGAAAATGTAAAGCAAAGTAATTGGGGCGATGATAGTAGAAACAGATTTCCACAAACCAGAATGGGTGTTGAGCAAGTTTATATGGATTATTTCCAAAGAGCAAAAGAATATGATGCGTTAAAGAAAAGTGGTAAACCTTACCGAAAAGATATCGAGTTAGAAACACTTGCTGAAATTTTAAATAAAGAACGTTTCATTTCTTGTCACTCTTACGTTCAAAGTGAAATTAATATGCTAATGAAAGTTGCAGAAAGATTCAACTTCAACATTAATACCTTCACACATATTTTAGAAGGTTACAAAGTAGCCGATAAAATGGTAGAACACGGTGTTGGCGGATCTACGTTTAGCGATTGGTGGGCATATAAATATGAGGTTAACGATGCTATTCCTTTTAACGCACCAATCATGCACAATGCTGGTGTAACGGTTGCTATTAATAGTGATGATGCCGAAATGTCTAGACGTTTAAATCAAGAAGCTGCAAAAAGTGTAAAATACGGAGATATTAGCGAAGAAGACGCTTGGAAGTTCGTGACTTTAAACCCAGCAAAATTATTACACATTGATGATCGTGTAGGAAGTATAAAAGTTGGTAAAGATGCAGATGTGGTTTTATGGTCAGATCATCCGTTATCTATTTATGCTAAAGCAGAAAAAACAATTATTGACGGTACAGTTTATTTTGATATAGAACGTGATGCACAACTTCGTGAAGCAATGGAAAAAGAAAAAAATGAATTAACCACTATGATGCTTCAAGCAAAACACAAAGGGTTAAAGACAAAACCAATAGAGAAAAAAGAAAAAGAATTATTACACTGTGACTCTGTAGAACATCAGTTTTAAAAAAGGACAACGTGTATAATCAAAACGTATAAAAAATGAAAAAACTAAATATATTAATCCTAACACTTTTGGTGAGTCTTTATGGTTTAGCACAGCAAACACCAGCACCAAAACAAACAAATGCTTACACTATAGAAGGTGCTACCTTGCATATGGGTAACGGTAATGTGATTAAAAATTCTTTAATCATGTTTGACAACGGAAAAATTACTTTTGTTGGTAGTGCTATGATGAAAATAGCCAGACAAGGCGAAGTTATAGACGCAAAAGGCAAACATGTATATCCTGGTTTTATTGCTCCTAATTCTACATTAGGTTTAGTAGAAGTAGATGCTGTAAGAGCTAGTGATGATGAAGATGAAATCGGAGCTATGAATCCACATGTACGAAGCATTATTGCTTACAACACCGAATCTAAAGTTGTAGAATCTATGCGTCCAAACGGTATTTTAATGGCGCAAATTACACCACGTGGCGGACGTATTTCTGGAACGTCAAGCATTGTACAATTAGATGCTTGGAATTGGGAAGATGCGATCATCAAAGAAGATGATGGTATTCATCTAAATTGGCCAAGAGCATATTCGCGCGGTCGTTGGTGGTTAGGAGAACCAATGGTTTTAACCGAAAACAAAAATTACAGCAAAGAAGTAGACGAATTAAAAAACTATTTTGCAGAAAACAAAGCCTATCAAGCGGGTAATACATCTCCAAAAGATATTCCTTTTGATGCTTTACAAGGTTTAATTAATGGTAATAAAACGCTTTATGTACATGTAGATAACGAAAAAGGAATTACAGACGCCATCAATTTTGCGAAAGCGCAAAACATTAAAAAGACCGTAATTGTTGGTGGTTACGAAGCTAACAACGTAACAGATTTATTAAAAGAAAATAATGTTCCTGTGCTTTTACAACGTGTACACTCGTTACCAAATAGCGGTGATGACGATTATGATTTACCATACAAATTAGCTACGCAATTGGTTGAAGCTGGTGTTTTAGTTGGATTAGAAAATGCTGGTGATATGGAACGTATGAACACTAGAAACTTACCATTTTTAGCAGGTACTACTGTTGCTTACGGATTAACTAAAGAACAAGCTTTAAGTTTAATCACTTACAACACTGCAAAGATTTTGGGTATTGATGATACTGTTGGATCTTTAGAAGTTGGTAAAGATGCTACACTATTTATTAGTGAAGGTGATGCTTTAGATATGCGTACTAACAAACTAACTAAAGCCTTTATACAAGGTAGAGATATTAGTCTTGAAACACACCAAACAGAATTAGCCAAACGCTACTCTGAAAAATATAAAAACCAATAATAAAAAAAGCGAGCTAAATGCTCGCTTTTTTTATTCTACTATTGTAGCAATTTCTGGTGCTTTAAAAGTCGCTTTTGGAACAGCTTGTTTTGTTAATTTAACGTCTATAAATTGTGTTGTTCCCATTGGTTCTGTTGGCAAATTATTTTTGTATTTGTAACGCACCATTTCAGCAGGTAATAAGATACCATTTACATCTTGCCATTTGCTATATTTTCTAAAATGAAATTCGGTAGTATCAATACCAGGTATAAAGTTTACGGTATATCCTAACCATTCCATTACGTAAGTTTCTGGGTTGTAATACACAATATATTGATCTTCTGGTGTTTCTCCTACTCCATTTTCATAAGTAAATTTAATACCAGGATATGTTTTTCCTTCAAAAGTTAATGGTTCTGCATCGCTAATGTTAATACCATCATCTCCAAACACAAAAGGCATTGCATAAAAGTAAAACATCAAATTATAATAATATTTTGGGTCGTAACCTTTGTACTCGCCTTCTTTATTATTTACATACCAAGTTTTTGTACCATCATGTCCAATCACAAAATCAGGATGTGTTATTAAAGCTTCTCTAGTTTTTAAGTTGGTTAAGGTTACTTCATTTCCGTTAGGTTTTGGCATTGTAAATTCTAAGGATTTCATTTGATTCCAAAGATCAATTCCACCATGCGCATCAAAAATTTTAGTTAATGTTTCAGGGTAAATTGAAGTTGTAACATCTAATTCTTCTTTTTTGTAATCAGTAGTAATCTCAGTTTCTTTTTTTGTTTGTTCTTTACAGTTAAAAAGAAAAACAGCAAGGGTAAGTAATAAGAAGGTTTGTTTCATGTTTATGGTTTTAGTGTTAATTTACAGTAGGTCGGTATATTGTTACAATACTTACATTTTTTAAATTACTTTTGTGTTATGACTTACAAACAAATTTCTAGCACACAAAACCAATTAATAAAACAAATTGTTTTATTAAAAGAAAAATCTAGAGAACGTCGTAAATCTGGACTTTTTGTTGTTGAAGGTTTACGCGAAATACAATTAACACTACATGGACATTACGATATAGAAACCCTTTTGTTTTATCCTGAAATTTGTCCAGAAGACAGTTTACCTAGGCTAAACGATTCTACTCAAATCATTGAAATCTCTAAAGACGTTTATCAAAAAATAGCACATAGAGATACAACTGAAGGTATTGTAGCGATTGCTAAAAGTAAATCGCATCAATTAGACAACTTGAAACTAAACAATAAAAATCCATTAATTTTAATTGCAGAAGCGCCAGAAAAACCTGGTAATATTGGTGCGTTGTTACGTACCGCAGATGCTTCAAACGTAGATGCTTTTATTTTAGCAAATCCAAAAACAGATTTGTACAATCCAAACATTATTAGATCTAGTGTTGGTTGCGTATTTACTAATACCATTGCGACTGGTAATACAAAAGATATTATCGCATTTTTAAAGTCAAATAACATCAATATTTACAGTGCTATTTTGCAGGATGCAGCATATTACCATCAACAAGATTTCACTAAAGCCAGTGCTATTGTTGTTGGTACAGAAGCAGATGGATTAAGTCAAGCTTGGCGCGAAGCTTCAACACAAAACATCATTATCCCAATGAGTGGAAAAATAGACTCTATGAATGTTTCTGTTGCTGCTGGAATTTTAGTTTTTGAAGCTAAAAGACAAAGAGATTTTATTTAAAATATTATCATGAATCACACTACCCTATTCTATATCATCATCGCCATAATAAGCATTAATTTTATTATTGATAAAATTTTAGATGCGCTTAACGCGAAACATTATAAAGATCAATTACCTGAAGAGTTACAAGATGTTTATGATGAAGACGAGTATAAAAAATCGCAACGCTACAAAGCTACAAACTATCGTTTTGGGATATTAACGTCTACATTTTCTTTTGTGCTAACGTTGGCGTTTTTCTTTTTAGACGGTTTTGCTTTTGTTGACCAATTAGCTAGACAAATTACAGACCATAATATTTTGGTAACGCTTATCTTTTTTGGAATCATAATGATAGGTAGTGATATTTTGACCACGCCATTTTCTTATTACAAAACCTTTGTGATTGAAGAACAATTTGGGTTTAATAAAACTACTAAAAAAACCTTTATTTTAGATAAAATTAAAGGTTGGTTAATGACCATAATTGTTGGCGGAATCATACTAGGCATCATCACATGGTTTTATCACACAACTAAAGATTTATTCTGGATTTATGCTTGGATTTTAGTATCTGTTTTCACCATTTTTATCAACCTATTTTATTCGCGATTAATTGTTCCTGTTTTTAATAAACAAACACCTTTAGAAGACGGAAGTTTGCGTAATTCTATTTCTAAATATGCTGAAAGTGTTGGCTTTAATCTAGATAAGATTTTTATCATTGATGGTTCTAAACGAAGCACAAAAGCTAATGCCTATTTTTCTGGTTTTGGTAACGAAAAACGTGTAACACTTTACGATACTTTAGTTAATGATTTAGATGAAGACGAAGTCGTTGCAGTTCTAGCACACGAAGTTGGTCATTACAAGAAAAAACATATTATTTTCAATTTAATTTCTTCTATTTTGCTAACAGGTTTCACACTTTTTATATTGTCTTTATTAATTGATAATCCAATGCTTTCTGAAGCTTTAGGCGTACAAGAAACAAGCTTTCATATCGGGTTAATTGCTTTTGGTATTTTATATAGTCCGCTTTCTGAAATTACAGGATTAATCATGAATTGGTTTTCTAGAAAGTTTGAATACCAAGCAGATGACTACGCAAAAAACACCTACAAAGCAGAGCCTTTAATAACTTCACTTAAAAAGTTATCTAAAAACAGTTTAAGTAATTTAACACCTCATCCTGCGTACGTGTTTATGCATTATTCGCATCCTACATTGTTAGAAAGAATTAAGAATTTAAAACAGTAACCCAATTTTGATAAAAATTACCTATCTTCAAAACTTCATTTTAAAAAATTAGATAATGAAACTTGGCGCATTTTCAGTTAGTCTAGCTGTAAAAGACATACATAAATCAAAAGCATTTTATGAAAAATTAGGCTTTACGCCTTTTGCTGGAGAGATAGAAAAAAATTATTTAATCATGAAAAATGGTAATGCGCTTGTAGGATTGTTTCAAGACATGTTTGATAAAAACATATTAACTTTTAATCCTGGTTGGGACGAAAGTGCTAATAAACTTGAAGACTTTACAGATGTAAGAGATATCCAGAAACACATCAAATCTTATCAAATACCTTTAATTACAGAAGCTGACGAAAGCAGTTCTGGTCCAGCAAGTTTTGTGATCTTAGATCCTGATGGTAATCCTGTTTTGATTGATCAGCACGTCTAAAAACTATTCTACTAAAAAATCAAAATATTGGTTTTTAAACGGTTCATTTCTTAATGTAAAATGCCACCATTCTTTCGGGTAATTTCTAAAACCGTTTTTAAGCATAACATTTTGTAAACGTTGTCTGTTAGCGATTTGTTTTTCGGTTAAATTAGTATTGCTTACCCAAGATTCTGGTCCAAAAAAATCAAAAGGAGATCCCATATCTAGTTCTTCACCAGTTTCTAAATTCACGATAGTTACATCTAAAGTGCTACCACTACTGTGCCTAGATTTTGATGCAATGTAACCTTCTTTAAATAAATTACGCTTATTTACTTTTGGGTAATAATGCATTTTCATCATTGTATCATTAACTTGTTTTGCCCAACGAACAAAATGGTTAACTGCGCGTTGTGGTCTGTAAGCATCAAAAACTTTTAAAGTTAAACCTTCTGTTTTTAAATCGGCTTGTACTTTTTTTAAAGCGTCTACTGTTTGTGCTGTAGTAATCACAACTTCGTTTACATAACCATCTATTTGTTCTCCAACAAAATTATTATCATAACAATAACGTAATTCAACTTTTAAATTAGGTAAACTATCTTGCGCATATACAAAGCCTTTAGGTAGTTGGGCAAAAGTGAGTTGAGTTATAAAATATAATAAAAGAGTTAGGCTAAATTTCATGATAAATAAATTATAGTTTAAATTTATAAAATAAAACGTTACTATGATTTATCCTTGGCATCTTTACGCTATGGCGTGTATGTATATTTTGGCTGGAATAATGCATTTTGTAAAACCTAAAATGTATATGCGCATTATGCCTAAGTATATTCCTAATCACAAATTAATGGTGTTACTTAGTGGTGTTGCCGAAATTATTCTTGGTGCAACGCTATGCTTTCCTTCAACAAAAAACACAGCTATTTATGGTATTATTTTAATGTTAGCTGTTTTTTTTACTGTTCATTTCTATATGCTTTCTAATGAAAAAGCTAGTGCAGGTTTACCAAAATGGGTTTTAATTTTACGCATTCCATTACAATTCTTTTTAATGTATTGGGCATATTTTTATTTACAATTTTAAAATGCTTTTTCCTGAAGACATATTATTAGATTTACCAGATTCTGACATTAAATACTATCCAGACTTTTTTAATAAAGAAGAAGCAGACGCCTATTTTAATTCGCTTTTAAAACACATAAATTGGCAACAAGATGATATAACTGTTTTTGGAAAAACCTACAAACAACCTAGACTAACTGCGCTTTTTGGCAACAATGGTAAGCCTTACAGCTATTCAAATATTACAATGCATCCGCATGTTTTTACAGAAGAACTACAGCAAATAAAAGATAAAGTCGAAACTAAAGTTAACACAAAATTTACCACGTGTCTTGCTAATTTATACCGAAACGGAAACGACAGTAATGGCTGGCATGCAGATAATGAAAAAGAATTAGGAAAAAATC
Source organism: Mesoflavibacter sp. CH_XMU1422-2 (assembly GCF_037029245.1). NCBI lineage: Bacteria > Pseudomonadati > Bacteroidota > Flavobacteriia > Flavobacteriales > Flavobacteriaceae > Mesoflavibacter > Mesoflavibacter sp. CH_XMU1422-2. The sequence goes on along the minus strand of NZ_JAYMEE010000059.1, from coordinate 153,537 downwards.
CAATAATTGCTTCTGTTAGTTTTGGAGCAGAACGATACTTTCATTTAAAACATAGACATGATAAATCTTTAAAACAAAAACTATTACTTCAGCATGGTAGTTTACTTTTAATGCAAGGCAAAACCCAACACCATTGGTTACATCAAATTGCAAAAACTAAAAAAGATATTGGTCAGAGAATAAATCTAACCTTTAGAATTATTAAATAGAAATTATTAAAAACAAAAGAGTCAAGGTCCCTCAACCTTGACTCTATGCTATTTGGCATCTTATATATTGGTCAGATTTAGGGTCTCTATATCTAATCAAGATGCAAATATTAATTAATTAATCCATTGAACTAAAAAGTATGTAATTCTTAGTACGTATCAAACATAATATTATTTCGTTTTCAAATAGTTTAAAAACACAAATATTCGATGAAATGCACTTAATTTTAACATTTATCGATTAAAAACACAAAACAAAGGATTAAAAACACTATTTAAAATTATTAATTCGATAACTATCGATAAAATAAATTCAGTTATTTTTGTACATGTTAACACTATAAATTGGCATCTTTTTTGACAATTTTTAATTAAAAAATAATATGAAGTTTTTAGTTCTTTTTATTTCGCTTTGTTTTAGCTCTTCTCTTCTTGCACAAGAATCTAATTTTACAAAACAAGACATTTCTGTAAATAAACATATAGATGGTACATTATTAACACCAAACAATGTCAAAAAGCCTAATTTAGCTATTATAATTGCAGGATCTGGACCTACCGACAGAGATGGTAATCAAAATTTTTTAAAAAATAACAGCTTAAAAAAATTAGCTGTAAATCTTACCAATAACAATATTGCTACATACAGATATGATAAACGTATTGTTAAACAATTAAAATCTAACAATTTAGATAAAAATATAATTTTTGATCATTTTGTTACAGACGCAAAATCTGTAATAGACTATTTTAAAAGCACTAAAAACTTTAATAAAATTTATGTTATTGGGCACAGTCAAGGTAGCTTAGTTGGTATGCTAGCTGCTAAGGACCGTGCAGATGGTTTTATATCTTTAGCAGGTGCTGGACAAAGTATTGATCAAGTTATTATAGAACAAGTCAATAAAACAGCACCTAATTTTACAGAAGATACTAAACGTATATTTAAAACTTTAAAAGAAGGTAAAACAACTACAGATTATCCTATGGCATTATCTTCTATATTTAATATCGAAATCCAAAAGTTTATGATAAATTGGATGAAATATAATCCAACAGAAGTCTTAAGTACTTTAAACATACCTATTTTAGTTATAAACGGAACTAAAGATTTACAGGTAAGTGAAACTGAAGCTAAACTTTTAAAAGAAGCTAATAAAGATGCTACTTTAAAAATAATAGAAAATATGAATCACGTACTTGTTACTATAGATGGTGATGATCTAGAAAATTCAAAATCATATGCAGAAACCCAAAGACCTATTGCAGAAGGATTAATTAATACCATTTCAAATTTTATTAAATAGTATATAAACAAGTTGAAAAAAGTACTACAATTAATATTTTTAGTCATTGGATTAGTATCTTGCAAAGCTCAAGAGATTGACGGAATATGGATGTCAATTGACGATAGAGTTATTGATGAACATTATTCTTTTTCTTCAGGAATGTGGGGAATGATTATCAATTTTGATAAATCTGAAATTAAAGCTGTTCTTTCCGATTCTACATATAAATTCGAAAAAAGGCATAAAGAAATAAAAATCGTACACAATATTGACTCCATTGTGTATCCTTATAAAGTTTTAAAAAAAGATTCTATAGAAATTGAAATTGTAAAAAACACAATAACGGTCTTTAAACGATTAAACTTCGATTATCCTCTTGAATCAAGCAAATCAGAAATCGTTAATTTTTTGACTGATAATTGTGTTAGGAAATTCGGCGATTCGATTAAAATTAAATTTTCAAAAAACTATCATCCTTTAGACAAGAACAAAGAACTCCGAATGACAGAAACTATCTGGAATAATAGCCGACCATTAGTAGGAAACTGGAGTATTGGAGAAATTAATAAAAACTTCTTTATATTCATAAGTATCGAAGACACAACAGAGGAAAACATTTATCAAATAACCTCAATAAGCGCAAATACAATAAAACTAAAACCTATAAAAGAAAATTATTACGAATTAACTGAATTAAAAAACTGTTTATAACAACGTGTATAATTAATTGCGGCTGAACTTCCTATCGGAATTTAAATCTTATTAATTTTTTGGTTTACTACGAAAAATGACTGCGTCCATTTCCGCAACTAACCATACACCAACGATAAATACACTTCATACCTAAATAGAAAAAGCATCCTAAAAAGGATGCTTTTTCATACTAACCAACCAAAAATATAAGTAATCATTACTCGTTAATTAAGGTAACCACACCTTTTACTAAGTCTTCATAAATAATTACATATTATATAAATCAAATGCTGTGCCAAACTTTATTTTAACATAAAATAGAAAAAGCACCTCAAAATGAGATGCTTTTTCGTACTAACCAACCAAAAATATGAATAATCTTTGCTATTTAATTATGGTAACCACACCATAATTACGTCTTCACAAATATTACATATATTTAGTCTATATAATACTGATTTCCTTACAATTAGAATTCAAAAGTTTTGTTAAAGTTTATTACATAGAAAAAGCACCTCAAAGAGAGATGCTTTTTCATACTAACCAACCAAAAATATGAGTAATCATTACTCGTTAGATCAGGTAACCACACCTTTACCAAGTCATCATAATTAATTACACTTTAAATAAAACAAATGCTATGCCAAACTTTATTTTAAGTCCTTTTTATTACAATTTTATTTGATTATTTTGCGATAACTATAAAACTAAACTATGAACGAACCATTATTTACAAACGATACTATCGTTTTTGGAATATTAATGTTAGCACTTGGTGCTATTTTTTACACAGAGTCTTTAAAAGGTGGCTTTTGGGAGAAATTTTATAAAATAGTTCCTGGGTTATTTATGGCTTATATGCTTCCTGCTGTTTTAACTACTGTAGGTTTAATTGCTCCAGAATGGGAAACCACTAATACAGACACTGGTGAAATAACAAAACATAGCACAAATCTATATTATGTTGCAAGTAGATACCTTTTACCAGCTGCTTTGGTTTTAATGACTTTAAGTATTGATTTAAAAGGAGTCTTTAATTTAGGTTGGAAAGCTCTAATCATGTTTTTTACAGGTACAATAGGTATTGTAATTGGAGGTCCTATAGCTATTTTATTGATTTCTGCTTTTTCTCCAGAAACTGTTGGTGGTGTTGGTCCAGATGCTGTTTGGAGAGGATTATCAACCCTTGCAGGAAGCTGGATTGGTGGCGGAGCTAACCAAACTGCTATGCTAGAAATTTACGGTTATAATCAAAAACTTTATGGCGGAATGGTCTTTGTAGATATTGTTGTTGCTAATTTATGGATGGCGCTTCTTTTAATAGGAATAGGAAAAAGAAACGCTATTAACAAATGGTTAAAAGCAGATACATCTTCTATTGAATCCTTAAAAGAAAAAATGTCTTCTTTTACAGATAGCGTAAAACGTAATCCTTCTTTAACAGATTTAATGCTAATGGCTGCAATCGCTTTTGGTACTGTTAGTGTTGCCCATTTATTTGCAGGTATTTTAGCTCCTTTTTTCAAAAACATTGTTGATGGTATAGAAAACCAAACTTTAAAAAATGTATTTACCTTTTTAGACAGTTCTTTTTTCTGGATGATAAGTATTTCAACTATAATTGCCATTTTACTTTCTTTTACAAAAGCTAGAAATTATGAAGGTGCAGGCGCTAGTAAATTTGGTAGTTTATTTATCTATATTTTAGTAGCAAGTATTGGTATGAAAATGGATTTAACCTTAATATTTGACAATGTTGGTTTAATTGCAATTGGATTAGTTTGGATGTCTATTCATGCGCTACTTTTAATTTTTGTAGCAAAAATTATTAAAGCACCTTACTTTTTCCTAGCTGTAGGTAGTCAAGCAAATGTTGGTGGTGCTGCATCGGCACCTATTGTTGCTTCTGCTTTTCATCCATCATTAGCTACAGTTGGTGTACTATTAGCTGTTTTTGGTTATGCAGTTGGTACTATAGCTGCAATTGGCTGTACAATTTTAATGCAATTAGCTTCTGCTGGTTAGTATTTTTGTGATTTTTATAAGATATTTGCCCACTAAAAATTAAATAAAAATGAAAAAAATCTTAGTACTACTTCTTGTAACACTTATTTTTTCTTGCGGTGAAAGCGGAAAAAAACTTACTGTTGAAGCTACCGTTAAAGGTTTAAAAAAAGGTACTGTTTACCTAAAAAAAGTAATTGATACAACTTTAGTTACTGTAGATTCTGTAACTGTAAATGGCGATTCTAACTTTACATTACAAACAGAGATTGATGAGCCAGAAGTATTTCATTTGTATTTAGATAAAAACTCTAAAGAAAATGATCGTATATCTTTCTTTGGAGATAAAGGTGTAACCAAAATTTACACCAAATTAGAAAACTTTAATTTTTACGCTAAAATTGAAGGTTCTAAACAACAAGAACTTTACCAAGAGTATCTAGAAATGATGAATAAAATAAACAACAAAAACTTAGATGTTTTTAAAGAAAATCTAGATGCTTTAAAAAATAAAGATTCTGCTGCTATAAAGAAAACAGAAAAGGCTTTAGAAGGCTTTACAAAAAGAAAATATTTATATGCTGTTAATTTTGCTATTAATAATAAAGATAGTGAAGTTGCTCCTTATATAGCTTTATCTGAAATTTATGATGCTAGATTAAACTTACTAGATACGATTAATAAAGTACTAACACCTGAGATTAAAAACTCTAAATATGGTAAGCAGTTAGAAGACTATATAAGTAAACGAAAAGCTGAAGAAACTAAATAAAATTACATAAATAATTAAAAAAGCCATTCAAAATTGAATGGCTTTTTTTATGATTAAATATCAACTTTTATTAATAAAAAAAGCTTCTCATTTTATTGAGAAGCTTTTAGAGCCGATGGAGGGACTCGAACCCACGACCTGCTGATTACAAATCAGCTGCTCTAGCCAGCTGAGCTACATCGGCAAAGCGAGTGCAAATATAATTTGAGAAATGATATTTGCAAACTTTTTTTTAAAAAATTATCCTAATTTGTTAATTCTTTCTATTAACGCTCTACCTTTGTCTTCTAGTTCTTGTTGAATACCTTTAAAGTGAACTTTCTTATTTTCAACATCTTTAGCGTTTACTTTTGCTATTAACTCGTCAAAAGTTGTTATTGCATCATCAATAATTTTTTCACTTTCTTTTGTGTCTTTATCTGTATTTGCATATTCCCAGATATAAACTGCTTCAATAATATCTCCTAAAACGTAATTAATGTCTTTTTTTAGGTCTCTTTTATTTGCCATGATAATTAAAATTTAATTTGCGCAAAGCTACATATAAAGTTTATTATCTTCACTATATAACTTAGTTTTTGATAGTTTTATTCTAATTATTTTGAAGGATAAGTTACATAATTGCGTGGCGTTTCGTACAAAGTAACTTGTAGTTTAAATTTTGGATCTAATTTGGCTTTAATTTTATTATAAACTACGACAACTATATTTTCTGCTGTTGGATTTAAGTTTTTAAATTCTGGTACGTCTACATTTAGATTTTTATGATCAAAAGCATCTTCTACTTCTTCTTTAATGATATCTTTTAAGATTTTCATATCAATTACATAACCTGTTTCGGGATCAATATCTCCTGTTACATGTGCAATTAGCTCGTAATTATGACCATGAAAGCTTGGGTTATTACATTTACCAAATACGTCATTATTTTTGTCTTCTGTCCAGTCTTTTCTATACAGCCTATGTGCGGCATTAAAATGTGCTTTTCTGCTAACGGTTACTTTCATTGATTAATGCTTTATAAATTCGTAAAACTTTTCAAAAATAATTTTAAACCATGCGGTATATAGTTCTGGATGCAGTTCTATATCTCGCTTTACTTCGTCTAAAGACATCCATTTCCAAGCTTCGACTTCATCTTTATTAATGTTTGGCTCATCATTGTAATATCCAACCATAATGTGGTCAAATTCGTGCTCTGTAAGCCCGTTTTCAAAAGGTGCTTTATAGATAAACGATGTTTTTTCTTCTAACTCTGTTACAAAGCCCATTTCTTCCATTAAACGTCTTTTTCCTGCTGCTATGTTACTTTCGCCTTCACGTTGGTGACTGCAACAAGTATTGGTCCATAAACCTGGTGTATGGTATTTTGTTAATGCGCGTTGTTGCAACATTAACTGGTTTTTATCATTAAATACAAATACTGAAAACGCTCTATGTAGCAATGCTTTTTCATGTGCTTCCATTTTAGGCATTAATCCTATTTGCTCGTCTTTTTCGTTTACTAAAATTACTTTTTCTTCTGCCATCTTATTTTTTAAGTCTAACAAATTTACAAAATACGAAATTTGTTCTGAGTCCTTTTAGGCAATATTTAGTAATATAATTTTAGAGCATAAAAAAAGTGCTTCTCTTAAGAAGCACTTTTTTTATATTTTATTTTATGTTTTAATTGCTAGTAACAATAAACATACTTCTTCTGTTTTGTTGATGCTCTTCTTCTGAACATTTTACACCGTTAGAACAACGGTTTACTAATTTTGTCTCTCCATATCCTCTACCTGATATGATAAAATGCATTTTCTTCTATTAAAGGAAAATTCCTACAAAAAGAATGTTTACTCAATACCTTTGATATTGTTTTAATTAAAACAATATTTGACTTAGCCTACACATACTATTAAAATGTAAATAATAGCTATATATTTGCGCAAATTAAATTTTCAATGAAGTTTAAAGAAGAAATCAACAGAAGAAGGACCTTTGGTATTATCTCTCATCCTGATGCAGGAAAAACTACACTTACAGAAAAATTATTACTTTTTGGTGGTGCTATTCAAGAAGCAGGAGCTGTAAAAAGTAATAAAATAAAAAAAGGTGCTACAAGTGATTTTATGGAAATTGAACGCCAAAGAGGTATATCTGTAGCAACTTCTGTATTAGCTTTTGAGTACAATGGTATCAAAATTAATATTTTAGACACACCAGGTCATAAAGATTTTGCTGAAGACACATACCGAACACTTACTGCTGTAGACAGTGTAATTGTAGTTATAGACGTAGCTAAAGGTGTTGAGGAACAAACAGAAAAATTAGTTGAAGTATGTAGAATGCGTAATATACCAATGATTGTTTTTATCAATAAATTAGATAGAGAAGGTAAAGACGCTTTTGAATTATTAGATGAAATAGAACAAAAACTTAAATTAAAAGTTATACCGCTGAGTTTTCCTATAGGAATGGGTTATGAATTTAAAGGTATATATAACATTTGGGAACAAAATATTAACTTATTTAGTGGTGATAACAGAAAGAACATTGAAGAAACAATAGAAATTTCCGATATCAATTCTTCTGAAGTTAATAGCTTAATTGGTGATAAATCTGCCGAAACTTTAAGAGAAGAGTTAGAATTAGTTGAAGGTATTTATCCTAGTTTTGATAGAGAAGAATACCTTAATGGTAATTTACAACCTGTATTTTTTGGTTCTGCTTTAAATAACTTTGGTGTTAGAGAATTACTAGATTGTTTTGTAGATATAGCTCCAAAACCTAGAGCAAAAAACAGTGAAGAACGCTTAGTTAAACCAGATGAGAAGCAATTTACCGGTTTTGTCTTTAAAATTCATGCTAATATGGACCCTAAGCACAGAGACCGACTTGCATTTATAAAAATTGTTTCTGGTGAGTTTAAGAGAAATACTCCATACTTACACGTTAGAAATAATAAGAAAATGAAATTTTCTAGCCCTAATGCATTTTTTGCTGAAAAAAAAGAAATAGTAGATGTTTCTTATCCTGGTGATATTGTAGGATTACACGATACAGGAAACTTTAAAATTGGTGATACACTAACAGAAGGAGAAATTATAAACTATAAAGGAATACCAAGCTTTTCTCCAGAACATTTTAGATATATCAATAACGCAGACCCTTTAAAATCTAAACAATTATATAAAGGTATAGATCAATTAATGGATGAAGGTGTTGCTCAATTATTTACATTAGAATTGAATGGAAGAAAAGTAATTGGTACCGTTGGAGCACTTCAATATGAAGTGATTCAATATCGATTAGAACATGAATACGGAGCTAAATGTACCTATGAAAATTTAAATGTATATAAAGCATGTTGGGTAGATCCAGAAGATCCTAAAAATGATGAATACAAAGATTTCTTAAGAGTTAAGCAACGTTTTCTTGCAAAAGATAAACAAGGTCAACTAGTGTTTTTAGCAGACTCTGCTTTTTCTCTTCAAATGACAGAACAAAAATACCCTAGTATAAAATTTCATTATGTTTCAGAATTCAAATAACTAAAAAATCAATTTTAAGTTATTTTAAGAGATTATAATCAAAAAGATATATAATTACATTCTAATTTAGAATTTCAGCATAAAAATCTCATTAAAAAAACTTGAATTCCCCAAATAGATAAGTTAAACTTATTAAAAATTCGATTAAATATAACAAAAATCTATAAATAAAAAATCCCATCTAAATGATGGGATTTTTTTATGCTTGACCTGTTGGACCAAAATTTAATGGAATTGGTGGTTGCTCATAATCTTTAATTTCTCCATGAGCTTTTTCAAATCTATTTACATTATCACCTAAAGCTTTTAATAATCGTTTAGCATGTTGTGGTGTTAATATAATTCTAGATTTTACTTTACTTTTTGGTGTCCCTGGCATAATGCTTACAAAATCAATTACAAATTCTGATACTGAATGATTTATTATTGCAAGATTAGAATAGGTTCCTTCTGCAACTTTTTCATCTAACTCAATATTAATTTGTCCTTGTTTTTGCTTATTGTCTTTATTGTCTGACATGTTATTTTAATTTAAATAAAGAATCCTGCACAAGGCAGGATTCTTATAATTATTATAATTTATTTTAAATGATGTTTTATTTTAAGCAATTAGTTAAAGTTAACCTCTTGTTTAGCTTTCATCATTTGATCAAATTCTTCTTTAGATCCAACTATAATGTTATCATAAGATCTCATACCTGTTCCTGCTGGTATACGATGACCTACAATTACATTTTCTTTAAGACCTTCTAAAGTATCAACTTTTCCGCTTACTGCTGCCTCATTAAGAACTTTTGTTGTTTCTTGGAACGATGCTGCTGAAATAAACGACTTAGTTTGAAGTGATGCTCTTGTAATACCTTGTAAGATAGGTGTTGCTGTAGCAGGTCTAGCGTCTCTAGCTACAACTAACTTTTTATCTTCACGTTTAAGTATAGAATTTTCGTCTCTTAATTGGAAAGCAGATACTATCTGACCTTCTTTTAAGTTTGTAGAATCTCCTGCATCTTCAACTACTTTCATTCCAAAGATTTCATCATTTTCTTCGATAAAGTCTGATTTATGAATTAATTGATTTTCTAAGAATATTGTGTCTCCAGAGTCAATAATTCTAACTTTACGCATCATTTGTCTTACAACAACCTCAAAATGCTTATCATTAATTTTTACTCCTTGTAAACGGTAAACTTCTTGTACTTCATTAACTAAGTATTGTTGTACTGCAGAAGGACCTTTAATATTTAAGATATCGTTAGGTGTTACAGAACCATCAGATAACGGCATACCTGCTTTTACAAAGTCATTTTCTTGTACTAAGATTTGGTTAGATAATTTAACCAAATACTTCTTAATATCTCCTAATTTAGACTCTACAATAATCTCGCGGTTACCTCTTTTAATTTTACCAAAAGATACAACACCGTCAATTTCACTAACCACAGCTGGGTTAGAAGGGTTACGTGCTTCGAATAATTCTGTTACACGTGGTAAACCTCCTGTAATATCACCTGCTTTAGCAGATTTACGTGGTATCTTAACTAAGATTTTTCCAACCTTAATTTTCTCACCATCGTCAATCATAATGTGTGCTCCTACTGGTAAATTGTAAGAACGGATTGCTTCACCTTTACTATCTTCGATAATAAGTGTTGGTATTAATTTTTTGTTTCTTGATTCAGAAATTACTTTTTCTTGGAAACCTGTTTGCTCATCAATTTCTACTTGATAAGTAACACCTTGCTCGATATTTTCATATCTAACTTTTCCAGCAAATTCTGAAATAATTACACCGTTATATGGATCCCAAGAACAAACTACATCTCCTTTACTTAACTTATCTCCACTTTTAATAAAGATATGTGACCCGTAAGGAATATTATTTGTACTTAAAACAATACCTGTCTTTTTATCAACAAGCTTAAGTTCTGATGTACGAGAGATTACAACATCTACTTCGTTACCTTCATTATCTGTACCTTTTACTGTTTTAAGGTCATCAATTTCGGCTACACCATCAAACTTAACTATTAATTTATTTTCTTCTGAAATGTTTCCTGCAATACCTCCTACGTGGAAAGTACGAAGTGTTAACTGTGTTCCTGGCTCTCCAATAGACTGCGCTGCTACAACACCTACAGCTTCACCACGTTGAACCATTTTGTTGGTTGCTAGGTTACGACCGTAACATTGTGCACAAATACCTTTCTTAGCCTCACATGTTAATGGTGAACGTACTTCTATAGACTCTATAGGTGATTTTTCTATTTTATCAGCAATTACTTCATCAATTAATTGACCAGCTTCTACTAACACTTCTTCTGTTAATGGATCATAAACATCATTTAATGATACACGCCCAACAATTCTTTCACCTAAACTTTCTACAACTTCGTCATTCTTTTTAAGTGGTGCAACTTCTACACCTCTTAAAGTACCACAATCTTCACTATTTACAATAACGTCTTGAGATACATCTACTAAACGACGAGTTAAGTAACCTGCATCGGCTGTTTTAAGTGCGGTATCGGCAAGACCTTTACGAGCACCGTGAGTAGAGATAAAGTATTCTAAAATTGAAAGTCCTTCTTTAAAGTTAGAAAGAATTGGGTTTTCAATAATCTCTCCACCACCAGCGTTAGATTTTTTAGGTTTAGCCATTAACCCACGCATACCGGTTAACTGACGAATTTGCTCTTTAGATCCACGAGCTCCAGAATCAAGCATCATGTATACAGAGTTAAACCCTTGTTGGTCTTCTCTAATGCGTTTCATAGATAATTCTGTTAACTCGGCATTGGTAGATGTCCACTCGTCAATTACTTGGTTATAACGTTCGTTATTAGTAATTAATCCCATGTTATAGTTACCTGTAATAACATCTACTTTTTTGTTTGCAGCATCAATCATTTCTTGCTTTTCAGCAGGAATAATGATATCTCCTAAACTGAAAGATAAACCACCTCTAAAGGCAAAGTTGTATCCTAAAGTTTTTATTTCATCTAAGAACTGAGCTGTTTCTGGTACGCTAGTAACTTTTAAGATATTACCAATGATATCTCTTAAAGCTTTCTTTGTTAATACCGTGTTTATATAACCTGCAGCAGCTGGTACTTTTTCATTAAAAAGTACACGACCAACTGTAGTTTCAATAATTTGTGGTACTAACTCTCCAGCTTCATTAAAATCGATTGCTCTAACTTTAATTCCTGCGTTTAAGTCAACACGCTTTTCATTGTAAGCAATAGTCACTTCTTCTGCTGAATAAAAAGTTAAACCTTCTCCTTTTATTTGAACTTCTGGAGTAGATTTACGCTCTTTAGTCATATAATATAAACCAAGAACCATATCCTGAGATGGTACAGTAACTGGCGAACCGTTTGCAGGGTTTAAGATATTATGAGACGCTAACATAAGTAATTGCGCTTCAAGAATAGCTTCTGGACCTAATGGTAAGTGAACCGCCATTTGATCACCATCAAAATCGGCATTAAATGCAGTACACACTAATGGGTGTAACTGTATAGCTTTACCTTCTATTAATTTAGGTTGGAAAGCCTGAATACCAAGTCTGTGAAGCGTAGGAGCACGGTTTAAAAGTACTGGATGTCCTTTTAAAACATTTTCTAAAATATCCCATACTACTGGCTCTTTTTTATCTATAATTTTCTTTGCAGACTTTACAGTTTTTACAATTCCTCTCTCAATTAATTTTCTAATTACGAAAGGCTTGTATAACTCTGCTGCCATATTTTTAGGAAGACCACATTCAAATAATTTTAATTCTGGTCCTACAACAATTACAGAACGTGCTGAATAATCTACACGTTTACCAAGTAAGTTTTGACGGAAACGTCCTTGCTTACCTTTTAAAGAATCTGATAAAGATTTTAATGGTCTGTTAGAGTCTGTTTTTACAGCAGAAGATTTACGTGTGTTATCAAATAATGAATCTACAGATTCTTGTAACATACGTTTCTCATTACGTAAAATTACTTCAGGAGCTTTAATTTCTACTAATCGCTTTAAACGGTTGTTACGTATAATTACACGACGGTATAAATCATTTAAATCTGAAGTTGCAAAACGTCCTCCATCTAATGGTACTAATGGTCTTAATTCTGGTGGAATTACTGGTACCACCTTCATTATCATCCATTCTGGACGATTTTCTCTATTTTCATTAGATTCACGTAAAGCTTCAACAACTTGTAAACGTTTTAAAGCTTCTGTCTTACGTTGTTTAGAAGTTTCATTATTTGCTTTATGTCTTAACTCATAAGATAAAGCATCTAAGTCTATTCTTGATAATAATTCTATTAAACACTCTGCTCCCATTTTAGCTATAAACTTATTAGGGTCTGTGTCTTCTAAATAGTTATTATCTTGAGGAAGTGTTTCTAAAATATTTAAATACTCTTCTTCTGTTAAGAAGTCCATTTTTTGTAATGGTTCTCCTTCTTCATTTTTAGCATTACCTGGTTGAATTACTACGTAACGTTCGTAGTAAATAATCATGTCTAATTTTTTAGATGGTAATCCTAATAAATATCCTATTTTATTAGGTAAAGAACGGAAGTACCAAATATGAGCTACTGGTACTACTAAATTAATGTGCCCTACACGGTCACGACGTACTTTCTTTTCTGTTACTTCTACACCACATCGGTCACATACAATACCTTTGTAACGAATACGTTTATATTTACCACAAGCACACTCGTAATCCTTTACAGGACCAAAAATACGCTCGCAAAATAAACCATCTCTTTCTGGTTTATGAGTACGATAATTGATAGTTTCTGGTTTTAAAACTTCACCTCTAGACTCTGCTAAAATAGACTCTGGTGATGCTAAACCAATTGAGATTTTATTAAATCTCTTTACTGTATTCTTATCTTGTTTTCTAGCCATAATTTCTTATAGTATTCAGTCTCCAGCTTTCAGTATGTAGATAAACTACATACTGATTACTGACTACTATTTTTTTATTCTTCTAATCTAATGTCTAACCCTAAACCTTTTAATTCGTGCATTAATACGTTAAAAGATTCTGGTAATCCTGGTTCTGGCATAGCTTCTCCTTTTACGATTGCCTCGTAGGTTTTAGCTCTTCCGACCACGTCATCAGATTTTACTGTCAAGATTTCTCTAAGTGTACTTGATGCACCATATGCCTCTAGTGCCCAAACTTCCATCTCTCCAAAACGCTGACCTCCAAATTGTGCTTTACCACCTAATGGTTGTTGTGTAATTAAAGAGTAAGGTCCGATTGAACGTGCATGCATCTTATCATCAACCATGTGACCTAACTTAAGCATATAGATTACACCAACTGTTGCTGGTTGGTCAAAACGGTCTCCAGTTCCTCCATCATATAAATATGTATGTCCAAATCTTGGGATACCTGCTTCGTCTGTAAGCTCATTAATTTGATCTAATGTAGCACCGTCAAAGATTGGTGTAGCAAACTTTTTACCTAAATCTTGTCCTGCCCAACCAAGTACTGTTTCATAAATCTGACCAATGTTCATACGAGAAGGTACTCCTAATGGATTAAGAACGATATCTACAGGTGTTCCATCTTCTAAGAAAGGCATATCTTCTTGACGTACAATACGAGCAACAATACCTTTGTTACCATGTCGTCCTGCCATCTTATCTCCTACTTTTAGTTTACGTTTTTTAGCAATGTAAACTTTAGCTAGTTTGATAATTCCTGATGGAAGTTCATCTCCAACAGAGATAGTAAACTTCTCTCTTCTTAATGCACCTTGTAAATCATTTTCCTTAATCTTGTAGTTATGAATTAAGTCTGCTACTAATTTATTTGTATGCTCATCTGTTGTCCATGTACCACTTGTTAAATGAGTGTAGTCATCAACAGCGTTTAACATTTTAAGAGTAAACTTTTTACCTTTAGGTAAAACTTCCTCTCCTAAATCATTGTATATACCTTGAGATGTTTTTCCTCCAACAATTGTAAAAAGTTTATCAACTAAAACAGATTGTAACTCATCAAACTTAGTAGCATATAACGTTTCTAATTTTGCTATATCCTCTTTGTCTTGAGCTCTTTTACGCTTATCTTTAATTGCTCTAGAGAACAACTTCTTATTAATCACAACACCATGTAATGATGGTGATGCTTTTAGAGAAGCATCTTTTACATCTCCAGCTTTATCACCAAAAATAGCACGTAAAAGTTTTTCTTCTGGAGTTGGATCTGATTCACCTTTAGGAGTAATTTTTCCAATTAAAATATCTCCAGGTTTAACTTCTGCTCCAACGCGAATCATACCATTTTCATCTAAATCTTTAGTAGCCTCTTCTGAAACATTTGGTATGTCATTAGTTAACTCTTCGTTACCTAATTTTGTATCTCTAACTTCTAGAGAATATTCATCAATATGTATAGATGTAAATATATCTTCACGAACTACTTTTTCAGAAATCACAATCGCATCCTCAAAGTTATACCCTTTCCAAGGCATAAAGGCAACTTTCATGTTTCTACCTAAAGCTAATTCCCCTTTTTCAGTAGCATAACCTTCACTTAGTACTTGTCCTTTAACAACTTTATCTCCCTTTCTTACGATTGGTTTTAAGTTAATTGAAGTACCTTGGTTAGTTTTTCTAAACTTGATTAAAGGGTAAGATTTAACATCACTATCAAAACTTACTTTAGCTTCGTCTTCTGTACGTTCGTATTTAATTACTATTTCATTAGCGTCTACATATTCTACAACACCATTTCCTTCTGCATTAATTAATACACGAGAATCTGATGCTACCTGCTTTTCAAGACCTGTTCCTACGATAGGAGATTGAGGTCTTAATAATGGTACTGCTTGACGCATCATGTTTGATCCCATCAATGCACGGTTGGCATCATCGTGCTCTAAGAATGGAATTAAAGATGCCGAAATAGAAGAAATTTGGTTAGGCGCTACATCTGTATAATGGATTTCTTTTGGATCCATTACCGGGAAATCTCCTTCCATACGAGCAATTACTTTGTCGTGAAGGATCTTACCATTGTCATCAACTTTTACAGTTGCTTGAGCGATTAATTTTTCTTCTTCTTCTTCTGCACTTAAATATATTGGATTACCTTTGATATCTACTACTCCGTCTTCAACTTTTCTGTAAGGCGTTTCAATGAATCCCATAGAATTCACTTTTGCATACACTGAAAGTGATGAAATTAATCCAATGTTTGGACCTTCAGGAGTTTCAATAGGACAAAGTCTTCCATAGTGAGTATAGTGAACGTCACGTACCTCGAAACCTGCTCTCTCACGAGATAAACCTCCTGGTCCTAATGCAGATAAACGACGTTTGTGAGTAATCTCTGCTAATGGGTTTGTTTGATCCATAAACTGAGATAACTGGTTGGTACCAAAGAATGAATTAATTACTGAAGATAACGTCTTAGCATTAATTAAGTCTATTGGAGTAAACACTTCGTTATCACGTACATTCATACGCTCACGAATGGTACGAGCCATACGTGCTAAACCAACACCAAACTGAGATGATAATTGTTCTCCTACTGTACGTACACGACGATTTGATAAGTGATCAATATCATCAATCTCTGCTTTAGAGTTGATTAACTCGATTAAATATTTAATAATGGTAATGATATCTTCTTTAGTAAGAACTTGTTTGTCCATACCAATATCAAGACCTAATTTTTTGTTCATTCTATAACGACCTACTTCACCTAAAGAGTAACGTTGGTCAGAGAAGAATAATTTGTCAATAATACCACGTGCAGTTTCCTCATCTGGCGGTTCTGCATTACGTAATTGACGGTAAATATGTTCAACAGCTTCTTTTTCAGAATTTGTTGGATCTTTTTGAAGTGTATTATGAATAATAGCGTAATCTCCTTGTTGAGATGTTTCTTTATGTAAAAGAATAGTTTTTACTCCAACTTCAAGGATTTCTTCTATATTATCTTTATCTAATTCTGTATCACGATCTAAAACAATTTCGTTACGCTCAATAGAAACAACTTCCCCTGTATCTTCATCAACGAAATCTTCGTGCCATGTATTAAGTACACGTGCTGCTAACTTACGTCCTAAAACTTTTTTAAGTCCAGATTTAGAAACTTTAACTTCTTCTGCAAGATCAAAAATTTCTAATATATCTTTATCACGCTCAAAACCGATAGCTCTAAAAAGAGTAGTTACAGGTAACTTTTTCTTTCTATCGATGTACGCATACATTACTTGGTTAATATCTGTTGCAAATTCAATCCAAGAACCTTTGAAAGGTATAACTCTTGCTGAATATAATTTTGTTCCATTGGCATGGAAAGATTGACCAAAGAACACACCTGGTGATCTGTGTAATTGAGATACTACTACACGTTCTGCTCCGTTGATAACAAATGTACCACTAGGAGTCATGTAAGGTATTGTTCCTAAATACACATCTTGAACTATGGTTTCAAAATCTTCATGTTCAGGATCTGTACAATATAACTTTAACCTTGCTTTTAAAGGAACGCTATAAGTTAATCCTCTTTCTATACACTCTTCAATAGTGTATCTTGGTGGATCTATAAAGTAATCTAAAAATTCTAAAACAAATTGATTACGTGTGTCTGTAATTGGAAAGTTTTCTAGGAAGGTATTATATAAACCTTCATCACCTCTTTCTTCAGATTTAGTTTCTAACTGGAAAAAATCCTGAAAGGATTTAATCTGAATATCCATAAAGTCTGGGTATTCAGTTCTATTTATAATAGAAGAGAAATTTAATCTTTCAGCTTGTGTTACTAACATCAATGGACGAAATTTTGATTAAAAAAAATTGTTTGTATATAGTTAATCACTATATACGACAAATGGTTTAGGTCTAAGAGACAACTCTCCAGACCTAAACCTTTGTAAAATTTAAGTGTTAAGCTTACTTAAGCTCAACCTCTGCTCCTGCTTCTTCTAATGAAGATTTTAAGCCTTCAGCTTCGTCTTTAGAAACTCCTTCTTTGATGTTACTTGGTGCACCATCAACTAATTCTTTAGCTTCTTTTAATCCTAAACCAGTTAATTCTTTAACTAATTTTACAACTGCTAGCTTAGATGCTCCAGCTGCTTTAAGAACTACGTCGAATTCTGATTTTTCTTCTGCAGCTTCTCCACCACCAGCAGCAGGACCACCAGCAACAGCTACTGCAGCAGCAGCAGGTTCTATACCGTATTCATCTTTTAAAATAGTAGCTAACTCGTTTACTTCTTTTACTGTTAAGTTAACTAATTGTTCTGCGAAATCTTTTAAATCTGCCATTTTTCTATCGTTTTAATAATTTTTTAATTTAATATATAATTGTAAAAGTGCGTACTTTTTTTAACCTTCTCTTTCAGATAAGGTCTTAACTAAACCAGATAATGTGTTTCCACCAGATTTAAGAGCTGAAATAACATTTTTAGCTGGAGATTGTAATAATCCAATGATATCTCCTATTAATTCTTCTCTTGACTTGATGTCTACTAAAGCATCTAACTGGTCGTCTCCTAAGTAAATTGCTTCTTCTATAAAAGCACCTTTTAATAAAGGCTTTTCAGACTTTTTTCTGAAAGCTTTAATTACTTTAGCAGGAGCGTTTCCTGTTTCAGAATACATTACCGAAGTGTTACCCTTTAAAGTAGATGGTAAGTCTCCAAAATCCTTATCTGAAGCTTCCATTGCTTTTTCAAGTAATGTATTTTTCACTACTGCTAACTTTACGTTTGCTTTAAAACAAGCACGACGTAAATCTGAAGTAGCACCTGCATTTAATCCAGAAATATCTGCAATATAGATATTAGCGTTATCAGCTAATTGTGCAGTTAAGTCTTGAATTACTTGTGATTTTTCTTCTCTTGTCATAATAAAAGTTTTTAACTACTTAACCTATTTTAGTATCTATTGCAATACTTGGGCTCATGGTACTTGACATGTAAATACTTTTTACATAAGTACCTTTAGCTGCAGTTGGCTTAAGTTTAATTAATGTTGTTAATAATTCGTTTGCATTACCTGCAATTTTATCTGCACTAAATGATGCTTTACCTATTGATGCATGAACAATACCAGTTTTATCAACTCTAAAGTCTATCTTACCAGCCTTTACTTCTGTTACAGCTTTTGCTATATCCATAGTAACAGTTCCTGTTTTTGGGTTAGGCATTAAACCTCTTGGTCCTAATACACGACCTAAAGGTCCTAATTTACCCATAACGCTAGGCATTGTAATAATTACGTCTACGTCTGTCCAACCACTTTTGATTTTATCAAGGTATTCATCTAAACCAACGTAATCTGCACCTGCTTCTTTAGCTTCTTCTTCTTTGTCTGGTGTAACTAATGCTAATACTTTAACATCTTTACCTGTTCCGTGAGGAAGAGATACAACACCTCTAACCATTTGATTAGCTTTTCTAGGATCTACTCCTAATCTAACAGCTAAATCTACAGAAGCATCAAACTTGGTGTTTGTTATTTCTTTTACTAAAGCTGAAGCTTCTTCTAAAGAATATAATCTATCCTTTTCTATTTTTGCTTGAGCTTCTTTTTGTTTTCTTGTTAATCTTGCCATTTTCTTAAAATCTTTTTAGGTTAATTTGGTGCATCTCCACCTTTAACAGTTATACCCATAGATCTTGCAGTACCAGCAATCATTTTCATTGCAGAATCTAATGTAAACGCATTTAAATCTTGCATTTTATCTTCTGCAATAGTTCTGATTTGATCCCAAGAAACTTTTGCTACTTTTCTTACATGAGGTTCTCCTGAACCTTTTTTTACTTTGGCCGCTTCTAATAATTGAACTGCTGCAGGTGGTGTTTTGATTACAAAGTCAAAAGACTTGTCTTTGTAAACGGAAATCACCACTGGTAATACTTTACCAGCTTTATCTTGGGTTCTTGCGTTAAACTGCTTACAGAACTCCATGATATTAACTCCAGCAGCACCTAAAGCGGGTCCAACCGGCGGCGATGGGTTCGCTGCGCCTCCCCTTACTTGTAGTTTAACTACTTTTCCTAATTCTTTTGCCATTTTGAATAATTTAGTTTCATACTCACTTTTTGGAAGCAATGAGTACTTTCCTTAGTGTAACAATTATTATATTTTTTCAACTTGCATGTAGCTTAACTCTAATGGTGTTTTTCTTCCAAATATTTTCACCATTACTTCAAGCTTACGCTTTTCTTCGTTAATTTTTTCTATAGTACCATCAAAACCATTAAATGGTCCATCAATTACTTTTACTGTCTCTCCTACTACATAAGGTATAGCTACATTTACATCTGTATCAACAGTTAACTCATCAACTTTACCTAACATTCGGTTTACTTCAGATTGCCTTAATGGTAATGGATCACCACCTTTTGTAGCTCCTAAAAAACCAATTACATTTGTAACGGATTTAATAATATGAGGTACTTCACCAGAAAGGTTAGCTTTAATCATAATGTAACCGCTGAAATAAACTTTTTCTTTATTTATTTTTTTTCCGTTACGTATCTGAACTACCTTTTCTGTAGGCACTAATACTTGTTCAACATAATCTTGTAGTCCTAGTCTTGCAATTTCGTTTTCAATATAAGTTTTAACCTTATTTTCTTGTCCACTAACTGCTCTTACAACATACCATTTTTTTTCTCCAACTTCAGCCATTATATCTTATCCGTTTATTAGATTAAAGTATAAACTTATTACTTTACTAAAAACCGTATCTACTCCCCAAATAGCTAGTGAAAAGATGATTGAAAAAACAGCCACTAGAATAGTTAAACTTTGAGCTTCTGCCCATGGTGTCCAACTGACATTATTCTTTAGTTCTGTAAATGATTCTTTTATGTAATTTACCACTCCAGCCATAATTTTATTTATTTATGTCTCTTCTTAAAAGAGTAGACATTTTAATTTTTAAGCTCAAATAAAACCTTAAAAGATTCTATTTATTTTGCACGGGTTGAGAGACTCGAACTCCCGACACCTGGTTTTGGAGACCAGTGCTCTACCAACTGAGCTAAACCCGTTAATATAAATCAAGGCGCTTCGAAAAACGAAGCACCTTAATTTTATTTTAGCAGACTAAAACTTAATCTAAAATTTCAGTTACCTGACCAGCACCAACTGTTCTACCTCCTTCACGGATAGCGAAACGTAAACCTACGTTCATTGCAATTGGTTGAATTAACTCAACAGTGATAGTTAAGTTATCTCCTGGCATTACCATCTCTACTCCATCAGGAAGAGAAATTGTTCCTGTCACGTCAGTTGTACGTACATAGAATTGAGGACGATAGTTATTATGGAATGGAGTGTGACGTCCACCTTCTTCTTTCTTAAGAATATAAACCTCAGCTTTAAATTTAGCGTGTGGTGTTACAGATCCAGGCTTAGTGATTACCATACCTCTAGAGATTTGAGTTTTTTCAATACCTCTTAATAAGATACCTGCATTATCACCAGCTTCACCTCTATCTAATATTTGACGGAACATTTCGATACCTGTAATAGTAGAAGTTAATTTTTCAGCACCCATACCAATAATTTCTACAGGATCTCCTGTTTGAGCAACACCTGTCTCAATACGACCAGTTGCTACTGTACCACGACCCGTAATAGAGAATACATCCTCGATTGGCATTAAGAAAGGCTTATCCATATCACGAACAGGCTCTTCAATCCACTCATCTACTGCATTCATTAATTCCATTACAGTATCAACCCACTTTTGCTCACCATTAAGTGCACCTAAAGCAGAACCAGAAATTACAGGTCCATTATCTCCATCATACTCATAGAAAGATAATAACTCTCTAACTTCCATATCAACTAACTCTAAAAGCTCAGCATCATCCACCATATCTACTTTGTTTAAGAAAACAACGATACGAGGAATACCAACCTGACGACCTAATAAGATGTGCTCACGAGTTTGTGGCATAGGACCATCTGTTGCAGCAACCACTAAGATAGCACCATCCATTTGCGCAGCACCAGTTACCATGTTTTTTACGTAATCGGCGTGACCTGGACAGTCAACGTGTGCGTAGTGACGCTTTTCTGTTTGATATTCTACGTGAGAAGTATTAATTGTAATACCTCTTTCTTTTTCTTCTGGAGCGTTATCGATAGTATCGAAATCTCTTGATTCTGATAAACCTGCATCAGCTAATACTTTAGTAATAGCAGCAGTTAAAGTTGTTTTACCGTGATCTACGTGTCCAATAGTACCAATATTTAAGTGTGGTTTTGAACGATCAAAAGTTGCCTTTGCCATGTTTTAATAATTTAATCTTAGTTATATAATAATATTAGTGTATTCTAATTTTCTGTTTAAATATAGAGCCAATGACGGGATTTGAACCCGTGACCTCTTCCTTACCAAGGAAACGCTCTACCCCTGAGCTACACCGGCTTAAATATTAGAGCGGGAGACCGGGTTCGAACCGGCGACATTCAGCTTGGAAGGCTGACGCTCTACCAACTGAGCTACTCCCGCAATTATTTAAAATCCTTAATCAAGTTTAAAAAAGTGGGGAGAGCAGGATTCGAACCTGCGAAGACATAGTCAGCAGATTTACAGTCTGCCCTCGTTGGCCGCTTGAGTATCTCCCCAATTTAAACTTTTCACTCTTTATATGAACGTAAAAACTTTTATTAAGCTTTCTATCTAAACGAGCCGATGGAGGGACTCGAACCCACGACCTGCTGATTACAAATCAGCTGCTCTAGCCAGCTGAGCTACATCGGCTTTTTAACTTTTTTTACACTACAAAAAAAGCCCGCTATTTCTAACGGACTGCAAATGTATATATTTATTTTTTTATTCAAAACATTTTTTGAGAAATATTTTAAAAATGTGCTCTTAATTTTTCTTTTCGCTTTTGAAGTTGTCTTTTTAAAGAAGAAATTGCTGTATCTACTCCTTCTTCAAATGTTTTACATTGTTTTTTTACCACTAAACTATCTCCTGGTATATTTATTTTGGCTTCAAATATTTTATTTGATTTATTATTTGTGTTTTCAACTTTTAAATAGACATCTGTCTGTATGACTTTGTCATAAAATTGTTCTAGCTTATTCATTCTTCTTTGAATAAATTCTAATAATTGTGGTTTTGCGTTAAAGTTAACTGCTTGCGTGTTTACCTCCATGAGAATTAATTTTTGGTTAAACAATTAGTCCTTTTTACTTCTTGGATGTGCTTTCGCGTAAACTTTTTTTAGCTCTGCAATACTATTATGTGTATATACCTGTGTTGCTGCTAATGACGAATGCCCTAAAAGTTCTTTTACCGCATTAAGCTCTGCTCCTTGATTTAAAAGGTGCGTTGCAAATGAATGCCTGAGTATATGTGGACTTTTTTTTACTTTGCTTGAAGCTAGACTAAAGTACTCATTGATTATTCTATAAACAAGTGTTTCGTATAATTTAACACCTTTAACTGTTAATAGTAAGTAATCTTCATCTTCTATCTTCTCTAAAGACTTTCGTTTTTCTAAATACGTTTTTATACTATCTACAAGCATATTTAATAACGGAATGACACGCTCCTTATTTCTTTTACCAAGTATTTTAACAATTTTACTCTCTAAGTCTATGTTTTTTACCTTGATATTAATAAGTTCTATCCTTCTTATTCCTGTTGCGTAAAAAAGTTCGATAATAAGCTTGTTTCTTACACCTTCAAAACTATCTGCGTGACTTATTTTATTTAATACAGAATTTATTTCTTCTTCAGAAAAAGGCATTTGCACTTTTTTACTTGTTTTTAAGGCTTTGTGCTTTGCTAATGGATTAGTTTTAATGTATTCTGTTTTTATTAAAAATTTGAAAAAACTATTTAAGGATGAAATTTTTCGGTTAATACTTCTGTTAGAAATATTTTGATTGACCATTTGTATAATCCATGATCTTATTTGAGCGTAGTTAACTTCTTTTAGGTTTTCATTTTTATATTCTTCTTTTAAAAAATCTAGAAACGATTGTATGTCTTTACCATAAGCTTTTATGGTAAGCTCTGAGTAGTTTTTTTCGAGTAGTAAATAATCTAGAAATGATTGTAATAACATACGCTTGAGGATGAAATATAAATATACACTTTTAATTTTTGAACATAAAAAAATCCCACTTTATTTAAGTGGGATTTAATTTGTTTTGACTTAGAAAAATTAGATTGACTCTTGATCTCTTAGTCTTTGAATATATTGTGCTTTTTGAACTTGTGCTCTTTTAACAACTGAAGGCTTTTCGAATTGTTTACGCTCGTATAAAGCTTTACGCGCTCCTGTTCTGTCAAACTTACGCTTGTAACGTTTTAACGCTCTTTCTATATTCTCTCCGTCTTTTAATGGAATTATTAACATAGTGTCTTAACCTCCTCTCTTTTAAAATTTTGGTGTGCAAATATAGAAAGTATTTTAAATATTTCAACTTTAATTAAAAAATATTTTAATTACCTTAATTGTTGTCTTTTAATTTTTATTATAAAGTGAAGATCTTTTAGTTAAATCCTTGATAAGCTGCTCATCTTCTTCACTTTCTAATAAGGTATTGTAATTATCCCAAAATGATTTATGATAAGGTTTTTTTGCAAAAATATCTGGATCCCAATTTGATGTATTTACTTGCGATAGTTTTTCTTCGTCTAAAATTATTTCGGTAAATAATATTTCTTGCACTGTGTAATAAAAACGTTCTTCTTTGTTGTAACGTTCTTGCTCTTCTTCAGTTAAATTTTGATCATTCTTTAAACCTACGTTAACCAGTTTTGGTGTTTCGTAATAAATGTAGTTTGGATACATCTTGTCTTGATATTCCATATAACTAATCACTAATTTATGGTTGGTCTGTGTATCAAATAATCTTTTACTTCGTGTTTTTTGAGCTGGAGATGCTGCTACTAAATCGTATTCTATCTTTTTTATTGCAAAATTATCCCAGTAGATGTATATCCATCCTTTGGCATTGTAACCTTCGTTAAAAATACCTTCGGTATCTAAACCAACATACTCTCTTGATTTATCTATTTGTATTTTATAAATCTTACGTTCGTTATCTACTAATATGGTATCTAATCTAAATTTGTGCGTAGATAGTACATCTTCTCCAAATAAGGCGTCTGGACTTTTTGAGTTTCTTACTAAATTCAACTTACCTTTAAATAAACCTTCTAGCCCGTTTACTCTGGTATCATTCCATTTAATTGCTTTAACAAGAGATGATGTTTTTATAGTGTCTCTTCTTAAGTTTTTAGGTTTTAAATTAACGTTTGCATTATACTTTAGATATGTTGAGTACGCAAATAGACTATCTACATCTCTTAAATCGTAACTTTTTCTTACTTCGTCTACGTTTATTTTAAGATTATCCGTTTCGCCATTAACGTACGTTGTATCGTCATAAACAGTAATCGCACTTTCGATTAGCCATTTAAATTGTTTTTTATTTCGCTCTTTATGTCTTAAGAATCCTTTTTGAAGATACGCTTGTGATGGAAAATTTCTATCCAAACGCTCTAAAGCACGAAGCACAATACTATCACCTGTTTTTGGTCTTGGCGTTGCGTTTAACACCACTTCTTCTAAAGTAGCGACATCTTCTTCAAGAAAAACTTCAAATGAATTATCAAACTCCTCTACAGGTACTTTGTAACTTTTAAAACCTATTGAAGAAATTACTAAAGTGTCTTTAGCCATTTCTTGTGGTACTAAAAGTACAAACTTACCATCTGCGTTGGTTACTGTACCTATAGTTGTATTTTGAACGTAAACACTGGCATTTTCTATAGGCAATAAGTTAACAAAGTCTACTACTTTGTTTTTAAGCTCGTGCTGAGAAAAAGCTGAAACAGTTATTAAAAATAAAAATAATTTAAAACAATGTTTCAAGTAAGATAATTTCATATGATAGACTATTTTTACTTTGTAGCTGGTTTATAGTCTTTACCGTCTATAACCATTTTAGCTATTATTTCTCTTAATATTTCAGACGTTCCACCTCCAATTGGTCCTAAACGACTATCACGGAACAATCTTGCTAAAGGATATTCTTCCATATAACCATAACCACCTAAAAACTGTAAACAATCGTAAATAGCATCGTCTGCAACTTTAGTGGATTTTAATTTAGACATTGTTGCTTCTTTAACTACATATTCTCCTTTATCTAATCTAAAAGCAATATTGTAATTAAACGTCTTACATAATTCTAACTCTGTATAATGATCCGCAATTTTATGTCTTAATGCTTGAAATCTATCTATTGTCTTACCAAATGCTTCACGGTTTGACATGTACTCTAACGTATACTCTAAAGCATACTGTGTTCTTGCATGTGCATTTACACCCATAATTAAACGCTCTAAAGCAAAGTGCTGCATAATATATGGGAAGCCTTTATTTTCTTCACCCATTAAATTTGATGCAGGAATGGTTACATTATCAAACGCAATCTCTCCAGTATCTGATGCTCTCCAACCTAATTTATCTAATTTGGTTGCAGATACACCTGGCGTATCTCTGTCTATTAAAAATATGCTAATACCTTTATTGCCTAATTCAGGATTTGTTTTTGCCGCAACAATCAAATAATCACTGTAAATTCCATTAGTAATAAAGGTTTTAGAACCGTTAATAACATAATTATCTCCTTTTTTTATAGCTGTTGTTCTCATTCCTGCTACATCACTTCCGCCAAAAGGTTCTGTAATACATAAACAACCAATCATATCTCCAGCAATACTTCCAGATAGATATTTTTCTTTAATTGCTTCGCTTCCTTCTGCATTAAGGTGTGTCATAGCTAGGTAAGCGTGCGCCCAAATAGCTGCTGCAAAGCCTGCTGAGTTTATACGTTGTAACTCTTCTAAAAGGATAATCATATAGAAAATATCTAAATCTAATCCGCCGTACTTTTCAGGATAACTAATCCCTAAAAAGCCCATTTCGCCAAATTTATTCCAGATAAATCGCTCTATAGTTCCTGTTTTTTCCCATTTTTCGATATGTGGAACAACTTCTTTTTGTAAAAAATCGCGTAAACTGTTTCTAAATAATTGATGCTCTTCAGTGAAGTACATACTCTCCATAGCTTGTTAGTTTTTTTAATTGAGCTGTAAAGATAACTTAATTATATCAAATTTTTTAAGCGGAAAACCTTTAACTTTTTTCAAATCTTCTAAGCTAGAAAAACCATCGCGCAATGTTCTTTGTTCTATAATATTGTAAGCCACTTCGTAATCAATATATTTAATCGTCACTAACTGATCTCTTGTTGCTTTGTTGAGAGAAATTTTATTTATTTTTCTTGGAGTTTTAACCTCAAAATCAAGCTTGATATTTTCTATAACTTCTGTCGACAAACCATAAACTTCTGTAAGCTCTATCAAATCATAAAACCCATTTATTTTAGTTCTGTACTTTATTATTCTTGCAGAAAGTGCTTCTCCAACACCATAAACTTTTTGAAGCTGACTTGCGGTTGCTATGTTAATGTCTATTTTTTGCTCTGAAGTTTTTTCTTTCGCTTTCGCGGAAAAGTTTTGCGTATATTTTTTTGGTTTTGGATTAGTGACCCAATCTGGAAATTTAAAATAGGGAGAAATTTGATCTAATAAAGAATCTGAAACTTTAGTTACTTTTTGAAATTGTGTTGTAGAATTAATCCATTGATCCTGTTTCCTAAACTCTAAAAGCCTATTAATTTCATCTTGAGACATTCCTAAAGTGTAACCTTTATAATCAGTTATAAAATTTGGATTAAAAGGATAAATTTTAGGTTTACGGTTTTCAACTTCAACCTGTTTTAATGAGTCAATTTGATTGATAAAAGCAATTAACTCCTTATTGTTTTGTGTAGAAACAACTTCAGTTTTAAAGACATATTCAGAACCAAAATGAATAAACAACTGAATAATTATAATAAGAAGTAACAATAAAAAAATCCCATTTCGTTGTTGATTAGAAAACGTGAAATGGGATTTGATATTCATTTTAATATATTTTTTTACATTTCGTCTACCAAGTCTGTTGCTCCATCTTCTAAAGCGTCTTCCTTTTTATTGATAGCATTCATGTATTTTTTAAGTTCTTTTCTAATTAATGGTGATAGCATAACTACACCAATAATATTTGGCACTACCATTGCAAAAATCATTGCATCAGAAAAGTCTATTACTGCTCCTAAACTTATAGATGCACCTACAACTACAAAGAATAAAAATAAGATTTTATAGATTAAATCTGTTATTTTTCCTTTTCCAAAAAGATAAGCCCAACCTTGCATACCATAATAAGACCAAGAAATCATCGTACTAAAGGCAAATAAAATTACCGCAATTGTAAGTACAATCGAGAAGTGAGGAATTACCGTATCAAATGCTGTTGCTGTAATCTCTACACCTTCTTTTACCTCTACACCATATTGCATAAATGTACCACTAATAGCAGAAGAATCGCCTCCAAAGTTTGTAATGATAATTACTAAAGCTGTCATTGTACAAATTACTACTGTATCTACAAAAGGTTCTAATAAAGCAACGATACCTTCACTTGCAGGATATTTTGTACGTACAGCCGAGTGTGCAATTGCTGCAGAACCAACTCCAGCTTCATTAGAAAATGCACCACGACGTACACCTTGTATCATAACACCAATTAAACCACCTGCTATTCCTAATCCAGAAAATGCACCTTCAAAGATTAAAGCAAAAGCATCGTCTATTAAAGTGAAGTTGGCAAATAAAATTATTAATGCTGCTAACACATAAATACCAGCCATAAATGGTACAACTTTTTCTGTAACAGAGGCAATACGTTTAATTCCTCCAATAATAACAACTGCCACTAATGCAGCCATTACTATACCAAAGTACATACCTGCATTATCACCAGTTAAACCAAATAATTTTGTAAACTGTGCTGCTGCTTGGTTAGCCTGAAACATATTACCGCCTCCAAAAGATCCACCGATAACAAAAATTGCAAAAATAGCTGCTAATACTTTACCAACTCCTCCAGCTCCTTTTTCTTTTAAACCTTTAGATAAATAATACATTGGTCCACCGTAAACAGTTCCGTCTTCTCCTACGTCTCTATACTTTACACCTAATGTACATTCTGCAAATTTTGAAGCCATCCCTAAAAGACCTGCCACAATCATCCAAAACGTTGCTCCTGGTCCACCTATAGATAAAGCTACTGCTACACCTGCAATATTACCTAATCCTACTGTAGCAGACAATGCTGCTGTTAATGCTTGGAAGTGAGATACTTCTCCATCTGCCCCATCGTCTTTTATTGTTTCAAAAACATTTCCTCCTGGTGTTTGATCTCCGTAAAGTTTATCAACTCCATGTTTTTCGATGTCTTCGTATTTACCTTGAACAACTTTTACTGCTGTTTTAAACCCAGTAATATTGATAAATTTGAAATATATAGTAAAGAATAATGCTCCTCCAACTAGCACAAATAAAACCCACGGAATTTGAATATCATCTGTAAAAGGTATTTCTGCAAATATGCCTTCTACAAACCAGCCTGTATATTCTTTAAATACAGCGTCAAATTTTTCTGCAGTACTATCTTGTGCAAATGTGATTATTGGTATAATCAAAGTAAAAATTGAAAGAAGATATTTCTTCATAATTATTTTAAATTGTTAGTTATAAGTTTAGTTAAAGTTAGCAAGATGCAAAAAAATGATGAATTTTTAAAACATATGCTGTTAAATCAGTAGTTAGTCTAACTTGTATAGTGTGTTTAATTTATTGATTTGTTCTGGTCTTCCTAGTACTATTATTTTTGAGTTTGGCATTAACTTTTGGTCTGCTTCTGGGTTAACAATATACTCTCCATGCTCACCTTTGTAACCTATTACTGTACAACCTGTTTTGTGACGCAGGTCTAAATCTTTTATTGTTCTTGCTTGTTTTGATACATCATAAAGCTTTTCTACTTTAATTTCTTCTATATTTATGTTTGTTTCTCCAACAATAGCTAGATTATCTATAAACTCTATTAAATCTGGAACTACAACTAAAGACGCCATATGATCTCCTCCTATTCTATCTGGTAAGATTACATTGTTAGCTCCTGCTAATTTTAATTTTTCATAAGATGTCTCTTGAGATGCACGACTAATTATATGTAAGTCTTTTTTTATTTGTCTTGCTGAAAGTACAACAAATAAATTATCGGCATCGTTTGGCAGTGCTGATATTAACGTACTAGCACGGTCTATCCCTGCTTGATGCAAAACCTCATCTTCATTAGCATTACCTAAAATAAATGACATATTTTCATCTTGAAATTTGTCTATTATATCTTTATCTTTTTCTATAATAACAAAAGGCTTATTGTAAGCTAGCAATTTAGTTGCAGCTTGTTTTCCGTTTCGTCCATAACCACAAATAATAATATGATTAGACAGTGCATCAATTTTTTTCTGCATTTTCTTTTGTTTTAATTCTTCAATATTATTTCGGCTTAAAATATATTCGGTAATAACAGTAATAGCATACCCAACAATAATCACACTTGTTAAAATTAAAAACATTGTGAATATTTTTGATACATCATCTAAAGGTTGTACTTCTCCAAAACCTACCGTGGTAATAGTAATTACCGTCATGTACATTGCATCTACCCAACTATAATCTGACATGAATTTAAACCCTAAAACACCGACTATTAATAATATTACTAATAGTAAAACTGCTGTATAAACTTTTGATCTAAAAAGCTGAATAATTGGGTTAGTCATAATTTTTTATAGGTCAAAGACTGAAGTCCTTTTGGTATAAATAAGATCTTTTACGCGCATCCAAAACGCTAAGAATAAATACAATGCAAACCCAAAACCTAGAGTTACAAAAGCTAAGTACATAAAACTAGTTCGTACTACCTTAGCGCGAATACCTAATCGGTCAGCGATACGTTGACAAACATGATAACCTCTTTTTTGAAAATATAATAATGGCTTGTAAGATATTTGCATACCGCAAGTTAATTAATTTTAAGCTTTGTTTCTATATTTATTTTAAACAATTACTTATGATTGTAATATAAGTTAGTTGGTTAATAAAGTATTACCCACTGCGCATTGTAAACATTTATTTTTATTACAATATTCATTTTTAAGCTGAAGTAATGCTTGACTATGTAATGCTGAAGTTGCTTTTACATTTAACGAATCAAATTTATCGATAATACTATTTTTTTCTGCTGAAACTTGAGATAATAATTGTGTCAACTTTTCATCTATATCTTTTCCTTGTTGTTTCGCGTAGCAAAATTTAAGCGGAACAATCGTATTTATGATAAGTAAATCTATAAATGAAGTACTGATTTTTTTGCTGACTTTTTTTGAAACTTTTCCAAACGTATAATGCGTGTCCCAATACTCTGAAGTGCTTACTTTAAAAATATCATAAATATCTTCTTTAGTTTTACAGTCTATAATTTTTGAAAATAAATTTTTGTGCTGTGTATACAAATTAGCTAATTGCGACCAACGAATTGTCGGAAAATTAGGTGGACGCAACCTAAAAAACTGCATTGGTAGCACATTACTATTTTTTAACCCAAACTTTTGAGATAAAAACATATAATCTTTCTTCAACTTTAAAAAGTAAGCGTCTTGTACATCTTTTTCTAACAAACCTGCTTGTCCAAAAAATAAAGCTTCTAAATTTTGAAAACTGTTTTGCTGCTTCATCACTACCGAAAAATCAAAACTGTTTGCAACGCTTAAAAAGGCTTCTCCGTTAATTTTTAGACCAAAATTTTTAGCTAAAAGTTTAAATAATACTGCTTCCCAATTATTTTTAGATTGTTCTAAAACAACATTTATAACCTTTGCTTTTTGTTCTAAACGTTCAAAAAACAACCGTTCTAACCAGTTGTTTAATATAAAATCTGATATTTGATTTATTTCATTTTCGCAATTAATCCAAGTAGATTTACTATTAAATAATTTTTGATAATTATTTAATGCAGATAAATGCACGTACTTTTTAAGCTCTAAAGTAGGTATGGCTGTATTATCTTTTCTAAACACATCTGTATCATGTTGCCAAACTACATGTAAAATAACATTATCATAGTTTAAATCTACCTCATGGTTATGTACAAACCAGTCGCTAGATTTTATATGGATCTCTACATTTCCTGCCCAAAGTTGATCACCTATTGTTATTTGTGCATTAAAAAAGTCTGGTCCAGCATTATGGTTATGTGTTCCAAAACTTTTGATAGATACTGCTTCACCATTAGTAGTTTGAAGATTAGTTGACTCAAACTTTTTGTATTTCCAGAGGTAGTGTAGAAAGTCTTCTTGCATGCTTTGAAAATACGAATTTATTTTAAGTATTGAATTAATTGTCAATACTTAAAAAATTTCATAAAAAAACTCACAGCTAACCACTGTGAGTTTTTTTATCATATCGAACGAAAAAGAGATATCTAATTCGCAACTATGTTATTGTTATTTCTCCTTTTAGTCTAAATGAATTTGGATAATTTTACTTTAAAAGATTTCTGCTTTCGCAGGAATGGTTTTATTCAATATAACCTTTTTCGCGCATCCAATCGTCATTAAACATTTTTCCAACGTATCTACTTCCGTGATCATGAAATAAAACCACAACTACATCTTCTGGTTTAAAATGTTCTTTTAATTGTAGCACACCTTTTATTGCTGCTCCTGCACTATTACCTAAAAACATACCTTCTTCTTTGGCTAGTCTTTGTGTATAAACTGCTGCATCTTTATCGGTTACTTTTGTAAACCCATCGATGATGCTAAAATCTACATTTTCTGGTAAAATATCTTCACCAATACCTTCGGTTACGTAAGGATAGATTTCGTTTTCATCAAAGATTCCTGTTTCGTGATATTTTTTAAATACACTTCCGTAGGTATCTACTCCCCAAACTTTAACATTTGGATTTTGTTCTTTTAAATATTTTCCTACTCCAGAAATAGTACCGCCAGTACCTACACCAACCACAAAGTGTGTTACTTTACCTTCGGTTTGTTGCCAGATTTCTGGACCTGTACTTTCGTAATGTGCTTTTGCGTTACTTGGGTTATCGTATTGATTAACGTACCAACTATTTTCTATCTCTGTGCTTAATCGTTTTGATACTGAGTAATACGAACGTGGATCATCTGGTTCTACCGCAGTTGGACAAACTACAACTTCTGCACCTACAGCTTTTAAGATATCTACCTTTTCTTTACTTTGCTTATCTGCCATTACAAAAATACATTTGTATCCTTTTACAATAGCTGCTAATGCTAATCCCATACCTGTATTACCAGAAGTACCTTCTATAATTGTTCCTCCTGGTTTTAAGCGTCCGTCTGCTTCTGCATCTTCTATCATTTTAAGCGCCATACGATCTTTTACCGAATTACCTGGGTTAAATGTTTCGTATTTTGAAAGGACTAAACATGGTAATGCTTCGGTTAGCTTATTTATTTTTACTAATGGCGTGTTACCTATGGTTTCTAATATGTTGTTTGCGTAGTTCATTTGTTGTTTTTTGCGAGTGCAAAAGTACGGAATTGTTTTAGAATTAAAAGAAGTCCTTATGTTCATTTTGTATTGATACAAAACGAACCAAAAAATCATACCAAAATTAGGAAATTGCTAAAGCACCATTCATTTTCGGAATTTCGTGCTTCATGCTACGCATGGCATCTACGTTCCTTCATTCATTATTTCTGAATTTTGACAGGGAATTACATTATTATTTTGATAATAAATTTTGATTTAGGACTAACTCTTGCGGTTAAAAACGACCAATAGTGTTTACCCGTACTTCGACTACGCTCTGTATTTCACGTTAGCGATAGTAGTGGTTAGCTTTTGGCGAGGCGCGCATCGAGCCAAAACTAGTAACGGATAGCGCGACCCTTGTGGTAACGCCCAAAAAAATTTGAAATTTACTCGAAACTAATGGCTTTTACCGGTGAAATTTTTGACACTATTACCGATGGGATAATTAACATGAGTAAGCATAATACAAAAGTACCGATGTTAAGTGCGATAATGTACCCGATATTGAAATAAATTGGAACTGTTGAAACGTAATATGTTTTTGGATCAAGTGGAATTAAACCAAAATATTTTTGAAATAACAATAGGCTAATACCTATTAAATTTCCCCAAAATAATCCTTTTAAAATTAAGTAGGTTGCGTTGTATAAAAATATTTTTCGGATGCTTAAATTACTACTTCCTAATGCTTTTAAAATGCCTATCATTTGTGTGCGTTCTAAAATTAGTACTAGCAATGCGGTAATCATATTTATTCCTGCTACCAAAATCATGATACCTATAATGGCGTATGTGTTTTTATCAAAAATGGAAATCCACTCGAAAATTACAGGATGCATTTGGTCTACGGTTACTGCATTGAGTAAGGTTGGTACTTCTTCTCTTATTGCATTTCCGGTAGTTTCTAATTGATCAAAATCTTTGATAAACACCTCAAAACGTCCAACTTGATTATCATCCCATTTATTGAGTCTTTGTATATGTGTAATATCGCCAACAACATATAATTGATCAAATTCTTTTAATCCTGAATTGTATATACCTACAATTTGAAACGTTACAATGTTTGGCGGTCTTGAGGTATCTTCTTTTAAGAAATAGGTATTGAATTTATCACCTACTTTAAACTGTAATCGGTTTGCTAAATATTCTGAAATTAGAATTTGGTCATTCCATTTTTCTTTAGGAAAATCTGGTAGCTTCCCTTCTACTAAAAACTCTTCAAAATATTGCCAGTCGTAATCTTTACCAACACCTTTTAAAACAACATATTCAAAATCGTCTTCTAGCCTAATTATTCCTGATTTTGTTGCTGTTGCTTGTATATGTGTTACTTCTGGAACTACTGAAAATTTTGGGTAAAAATCTTGCTTTGTCGTTATTGGGCTCTGACTTTCTTGAGAGTTATTATTATCATATCTTTCTATAACTGCATGACCTTCAAAAGCAACTACTTTTTCTCTAATCTTTTTTTGTAAGCCAATACCAGTAGCAATAGCAATTAACATTACAATCATACCTAGGATTATGGCTAAAATTCCTATTTTTATAATTGGCGCCGAAATACTACTTTTATACGCCTTACTATCAATAATGCGTTTAGCTATAAAAAACTCGAGATTCAATATGATATTTTCTTTTAATTGGTGTAAAAATACAGTTTTATTATTTGTTTTAACACTATTTGCTTGTGGTAATCAAACAAAAAAAAGTTTAACTCACGCAGAAAAAACAGTTATTAAAACTGAAGCTGACACTGCAACTGAGACATCTAATCCCTTAGTACTTGGTGTTAATAGAACTAATTTATATTTACCGTTATTAAAAGGGAAACGTGTTGGAATTGTTGCTAATCAAACTTCTGAAATTACTTTTTTACAACGCGCAGTTGTAGATGAAAGTACAATGGGAAGTAAAAAAGTAACACAACATTTAGTCGATTACCTAAAAGATTATATGAGGGTTAATGTAACAACTGTTTTTGCACCAGAACATGGTTTTAGAGGTCAAGCAGATGCTGGTGAAGTTGTTAAGGACGGCATAGATACTAAAACTGGTTTACCTATTATTTCTTTATACGGCAATAACAAAAAGCCAACCGCAAATCAGTTAAAAGATATTGATGTTATTATTTTTGATATTCAAGATGTTGGCGCTCGTTTTTACACTTACATTTCTACATTACACTATGTTATGGAGGCTTGTGCTGAAAACAACATAAAAGTGATTGTTTTAGATCGACCAAACCCAAATGGGCATTATGTTGATGGTCCTATTTTAGAACCTGAATATAAAAGTTTTGTTGGCATGCATCCTGTACCAATTGTTCACGGATTAACTATTGGTGAATATGCTAAAATGGTAAACGGAGAAGGTTGGCTAAACAACAACATTACATGTGACTTAACAGTTATACCTATGGATAATTACACTCGTGATTTAGAGTATGATCTACCTGTTAAACCATCTCCAAACCTACCAAATGCAAAATCAATTAATCTTTATCCTAGTTTGTGTTTTTTTGAAGGTACTAATGTTAGCGCTGGTCGTGGTACAGATATGCAATTTCAAATTTATGGATCACCAGATTTACCTAAAACAGACTTTACTTTTACACCAAAATCTAATGATGGCGCAAAATACCCAAAACATGAAAATAAGGTTTGTAACGGTTACGATTTAAGAAATTATAAAATACTTGACAAAATAGATTTAAGCTTTATAATAAACGCTTACAATGCAACTAAAAACAAAGAAAGCTTTTTCTTAAAAAATAATTTTATAGACAAGTTAGCTGGAACCAACAAATTACAGAAACAAATTAAAGCAGGTTGGACTGAAGAAAAAATAAAAGCCACTTGGCAAAGTGGCTTAGAAGATTATTTGATTAAAAGAAAACCCTATTTAATTTATAATTAATCGTTATAAGGTTTACCGTTTGGCCTTAAGTTTTCCCTACGATACTCTTCTCTTGTCTGAACATCTACAGATTTATCATTAACAAGAGTCAAATTATATTTTACCTTTTTGGGTTTTACTGTATTGCTAGCTAATTTTTGTAGAGACTGTTCTTTTGCCTGCTTACTTTTTTCTAATTGAGCTAACATTACTCTTTTAGACGCTTCTATTTCTGCTCTTTTTGCTTCTTCTTCTCTTTGTCTTGCTTCTGCAATTCTTTTCTTTTCTGCTTCTTCTTTTAGCTTTTTTCGGTTCTCTTCAGCTAGTTTTAATTCTTCTTGATGTTTTAAAGCTTTTCGTTTTGCTAACTCGTCTTCTTTTTTAGCTTCGGCTATTGCTATTTCTTCTCTCTTTTGTTTTGCAGCTCTTTCTTCTTGTAATTTTATAAGATTTGCTTTAGCTATTACTCTTTCTT
Source organism: Mesoflavibacter sp. CH_XMU1422-2 (assembly GCF_037029245.1). NCBI lineage: Bacteria > Pseudomonadati > Bacteroidota > Flavobacteriia > Flavobacteriales > Flavobacteriaceae > Mesoflavibacter > Mesoflavibacter sp. CH_XMU1422-2. Next base: position 117,084 of record NZ_JAYMEE010000059.1, on the reverse strand, counting down.
TTTCTAAAAGCGCTTCTCTCTCTTTTTTTATTCTATCACGTTCAAAAATTTCTTTATCTGATAGCTGATTTTTAGTATTTATATTATTATTACTTGCTAAACGTGTATCTTTATTAGTGCTTTTTGATAAAGGCTTTATGAATCTTTTTTCTTGTTCTTCTTGAGATAAGCTAGATCGTAAGATACTTTCTTCTAGATCTGTAATAGAATTGTCTACAGCTAAAATTTCTTTTTGCCTTACTATATCAAAAGCAATAATCATGTCTTCTCTATACACAGCAATAGTATATCTTCCTTTTGCTAAGTGGTGCAATGGTATTTTAGCACTTTTATTATCTAAATCTACCTTAACGGTCTCTTTTTGAGCATGACTTAAAAAGCTTACTCTTAGAATTGATTTATCACTTGTCATCAAAATAGTATCTCCTACTTTATTTAAATCATGTTTTAAACCTAAAGCAGAGCTATTTTTATTTTTATGAATAAGCGTAAATTTTTCTTGAGCAGTTACAGAAAAAGTCAGCACAAATAAAGCTGCGAATAGTAATGTTTTTTGTAGGTATTTCATCTTTATATTTTTAACGTAATGCTAAAAATCAATTGCTAAGGGAAGCCAAATGTATATTGAAAAAAACTTACTAAGTTAGTTTCAATATTAAAAATATGAGAAATTAGTCAAAAAGCACAAATTACTCGATTAACAACCAATTTAACTGATAATCAATAATTTATGTATGGAATTTAATGCGAAACAGATAAAAATGTAATGTTTTATTTAATTTATTAGGATAAAATCAACAAAATGAAAAAATAATTGAAATTTACACAAAAACTAATCTGTTGTAGGCTTTCTGTATTTGTGAAAAGGTTGCTTTAAAAGATGAATTAAACTACCATTTTCTTCCTCATTAGGAAAGGTATCTACACCATATACAATATCTTCTCGGTTCATGTACATATAAGTACCAAAAAGTCTATCCCAAATAGAAAAAATATTACCGTAGTTAGAATCTGTATATGGTAATTTATAATGATGATGAATCTTATGCATATCTGGAGAAATAAACACGTAACTAATTAATTTATCTACACGCTTAGACATTTTGATATTAGCATGTGTAAACTGCGTAGCAACAAGTGACATTGACTGATACAAAAACACTATTGCTATTGGCGTACCAACTATAAATACACCTGCAAGTGTAAATGCAAATCTTATAATACTTTCTATTGGATGATGTCTATTTGCTGTGGTTGTATCTACATTATGATCAGAATGATGTACAAGATGTACCATCCAAAGTGGTTTTACTTTATGCTCTACATAATGTGCTAAGTAAGCTCCAAAAAAGTCTAAAAATAAAACTCCTAATAGCGCGTATAACCATAAAGGCATTTCTGGTAACCAATTGATGATCCCAAAGTTATTTTCTTTCACCCAAAAAGATGTGAAAATTAATAATCCTGCTAATGTAAAATTAATAATAACCGTTGTAAGTGTAAAAAATAGGTTAGGCAATGCATGCTTCCATTTTTTGTATTTAAAATTAAAAAGTGGCAACATACCTTCTAATATCCAAAAAAGCGTAATACCACCAACTAACAACGCACTTCTGTGTGTTGATGGTATAGCCTCGAAGTAGTTTAAAAGTGTTTCCATAACTAACTACAAGATATAAAATAAAGTTTATTTTGTAATAAACTTTATTTTATTCAAATCATTTTGAGTGACTTGATCTTGCCATTTTAAGGATTCTTCTATTTTACCTATACCTTTTAATGAAGCATATTGTAAAAAGGCATATAGTGATTTATTAATTTTATCTATACTAGTCTCATTTGTCTTTTTTAAAGCACGGTAAACTTTACGATGTCTACCTAAGATTAAATCTTTATTTAAGTCTAATAATTCTATTTTTTGAGTTAAAGCAGATTTATTATCAAAATTACTTTTTTCTAACAATGTCTTAGCTTCATTCATATAAATATCAGATAAATTAACAATCTCTTTTTTAACGTCGTCTTTAGCATAAGTTGCAAAATCTAAATATTTAACTGCGAGTCTAAATGCAGACGAAAATGACTTGTTTTCAAAATAACCTGTCATTTCAGATTTTAAAAATGATAAGTTTAACGCATAGCTTCTAATCAGTCTAGTAAGGTTTAAAATACCGTATTCATCTTGAAAACCTGTGTTAATTATATTTCCATTTGGATCCATAACTTTTAAAAAGTCATCATTAAAACGGTCTTTATACTTGTAGTTTTTATCGGTTAAATATTCTGCTGCAAGATCATCATAATTACTCTCACTAATTATGACTGGCACAAAATATTCCCAAACTAATTTGTTTGCGTTTTCATCTTCAAATAGCTTTACCTCGTACTTAATACCTTTATTGTCTTCTATCAAAACAGGATAAGCATAACTTGCAGAGTTTTCCCAAACTGCTAAAATCATCTTATCTTCCATTAAAGCCAATCTTTTAGCAAATTTAAAAGAGGTTAACCATTCTTGCGACCAAGAAAAACTAGTTACAAAAACACATAATAATAAAGCAAATACACTTTTTTTCATAGAATTAAATTTAGACCATTAATGCACAAAAACCAAACCAAATGTTATAGATTAATACGTTTTTTCATAGCTTCAACTATATTATAAGCTGCAGGACAAATGGCTACATTTTTCATTGTTAAATTTGATATTTGCTGAAACTTTTTTCTATCCGTATGCGGAAACTCGGCACAAGCTTTGGGTCTAACATCATAAATAGAACAATAATTATCGGCACCTAAAAACGTACACGGTACGCTTTGCAATACATAATCATTATCTTCATCAATACGCAAATACGTGTCGATAAATTGTTGTGGTTTCATTTTAAAATACTTAGCAATACGCTCTACATCCTTATTAGTAAATAATGGACCTGTTGTTTTACAACAATTAGCACATTCTAAACAATCTGTACGGTCAAATTCTTCTTCATGCAACTCTTGCATGATATAATCTAATTTTTTTGGTGGTTTCATTTTTAGCTTTGTAAAAAAGGTTTTGTTTTCCTTATGCTTATCTTTGGCAAGCTTTGGAAGTTTATTTATAAACTCTTGCATTCTGCAAAAATACTATTTTACCACTATGTTTTCGCTTTCGCGGAAATGAAAATTAAAACTAAATGAAAGACCTTTTTGGAAAAGCTTTATTAGATTATTATAACGGTAACTACACCGAAGACATTATAACCTCAACAAACATTTCTGATGAGGACGAGTTACCGCTTCCTTATCTTTTTAGAAGTTTTAAAGACATGCCTAAACTAGAGCAAAAAGCACTAAAATTAGCAAAAGGTAAAACGCTTGATGTTGGTTGTGGCGCAGGTAGCCATAGTTTGTATTTACAACAAAAAGATATTAAAGTTAAAGCAATTGATATCTCTGAAGGCGCTGTAAAAGTCGCAAAACAAAGAGGCGTTTTAAATATTGAACACAAATCTATTTTAGATGAAACCGAAACTTTTGATACTATTCTTTTACTTATGAATGGCACTGGTATTTTTCAAACCTTAAATCAAGTGTCTAAACACCTATTACACTTAAAATCTATTTTAAATAAAAATGGACAAATCTTAATTGATTCTAGTGATATAAAATATATGTACTTAGATGAAGATGGCGGATTTTGGCACGATATGAATGCTAATTATTATGGCGAATTAGATTATTACATTTCTTATAAAGGTGAAAAAGAAACACCAATGAAGTGGCTTTACCTAGACTTTAATTTATTGGATACCGCATGCAAAGCTGTTGGTTTAAAATGCGAAATGCTCGCTGAAGGCGAGCATTATGATTATTTGGCTAAAATTTTTATTTAGTCTTCCATACTAAAACTCTTAATTTAAAATTATCATCAACTAAAGACTTCACATTACTTCTTAATTTTAAATTAAACCTATTTTTAAAATAACTCATTATTTTTTCATCAAATTTATCGCCTAGTCCTTTTTTTACTGTTATCTTGTTTACACTTGAAAGATTATTGTCAAAAGCAACTTCATATAGACCATAATCATTATCAAACTCATAATATTTTGATCGACTAAAATCTGACTGAAAAAAAGACAGATTACTTTCATAAAAACTTAAAGACTCTAAATTTTCCTTTCGTAGATTGTTTAAGATTTTCAATTTACTTAAATCATCTTTAGCTCTCCTGTTTTTTAAATTAACTGAAGGATTACATTCACTGATAATTAATTTATTTTCTTCAGATATATTAATATAAAAAAGCCATTCTGAATCTTTTTTTGGGTTTGGTATTGGACAAATCCCACTTGGTTCTGAGAAATAAATTATATTTGAATTGTACTTAAAATTTATTTTTTCTAAAAATTCAACCTCTATTTTTTTTGCTTGTTTAGAATTACTATGATACTCTAACACCTTAACTACTTTAGCTGTAAAAATATTATCAAAACTATTAAGTTTAGTACTTAATGTTCCGTAACTACAACTACAAGCATAGCTAACCACTGAAAAAAGGAATAGCCCTATTGTTAAAGTATTAACTTTCATAAAATCACTTAAAGATTATAACCTTTTTCTGATAATTTAGAAATTACACCTTGGTATAAATCTTTACTCCACATTTCAGAAATATTACTCATAGACGCATTCATAGAGTCCTGTGAGTTTACAATTTTCTGTCCTGTTTCGCTTGCATAAAATTCTTTTAAAACCACTTTATCACCTTCTGACAACTCTTCTGGTTTAAACATGTTTTGTCCTGCTTTGGTTGCATATAATGCATTCATATTTTTTACATCTTCATGCGTAAAATGTGCGCGATAAGCAGACACAATCATTTGAGCTAACTCATCCATTGCATCTGTTTTTTCTGCTTTTATTTCTGTCCATACTTTTGCTGGTACGTTTTGAGACTCAAATTGCTCTTCTAACATTGTAAACATTTGGTCTACTACATTTTCATAATAAGCAATGGTACCATTACTTTTTATGCATTTTTTTACGTCTTCGCTATAGGCATCAACTTGCGCAAAACCTAAATTTGCTACTACTAAAAAGCAAATAAGAGTGATTATATTTTTCATTTTAAAGGTTTATTGTTATTTCAAATTTAACAATTATTATGCCAATACTAATTAAAATCAAACTTATAAGTCGCACCAGCTAAAATCTGAATACCTTGTACTGGTGTGTTTTGCCACTTATTATAGTTTTGAGACGCCATATTATTTGCCTTTAAAAATGCAGACCATCTATCGGTAATGTGATAACCCACATGTGCATTAGCATCAAAATAACTATCTAAAGTTACTACTTGATTTGTTGGTGGAGCTAATAGACTTGGCACAAATAATAAATCTTTACGCTCTCCAACATAAAATAAGTTAGCGCCTGCAAACCAATGTTCGTCTATTTGGTAATCTAAAAATAAAGACGCTTCAATATCTGGTAGGTTCCATGCTTCTTCTTCATTTTTAACATCATACGTAAAATATTCGGCTTTTAATCCTAAGCTAAAGTTTCTGTTTACGTCTACATTTACTTCACCTGCAACGCTAAACGTGTTTACATTATCATAAGTTACTCCAAAAGAATTTCCGTAAGTATATGGTTGGTCTGTTGCCAACACATCATTATTTACAAATAAAGCTTTGTTTTTTTCGGCTTGATATCTTCCGCTAATCGTATAACTTGTATTACTAGATAATTTTCCTCTTAATCCTCCAAATGCATTGTATTGCTGATCTGTAGGAACAATAAATAAATTTGGTGACACAAACGGATTTTCTTGCGCAAAATCATGATAGTTATTTTGTATTAATCCTCCTTTTACTCCTGCAAACACGATTAAAATTTCGTCTACTAATTTATAACTTGCTGCAATATCTGGATAGATAAAAAACTTACTATCACTTGCTTCAGTATTATTAAAATAAACTGCTTTTAAACCTAAATCTACCGTTAGATCGTCTTGCTTAAGTTGTAATTTTGGATTGACACCAACTTGAAAATTACCATAGTTTAATTCGGTTGGCGAATAGTAATCGCGATCAAAACTTCCGCTTAAATAATCTACAAAAACACCTGTATTTATATCTAAATCTTGAATGGTTACTGTACCGTTTACATCGGCTTTAAATCTATTTTCTCCAGAACTGTAATCATCTCCAAAACGTCTAAACAACACACTTCCATCATTAACAATTGCATCTTCAAAATTAATATCACCACCAACATGAGCTGTGTAATAAGAATGACCAACGTCCAATCCATCTGCTGTTGTCTGATCATATAATGGTTGCTGTAAACCATACCAATTATAGGTTTGATATTGAAATCCGCCTAAAGCAGACCAGGTAAAGTCTCTATTTCTATTAGTATAGCTTAAATTTAATTTAGAATCTGAAAAACCACTATCTGTCAACACATCTTCCACATCGCCTTGAGACGATTGATGTGCAATATGAGCACTTACAGACTGATCACGACCAATTGCATGATTTAAAAACACTTCTCCAACAATAGTTGTGTAAGTCCCAACACCTAAACTAGCATAGTTATCGTATAATTTCACTTTTTTTGCTTTGTCAACAACTGCTGCTTTACCTTTTGCAGGTGTAAATGTAGATGCTACAGGAAACGAAAAAATATTGTATTGCACTTCTTTTTTTGCACCAGTTTCGGTATCATCTAACGTTGGTGTTTCTTTTACTTTAAATGCGTCAGAAACGGTTGGTGTATATGGCTTTATAACATCTATAACATCTGTATTAATAGTGTCTTGATCTCTTTCTTGAGAAAATAACATTACGGTTGTTATCAACGATAAAAACAGTAATATGATTTGCTTTTTGTTATTAAACATAATTTAGTTTTATTGAATTATGATTGTATCTTAATCTTCGGTAATTACAGAAGAATTTGTTTTAGCTTCTTCAGCTTTTATAGTTGCTAATTCGGCTTCGGCTTCTGTCTTTACATCTTCAAAGTTGCTGAAGTTTTTAATCACACTTTCTAAAATGTAAGTCGCTTGAAACGCATCGCCTAAAGCATAAAAATTCTTTGCCATAACGATTAACCCTTTTGCTCCGTAATATTTATAACCCGAATAATCTTTAGCTAATCGCTGTGCTACTGCATTAGACGCTTCATAGTTGCCTTCTTTGTTTTTAAAATAAGCACTGTAGTACAAAGCTTCTGCAGCTGTCTCACCAGTTGCGGTTTCTTCAACTTTTTGATATGCTGTTTTAGCTTTAGCTTCATTATTTGTTTTAATTGCAGAACGTGCAATGATGACGTAAGCATCGCTTTTAATTTTGTTATCTAAATTGTTGTTAGCAAGTACTTTTTCCGCGTAAGCTACAGCTTGACTAAATTGCTCTAGCTGGTAATTGGCTTGCATTAAATTAGACTGCGCAAACAGAGAATTTTGCGGAAAATTAGATTCGGCTTCCAAACGCTTTAACGTTGGTATTGCTGCATTCCAATCTTTTTGATCTAACTGAATTTGAGACAAACGTAGCAATGCTTCTTCCGTAAATTCGCTTTGTGATTGGTTTACAACATATTCAAAATGTGGTTTTGCATTATCTGTTAAGTCCTTTTTAAAATACATTTGCGCCAAATAGAAATGTGCAGAGTTAGCATGTAATCCATTAGGAAATTGGTTTAAATAGTTATTAAACTGCTTAATCGCTGCATTGGTATTGTTGTCTAAAAATTGTTTTTCGGCAGCTTCGTAAGTGTCGTTATCTAAATCGGCATCGGTAACTTCTACATAATCCAAAGTACTTACCCAAGCCGCATAAGCATCTACCTGACCTAAGTCTATGTAAATTAATCGTGCAGTAGAAACTGCTTGATTGGCTTCTGCCGAATTTGGATAATTCTCTGCCACAGCTTTTAACTTAGTCAATGCACGTTGATTATCACTTTTATTGTAAAACACTAATCCTTGACGTAATTGTGCTTTGCTGTTAAACGGACTTGTTTTGTATTCTGAAATTAGGCGATCAAAGGTCTGAATTGCTTTAGCATCGTCACCAGATTTTACATAAGAATCTCCTAACGCATACATCGCATCATCACGTAATTTTGAATTTTTATAGGTTGAAATAAATTGCTCTAACTCACTTCTTTTTTTAGCATCTTGACTAATGTAACCATAACTCATCGCCTTTTGAAAGAACGCATAATCGTTTTCTAATTGTCCAACAGCAATTGCTTTTTCGTAAGCCGAAATAGCATCTGTATAACGACTTGATACAAAATAACCATCGGCTAAACGCAAGTAAGCATCATTCAATCTTACTTTATCTTCTTTGTGTTTTGAGATAAAACTGTTGAAATACTGTGTCGCTTCACTATACTTTTTCTGTTTAAAATAGGTGTAAGCAATGTTGTAATCTAAGTTAGTATATTCAGTAGTTGAAGGCGCTTCAGCTTGTTGTTCAAACTGTTTAAAACCAATTAAAGCTTCGTTGTAATCACTTAAATTGTAATCGGTTTCGGCATTCCAAAACGTTGCGCGAGCCGTAAAGGTTTGGTCTTGTTGCTCGCTTAAAGATTTTTCAAAAAGGTCTTTTGCGTCTTGGTAATTTCCTTCATTATACAATTCTAAACCACGATAAAACGCTACTTTTTGATACGCTACTTTGCTTTCAAAACTCTTTTTGTTTTTTAATAATTCTAACGCTTCTTTGTAGTTTTTAGAGGTGATGTAAGAGTCTATTAAAAGTGCTTCTATTTCATCTTTATATTGCGTATCAGGATATTTTTCTAAATAACCTGTCAATACTTGTGGTACCGATTGGTAAGCGTTACCAATCTCGTAACTAATTTTAGCATAATTTAACCAAGCATCTTCCTGGATTTTTAAATCGTAATCCATTTGAGATGCATTTCTAAAAGCGTTTAATGCTTCTTGCTTTTTACCAACATGCACGTAACTTTCACCTAAATGATAATAAGCATTTTGGGCAACGCTATTATTTGCGCTTACTATTTTATTAAATTCTGAAATCGCACTATCGTAATCCTTTTGCTTGTAATAAGCGTAACCTAATTGGTAATAATCGGTATTGCTCCACTTACCTTTTCTACCTTGGTATTCTTTTAAATACGGAATGGCTTCGCTGTATTTTTCTAGGTTGAAATAGCTTTCGCCTATAATTTTATTAAGTTCTGAAATTTCATTTCTATCACTAGTTGGTAATTTTTCTTTGGCTAACTCTATCGCTTTTTCAAACTTACCTAGTTTAAAGTTTAAATCTGCTTGATAATAACTTAGCTTTTCTTTGTATTTTTCTTCATCACTAACTTGATCAAAATACTTGTTGGCGCTATCATAATCATCACCTTGATAAGACATGAAACCAAGATAGTATTTTGCTTGAGAGCCATATTTTTGTGAAGTCTCTACACGCGTTAAATACTTTTTAGCATCGTTATAATTTTTGGTAACAAATGAAGCGTAACCATTATTAAAATTGAATTTTTCTCGGTCTGCTCGACTCATAGACGCTTCATCTACTTTATCATACCATTTTTGTGCGTAGGCGTATTTTCCGTTTTCAAAATAATAATCGGCTACATCTAAAAAGGCTGTGTTTTTTTTGGTACTTGTTGGATAATTTTCAACAAAATTTTCCATCATTGCATCTGCACCTTGTTGGTTTAATCTAATTGCAGAATTAGCAATATAGAAAGCACAATCGCTTTCGATATTTGGATTATCGGTTTGCTTTTTAACCTGACTAAACAAGGTTTGCGCTGCTAAATATTGTTGATTATTAAATAGTTGAAGTGCTTTTTGATAATCGGTTAAAGAACTTGTATAAATGGCGGTTTGTTGCGCCATCATCACTACCGAAAATAGAAAAACCACTAAAAAGGTGAGCTGTTTTTTTACTAACATTGACACGTTTTTTAAATTGTAAATCAAAGATAAATTAATCTAATAGCTTAACGTTAGATTTAACTAATAATTATAAACGGAGTTATTAAATGTAGACTTTAGCTAATCCTTTTTATCTACTAAACCAAGTATACTAAAGAAAAAGCTAAACAAAATTAGTTGTACACCAAGCGCTGTGAAAATTGCTGAAGGAATTAAGAGTTTTAACTCTTCGAAAGAAGAAGTTTCTGCTAAAAAGCAATAGATTAAACTTGCGCTTCCGCCAAGAATCATTAAAAATCCAACTAACAAACCTTTCTCTAAAGTAAAATATTTAAATAGGTTATTATAGTTTTTTCCTCTTGGAATTAGGTTTTGATTTGTAGCATAAATCTTTGTTAGCGCATAAAATAATATAAACTGAAACCCGATGAGTATTAATGAAGACGAAACCGGCAACCATTTTATTAAGTTATCTTCTGGCTTAACCACTAAATAAACTGTAGCAATTAAGTCTATTAATAATAATAACAACCCAGGAAAAAGAAACAACCATTTTGGACTGTACAGCAATAAAAAACGAAGGTGACGCCATCCATCTGGAAATGTTCTTAAATGCGCTTTACGTGTTCTTCCTGCTGGAAAAACTGTGGTTGGCACTTCGGTTATTTTAAGATTTAACATTGAGGCTTTTACAACAATTTCTGAAGCAAACTCCATTCCTGTAGATTTTAAATCTAGTGTTTGGTATGCTTTTTTATTAATACCTCGTAAACCACAATGAAAGTCGTTTATTTTAGTTTTAAAAAATAAATTTCCAATAAAACTCAGTACTGGATTACCTAAATACCGATGTAAAAAAGGCATTGAGTTTTCAATTTTTTCGCCTTTAAAACGATTACCCATTACCAAGTCATAACCTTCGCGCAGTTTTTTTACAAAAGGCATTAGGTTTTCTAAATCATGACTATCGTCTGTATCTGCAGTAATTACATATTTACCTTGGGCTGCTTCAATCGCGCCTCTTGACGCACTACCATAACCTTTTTCTTTTACATCTACCACTGTAGCGCCTAAAGCCAATGCTAATTTTTGAGAACCATCTGTGCTTCCGTTATCACCAATAACAACTTCTCCAGAAATATTGTTTTCTTTTAAAAAATGTAATGCTTTTGTTATACAATTTTCTATGGTTTCAGCTTCATTTAAACATGGCATTACTATGGATAACTCTACAGACATCTTATGCTTTTTTAATTTTAGAATCTAATATTAAAATAAATGCTACTAATAAAACCCAATCAAAATAAAAAGTATACCTATAAATTGAATGTACTACCATTGCGATGATTATTCCGTTTAAAACTTTTAAAGTTATTGCTATTCCTAAAAACAACATCGTATTATCTTTAAAAAACATGATGCAATATAAGAGTAATAATCCTAAAGCAAGACACATTTGTATACCGCCAAATCCTTTAATAAAGCTTTTTACAACCATTCTTACCCATGTTTTAAAGTTTGCTTTTAATAAAGGCAAAAACATACTAGATGTCATTTGGTCTACCTTGTATTGCTGTTCTAAATAATTATACCCTTGCGTGCCATAATAATCCATGTTAGCCTGATGAATTGAAGCGTTACAAATTTTTGAAAAGTTGTTCTCAAAAAAAAGATAATCATCTACATATTTGGTTTGTATAGCTTGGTTTCTTGTTATTTTTTTATCTAACATTAAATCGTATGTTCTATTAAAAAAAGCTTTTTCTTCAGGATTAGAAAATAGATTTTTATCTTCCGCATTAGCGATATAAAAAGGATTTGTTATAAAATGCACATAGGTCATAGCATAACCTTTAAATTCACCTATAACTATTTTATTATAAGTCTTTTCTAAAAGACTACTTAAAAAAGGTGTTGCTAATGTTAAGCATAAAACAATGATTCCTTTTTTATAATTTTTAGAATGAAAAGCAACATAAATAAATGCTAAAACTATTAATGGCAAAAAAGCTAAAAATTGTCCTCTTGTAAATAGTAAAACAAAAAAAACGGCAATTAGTTTGTAAGAATTCTTGAGTGTTTTATTAGATAATAATTTAAAAATTTCAGCAATAAAAATTAAAATTAAAGGAAACACTATAGCTTCAGAAAGCACTCTATTTACAGATAAATAAAAGTACAACCCATTTATTAAAATTGAAAACTGGATTAATAAAATTCCTACTGCTGATAGATTGATTTTTGATTTGATTGACTTTAATAAATAATTAATAGCAAATACAAAAAATAAATACTGTAAGACTAAAACTGGCACCTCATAATAATCGCCAAAAACAGTCGTTGTCAGTTTTAAGAACAGACTATAAACAGGCGACCTGTTAATTTGCATATCTAAAAACGCATAACTATCTGGATAAAAAATAGCACCAGTTATTAAGACTTTTAAAAGTCCTAAAACAAAAATTATGAGATAAATTATACGGTATTTGGTAGGCAGTAATTTTATCATTTTTTGTAAAAAGGACTAAGGTAATGCTTTAAGATTAATATCAAAACCTTTTAATAGGCTGTGACGTAAAATTTTGTTTACTTTGTTATAAATAATTAAAATCGAATATGAGTCAAACCGTTTTAGAATTAAAAGACGCTAGTATTTTTCAAGGAGAAAGTTTAGTATTATCTGATGTTAATTTACAAGTCAACAAAGGTGATTTTGTTTATTTAATAGGAAAAACTGGATCTGGAAAAAGTAGTTTTATGAAAACGCTTTATGGTGATTTAAAACTAACTCAAGGTGAAGGTCATATTGTAGATTTTAATTTACGTACGCTTAAAGAAAAAGAAATTCCTTTTTTAAGACGAAAGCTTGGTATTGTTTTTCAAGATTTTAAATTACTAACCGACAGAACCATAAATGACAATTTAACCTTTGTTTTAAAAGCAACAGGCTGGAAAGATAAAGATAAAATGAAAGAACGTATAGAAACCGTTTTGGATAAAGTTGGTATGAAAACTAAAGGTTTTAAGTTTCCGCACGAATTATCTGGAGGAGAACAACAACGTATTGCAATAGCAAGAGCATTATTAAACGAGCCAGAATTAATACTAGCAGATGAGCCAACTGGTAATTTAGATCCACAAACAAGTATTGAGGTAATGGAAGTGCTACAAGATATTAACAAAAACGGAAACACTATTTTAATGGCGACCCATGACTATGCTTTACTTTTAAAATACCCAAGCAAGACTTTAAAATGTGATGACAATAAGGTATTTGAAGTTGTACAACGTAAAAGTTAAAATTTTATGTTATCCATTTTAATACCAACTTACAATTACTACATCTACGATTTGGTATTAAACATTCATGAAAAATGTTTAAAAGCAAACATTGACTTTGAAATTATCTGCTTAGACGATCACTCTGATTCAGATTTTACTAAAGCAAACAAAAAGATTGAAAAACTAACAAGTTGTTACTATAAAATAAGCTCCGAAAACAAAGGAAGAGTTGCTACAAGAGAGCATTTAGCAAAATTAGCCAAAAATAAATGGCTTTTGTTTTTAGACGCAGATGTTATACCTAAAAACGATAACTTTATAACTAAGTATCTAAACTACATAGATCAAGATTACAAAGCTATTTTTGGTGGTTTTTATTACGATGAAAACAGCTATAAAAAGCATCTTTTAAGATGGAAATATGGTAAAAAAAAGGAAGAAGTAACTGCCCATAAAAGAAATTTAAATCCATATAAGGTCATAATTTCAGCAAACCTTTTAATAGTGAAGGACACTTATCTGTCTTTATCAAAACAAGTAAAAACAAATACTTATGGCGGTGATTTAATCTTTGCTACTTTACTAAAAGAGCAAAATATAAAAACTCTACATATTGACAATGAAGTTATCCATTTAGGACTTGAGGATAACAGTTCCTTTTTAAAGAAACAAAAAGACGCAGTAAAGTTGCTGTATGACTCAGTTGAAAAAAGAGAAATAACCAAGCATGATAATAGTTTACTTAAGACACATTCTAGAATAAAAAAAATATATTTAAACCGTCTTTTTAGTTGGTTTTACAAATCATGCAATGGTATAATAGAAAAACAGCTACTAAGTAATAAGCCTAACATTTTTTTATTACAACTACTAAAGCTAAGTTATTTTAGTTTTTTATATCAAAAAAATTAATCTTTAAAAGACAAAAAATCATTATAATCTCTAATATAGTCTTCTTCATCAAACACATCTGAAGCTAACACCAAACACACAGATCCAGATGAAAAATCTTGCAACTCTCTCCAAATTCCTTTAGGTATTAATAAGCCTTTATTTGGTTTATTTAATATTATTGAGCGTTTACTTTTACCATCATCAAGAGTCACCTCAAAGCTTCCGCTTAATGCTATAAGTAACTCTAACTGTTCTTTATGTGCATGCCCACCACGATAAGCATCACTTGGCACATCATATAAGTAATATACGCGTTTTATATCAAAAGGAATGGTATCTTTTTCTACGACAGAAAGGTTACCTCTAACATCTTTAATTTTGGGTATTTCAACTAATTTTACTGAATTAATTGTAGTATGCTCCATTTACTCTTTTTTTGATTGTAAAATGATTTTATAATAATTAATAGCATTATAACCTATACGATGTTTTTTAACAAATTCATTAGGCTTTATTTGTTGTTTTTTTAGCATTAATATTAAATATCTAATTAATTTTAAATATGCAAATCGTTTAGAATATTTATAAAACAGCGCTGCTCTGGCTGCTATTACGCGATCACTTCCCCCAAAACGCCCAGAACTTTCATAAGGATGTTGTACTATAACTTTCGGTATAAATCCTATTTTAAGATTAGCTTTATACAAGCTTCTTAACCAGATAAATTCTTCTGCAATTTCAAAAATACTTCCTAAACCAAAATTGGTGTCAAATTTTATTTTTGTCTCAATTACTTTATGATTTTTAAATGCTATTGTGACGGAGTTTGCTTTTACTAAACTTTTATAATTATGCTGTTTTTGTAAATTATATTTTTTAGCAAGTTTTCCTTCAAAATCAGACATCATAAATGTTAACACATCAAAATTTTTGTTTGTATTAAAAGCATTTTTAATAATGTTATCAAAATTTTCAACATATTTTATATCATCATCTGCTATTAAACAAATATCTGCTTTTGTATTTTTAAGTGCTAGGTTTCTGCTTTTAGACAGCCCTTTTTCATATGAATTAACAACTCTTATATTATCATATTTTGAAGTTAACTCTTGCCCTTTTTCTGTTTGATTAATTATTAAAATATTATAATTACCAAAGTCTTTAGGAAACATAGGTTTCAAAAAGTCAAGATTGCTTCTTTTCATTGTAGAAATAAGAATTTCTAAACTTAATGTATCTTGACTAATCATAAATATATTTTAATACTTTTGGCGTAAAGATATAATAAATGAACATTTTATTGGTTGGCGAATTTAGCAGATTACATAACTCTTTGAAAGAAGGTTTAGAAAAATCAGGTCACAATGTAACTTTAATTGGAAGTGGTGATGGTTTTAAAGGTTTTAATGTTGATATAGACGTAAGTTCCAAAATAAAAAAATCAAAAACATTAAGCCTTATTAATTCTATGTTTATAAGGTTTTTTAATCTTGATTTTATTAAACTTGAAAACGCTTTTTACTACAACCAAAAAATCAACCAATTAAAAGGTTTTGATGTTATACAGTTAATAAATGAAGATGCTTTATTTACTTACCCTAAATTTCAAATTAAATTTTTAGACAAACTATTTTCTCAAAATAAAGATGCTTTTCTATTATGTTGTGGTAATGATTACATATCTGTCAAATATGCTTTAGATGGTAAGTTAAAACATTCTTCCATGACTTCATATTTAGAAGACCAGTCACAAAAGAAAAGATTTATATACGCTTTAAAATACATAACACCACCATATAAAAAACTACATCATTTCATTTATAAAAACACTAAAGGCGTCATAGCTTCTGATATGGATTATCATATCCCATTAAAAAATCATCCGCATTACTTAGGCTTAATCCCAAACCCAATTAATGTTGATAAAATTGAATACATCCCTATAAAAACTAATGATAAAATCAATATTTTTCATGGTATTAACAGTCATTCTTCTATAAAAAAAGGTAACAAATTCTTTACTGAAGCTTTATTTATTATTAAGAAAAAATATGAAGACAATGTAAATATCATTGAAACTACTAATCTACCTTATAAAGAATACATAAACATTTACAACAACGCTCATATTTTATTAGACCAAATTTATGCTTACGACCAAGGTTACAATGCTTTAGAAGCTATGGCAAAAGGTAAAGTTGTGTTTACTGGCGCAGAACAAGAATGGCTAGACCATTATAATTTAGAAGAAGATACTGTTGCTATAAACGCTTTACCTGATGTAAATTATTTAGTTAAAAAATTAGAATGGTTAATAGAAAATCCTGATCAAATTAATAAGATTTCTAAAAATGCTAGACAGTTTATTGAAACACATCATGATTATAAAGAAGTTGCAAAACAATACTTAGCAACTTGGCAAAATAATTAATCTTCTTCCTGTTTCTCTGGGATTATACCAAATAAAGAAGAATAAAAAATCATCAAGATAATCCCGTAATACAGCACATAAGTTACAAAGTGAGCCATATTTGCACCAACAACTCCAAACTCATCAATCAAATATTGACTTGTAAAGTATAATGTAGTGACAGAAAAAGCTTCTGTAATAATATAATGCCAAAACATACGCTTAGCTAAAAACTGGTAAGCGATAACAATAGACAGTACTTTTACAAAATCACCTAAAAGTTGCCAAAAAAACAGGTCTTCTACAGGTTGAAACTCTTCAGTTAAAACAATTAAAACAATAAAGTGTCTTAAAAAGTAAATAATAATAAGACCTAATCCAAAAATCGGAATTATAGTTTTATAAAAGCTAAACACTTCTTTTCTAAAGTCTTTAATAGTGTCAATTTCAGAAAAACGAGGTAAAATATATAGAGACAAAAGTGTACTAACAAACATTAAATAGTAGTTAGATATTCTATTCATCGCTTCCCAATGTCCAGCACTTTCTACTCCTACATTATCTATAATATAATTTCTTATAAATAATGCTACTAAAGGTAAAATAATGGCAGAAAACAAAGCCATTCCGGAATATGAACTTAGCTTTTTAGTTAACTTTAAACTAAACTTACTAGCTTTAATTAAAGGCGCAAAGTTTTGTCTATTAATAATTCCTACAAGCGTAATTAAAAAGATTATAGACTCTGCAATAGCAACAGCTGTTAAACCACCATCTATTCCATCTTTCCAAATTAAAAGAATAGTAATAATGGCTCCTAAAATCTGACCAAAAATGTTGAATATTATTAAATATTTATATTTAGAAAAACCATTCATTATAGCAAAAGCCAACATGTTTAATGCATAAAAAGGTAGTGCTAATGCTAAAATTTTTATTATGTATGTGTAGTTATTATAGGCTTTAAAAATGAAGTCGTTTATGTACTCTGCATTATAATAAATTAAAAAACTTAGTAAAAGAGTAGAGATAAAACCTAAATAAAAAACCGTAGATAGTATTTTAGAAAGTTTTGTCCTGTCATGTTTATGTTGTGCTATATATTTAACAACACCTTTGTATAGACCTAAAATAGATATAGACTGTACAGAACCAACAAAATTACGAAGGTTACCCACTAGCGCCATACCTTCGGCACCAATAAAAATAGCCATAAACTTTGACGTTAAAAATCCAGCTATAATTTTAACAATCACAGATACTGAATTAAGTGAAGCTACTTTTAATAAAACATTATTATTAATATAGTTTAATACTTTTTTCAATTAGTAATCATTAAGGGTTCTAATAACTTGATCTACTTCTTTTTGAGTCATCACAGGACTAATAGGTAGACTAACACAAGTTTCGTGAATTTTTTCTGTTATCGGAAATTTCAAACTATTTAATCGATAAAGCGCTTTTTGTTGGTGAGGAGCTGTAGGATAATGTATAGCCGACTCTATTTTGTTAGCTTTTAAATAATTAACAAAATCCTGACGATTATTTACTAAAACAACAAATAAATGAAACACGTGGTTTGAGGAGTAATCATAAAACGGTAATTTGATTTTAGGATTGTTGATTTCAGACAAATAACGCTTTGCTATCTCTTGACGTCTTAAATTATCTGCATCTAATTGTTTTAATTTAGTTGAAAGAAACAATGCCTGTATTTCATCCAAACGACTGTTACTTCCTACTAATTCGTTAACATATTTAGCTGAAGACCCGTAATTTCTTAACTTGAAAATCACCTTCGCTAATTCTTCATTATTTGTAGTAACAGCACCAGCATCTCCTAATGCGCCAAGATTTTTTGAAGGGTAAAAACTAAATGCTGCAGCATCTGCTAAATTGCCTGCTTTTTTTGAATCTGCTGTTGCACCATGAGCTTGCGCAGCATCTTCAATAACTAATAAATTTTTATCATTAGCCAGTTTATTTATAGAATTCATATCGCACAACTGCCCGTAAAGATGAACGACTAAAATTGCTTTTGTTTTAGTTGAAATATGCTTATCTATTTCTAATACATCAATATTAAAAGTTTTTGCGTCTGGCTCTACTAAAACTGGAGTTAAACCGGCGTTTATTATAGATATAATGCTTGCTATATAAGTATTTGCAGGAACAATTACTTCATCGTTTGGTTGAAGCAAACCTAACTCTAGATAGCCTTTAAAAATCAATTCTAAAGCGTCTAAACCGTTACCTGTTCCTATACAATATTGCGTACCACAATAGGTAGCAAATTCGGTTTCAAACTGTTTTACTCCTTCACCAAGAATATACCAACCGCTTTGTAAAAAAGCCTCAAACTTTGTTTTAAATTCGGTTTCAAAACGTGCGTTTATTTTATGTAAGTCTAGAAAATTAATCATCAAACTCTAAATTAATTATTGACTGTTCAAATATCGTACAACCTAATTCCTCCTTCTGCTTCTTTAAGCCAGGATTATACCCTAAAGGTGTTTTTGCAAACGCTGTACCCATAGAAAAACTTTGCTTACCTTCTTTTTGATACAAATTGATTAAGTGTATAAAAAGATAATCCAATGCTCGATATTTTTCTCCTAGAGATGTAGTTGCTCCATATTGTGATTTTACAACATGGTCTTTTTCAAAAATAGTTATACCTGCTAATAAAATATTATCTAAATAAATATTAAATTGTTTTATGTTATCAGGAAATAGATTAGATAAATATTTAATTTCAGAAAGTGAATGAACTGGTTGTGCTTGGTGTTTTTCTCTTAATCTAGGAATTAAAACATCATTCCAAAACCGGTCAAATTGATTTGATTTATCTATTATAAAATGATGCTTATTGTTCCTGTACTTTTTTAATTTATTTTTATGTATCGTTAACTTTTTAGTTAAATCTACTGCAAAAACCATTTTAGTCTCTTCTACCTGTTCATTAAAACAAGTAATAATTTCATTATAGAGATGTTTTTGTTTGTAATAAAATTCAGGAATTAATTTAATCTTTAAAGACTTAAAATTTTGGCTTTTAAAAAATACACGGACCTGACTTATAATTTTTACTAAACTATTGATGTCATTAACACTTCCACAAAACACAAATCCTCCATAAGTTAATCCCTGATGAGAAAACAGCTTATCTTCTACTCTATTTGCTGGTAAAACTGCGACTAACTTTTCTTCTTTAAATACCATTAAAGAATAGTCTTCAAATCGGTCTTTATGATAATCCATAAAGTGACGATTAAAAAGAAATGTGCCATTTTTGGATTGACTTATAAAGTCATTCCAAAGTTTAAGATGTGACGCTGAATATTTATGTACTGAATAAATAAAGTAACTGTTTTTACAGCTTTGAAAGTACTAAATTTTCTTGAAAAACGCATAATAAAAGTTAACACAAAAAATTGCTGCGTTTGCTATAATTATAGGCAAACCAACTCTAACAGTTGGTAACATAAACCCATAAATTATAAATAATGTACAACCAATCATGTTAACAATTCTTAGTCGTTTTACATTTTTCATTGTAAATGAAAGTAAGACAAAAAAAGAGGCAAAATAGCCTATGTATTCTGTTAAAGTTATACCGAATAATTCCATTTATTTTTCTTTTATGTTTTGAACATCTCCATTAAGATGCCAATCAAAATAGGTTAAAATAGCATTGCTTAAATAAAACACATATTTGATAACATTAGCTAAATTACCTTGAATAAAATTCTTTACTATTTGTGCAAAATTATAAAATGTCCAGACTAAAAAGGACTGTTTGTATTTAAAAACAATACCTACATTTCCTATAATAGAAATTCCAAAAATAATTGCAATTGTATGTTTAAAAATTGGATTGGTTATTGTTGTACCAAACCAATAAAATCCTAAATATACAAGACTATACGAAATTATAAATGCTACAAAAAATAATATCCAATACCTAAAATCTGCATTTTTAATACGTTCGCCTTCATACCATTTTTTTGTAGACAGTAACGCTAATCCAAAGGTTAAAGGATAAGTTATTATGGCTGAATGATTGCCAAATAAATAATCTATAACTCCAGAATTTATAGTCGTAAAAATCCAAATTACGTTACCTATATTACTTTGTCTAACTAAAAAACGTGTAGCTAATAAAGAAAATGCCGCACCAATAATTGATAAAATTCCTATCGGGAAAGCACCTTTTTCTATATAACTCCATAAACTAGAAAAAGGTATCCCAAAACGGATACCTCCTTCATAATATATAGTTTCATGAAAATTTCTGTAAAGTGTAATACTAACTACCAAAACTACTCCAAGTACATCTATATATTTAGAGTGTACAATGCGTCTAAGCAAAGGGTTTGATATGGTAGTATTGGTCACTTTTTACAAAGCTTTATTACGCTTACGTTCTACTTCTTTTAGTAAAATTTTACGTAATCGTAAGTGGTTTGGTGTTACCTCTACATACTCATCTTTTTGTATGTATTCTAAAGCTTCTTCTAAAGAAAACTTAATTGCAGGTACAATCTTAGCTTTATCGTCTGCTCCAGCACTACGTACGTTACTTAACTTTTTAGTTTTTGTAACGTTTACAGTCATATCATCTTGACGCGAGTTTTCTCCAATAACTTGACCTTCGTAAATATCTTCTCCTGGATCTACAAAAAACTTACCTCTATCTTGTAATTTATCAATAGAATAAGGAATAGCTTGACCGTTTTCCATAGATACTAAAGATCCGTTTTGTCTTTCTGGAATACCACCTTTTACTGGTTGATATTCTTTAAAACGGTGTGCCATAATAGCTTCTCCTGCAGTTGCTGTTAATAATTGGTTACGTAAACCGATGATACCTCTTGACGGAATGATAAACTCGCAAACCATACGGTCTCCTTTAGCTTCCATACTCATCATTTCGCCTTTACGCATCGTTACAAGCTCTACTGCTTTACCAGAAACTGTTTCAGGTAAATCGATAGTCATTTCTTCAACTGGCTCACATTTTACACCATCAATTTCTTTAATGATTACTTGTGGCTGACCAATTTGTAACTCATAACCTTCACGACGCATCGTTTCGATTAAAACCGATAAGTGTAATACACCACGACCAAAGACCATAAATTTATCGGCACTATCAGTTTCTTGTACACGTAAGGCTAAGTTTTTTTCTAACTCTTTTGTTAAACGATCTTTAATATGTCTTGACGTTACAAACTTTCCGTCTTTACCAAAGAAAGGCGAATCGTTAATAGTAAATAACATACTCATTGTTGGCTCGTCAATTGCTATAGTTTTTAATCCTTCAGGATTTTCAAAATCGGCAACCGTATCACCAATTTCAAAACCATCAAGACCAACAATAGCACAAATATCTCCAGTTTGTACTTGATCTACTTTTATACGACCTAAACCTTCAAAGACATGTAATTCTTTAATTCTATTTTTTACCATAGAACCATCACGTTTTACTAACGTAATTTGTTGGTTTACTTTTAAGTCGCCACGTGTTAAACGTCCAATAGCAATACGACCAGTAAAGCTAGAGTAATCTAAAGACGTGATTAACATTTGTGTAGTTCCTTCTTCAATTTTTGGTTCAGGAATATGCTCGATAACCATATCTAATAATGGTTCGATGTTTTCTGTTTGTTGCTTCCAATCTTCACTCATCCAGTTGTTCTTTGCAGAACCATAAACTGTCGGGAAGTCTAATTGCCACTCTTCTGCACCAAGTTCAAACATTAAGTCAAACACTTTTTCGTGTACCTCATCTGGCGTACAATTTTCTTTGTCTACTTTGTTTACAACTACGCAAGGTTTTAACCCTAAATCAATAGCTTTTTGAAGTACAAAACGCGTTTGAGGCATTGGTCCTTCAAAAGCATCAACTAATAAAAGTACACCATCTGCCATGTTTAAAACACGTTCTACTTCACCTCCAAAATCGGCGTGACCAGGTGTATCAATAATATTAATTTTAGTGTCTTTATAAGTAACCGATACGTTTTTAGAAGTAATCGTAATTCCACGTTCACGCTCTAAATCGTTATTATCCAAAATTAAATCACCAGTATTTTCGTTTTCTCTAAATAACTGACAGTGATACATAATTTTATCAACCAGCGTTGTTTTACCGTGGTCTACGTGCGCAATAATTGCAATGTTTTTAATCTTAGCCATAAATAGTGCCTTATTTTAAGCGTGCAAAGGTAGGTATAAATTATATATATTCAACACTTTATTTTTTAATTGGGCATTACCCTTTGTAACAACGCCTATTTTTAGAGTAAAACAAAGATTATTAATAAGTTACAAAGGGTCGCGCTTTCAGAAGTCGCAATCAAAGATGTGCTCCAACAATTCTTCAATCGCTAATGCAAGTGTTTGCCAAGATTATTTATTTCAACTAAAAATAAAAGCCTATTTATTTCAGTCATTAATAGTATCTTTGTAGCATCTAAAACTATAATAATGACACTTCAAGATATACCTAAAATCAAACATACAGATAGTAATAACTTCTTTTTACTTTGTGGTCCATGCGCAATTGAAGGCGAAGACATGGCTTACCGCATTGCCGAAAAAGTAATTAGCATTACCGATAAACTAAATATACCTTACGTATTTAAAGGTAGTTTTAAAAAAGCAAATCGTAGTCGTATTGATAGTTTTACAGGTATTGGTGATGAAAACGCATTAGAAATCCTTGCTAAAGTGTCTGAAAAATTTGATGTACCTACCATTACAGATATACATGAAGTTAGCGATGCTGCAAAAGCAGCACAATACGTAGATGTATTACAAATCCCAGCGTTTTTAGTACGTCAAACCGATTTGGTTGTTGCTGCTGCAAAAACAGGAAAAGTAGTCAATCTTAAAAAAGGACAATTTATGAGTCCTGAAGCGATGAAACACGCTGTACAAAAAGTAAAGGATGCAGGAAGTGACAAAGCTTGGATTACCGATCGTGGTACTATGTTTGGTTACCAAGATATGATTGTAGATTTTAGAGGTATTCCTACAATGAAACACTATGCGCCTGTAGTTTTAGACGTTACACATTCTTTACAACAACCTAACCAAAGTGCAGGTGTTACTGGCGGACGACCAGATATGATCGAAACTATTGCGCGTGCTGGCGTTGTAAATAATGTAGATGGTTTATTTATCGAAACACATTTTGATCCAGCTAACGCAAAAAGCGATGGAGCAAACATGCTACACTTAGATAATTTAGAAGGTTTACTAACTAATTTGGTAGCGATTAGAAAGTTGGTGCAGAGTTTTTAATTAGTGACACCAATTACACGAATTATCACTAATTATATTTCTAATATAGTTGTTTATAAAACTACGTCAGTTCGAGTGTATTTTATGCAATTTTATATGGAATAAAAAATATATCGAGAACTTTAAGTTTATACTTCTCGATACAATTTTACTTAGCTACTCTTCGTAAAATCACTCGAAGTGATGATAATGAATATTACCTTTGATGATAGAGCTATTTGTTTTTCAATACAATTCACTAGCAGCTTTCAATACATCAATAAAAACATTGTCATTTATAGCATCTAAAGACGTATATCTAAGTGACATCATTTTTTTACGATTTTCGGTAATTTGATGTTCTTGGTGTATTTTAATTTGTGGTCCTTTTACAAAACCAACATCTACAAATTGCTTTTTATGACTGGCATTGAAATAACAAAAAGGCTTTCCTTTTAAGTAGTAAAATGGGATTTTATATTTAAATTTTAATTCTATTTCTGGTAAAGTGTGTTCTACTAAAATTTGTAAATGCAATAAAATAGCCCGAAAATGTTCGGGCTGATTTAATATATATTGTTCGGCAGGATTCATTTTAGAATATCGCTAAAATACCAATCACTAATAAAACAATTCCGATAATCGCTTTAAAAGGCATTAACTTGTCTGATAATTTTCTTAATGAATTTTCAAATGCAGGCGCTTTACCAAATACGTGTGTAAGTAGCAAAATACCACCAAGAATACTTACAATACCATACAAACTAAAATGACCTCCAAATAGTCTTAACAATGGTATTACAACTAATGCGCCACCAATTATAGTTTGAAAAGGCGCTAAAACACCTGCGATTTTGTTAAAAAAGTTACTTTCTCCATCCCATTTATCTAATGTTGACAGACCAAGCAAAATTCCTCCAGTAATGTTTGCTATTATTAATAGTAAACCCAATAATTCACTCATATCTTTGTTTTTTTAGTTAGATTTAAATTTAATAAAAAAGTGAATTAGACACTAATTTTTATTTTCAAATTTAAAAATCTGTAGCATCGTTTGGATCAGTTCCATTTATAGCTTCATCGCCATCATTAACACCATCTCCATCGGTATCTGGATTGTTTGGATCTGTGATGTTTCCGTTAGGATTAGCTGTAGATTGACCGTTATCGATACCGGTTAGCTCTTCACAATCAAACAAGCCATCATTATCAGAATCTATAAATGTTGGAGGACCTAACAAGTAAAACATTCCGTTTGTTGATACTTGATTTGATACTGTATTTTCAACTCTTACATATAAAACTGTTAGTCCGCTAGAATTTGAAAATGGAGTTGCAATAGGATTAACGTTAGCATCTGCATCTGCTTGAGTTTCATGAAAAGTTATGTTTGAGTTTATGTAATTATCATTAAACTGTTCTAAATCGTAAGTCAATCCATCGCAATCTTCTGAGAACCATTCTGCGCTATAAACAGCTACATCTTGAGGATCTAAATAATCAGGAACATTGTCTCCGTCGCTATCTTGATCCATTGGATTTGTATTACTTCCGTAAACCTCATCTGCAGTGTTTATTCCATCACCATCATCATCTTGGTCTTGATAATCTGGTATACCATCTTGGTCAGTATCATCATCTAATAAATTTCCGTTTCCATTAATATCTTCATCTATATCATAAACACCATCATTGTCAAAATCTCCTAAAGTGATACAGGTTGATGTTGTTCCTAAATCTGTATTTGCTGTGAAATTTCCAGTTAAAACATCAGTTTCTTGTCCTCCAGCCACATCTACTACATTTATTATATATGCGCTATCTGAGGCACAATAACTAATACTTTCGTTTACTGTCCCGTCTGTAATTGGTATAACTTGTGCATTGTTACCATTTACTAACTGCATGTAACCGTTAGTAATTGGGTTACCATCGCAATCATTAAACATTCCGGTAAGTGTAGTTAATTGTTCTGTTGAGTTTGTTACTGTTACTGTAACGGTATCATCTGCAGAAAATGGTCCTACTGTTGTTGTAAACACATCACAACCATAATTAGGAACGGTTAAAGTTAATGCTTCGTTTGCTGCTACTAAACCACAAACTTCTCCGTTACTATTTGTATATCCTCCTGAAGTTGAATTCCATGTAGTTGTTTGTAGCGTTAATTGCGCATTTAGACTTGGTAGTGGATTACCATTTATATCTTGTAATATTATACAAGTTTGAACAACATCAAAAGGTGCGTCGCAATTCCAGAAACTAAAATGCGATACTTCACCTACGTATTCGTTATCAACTAAGGCAGCTTCTCCTTCTTCTACCCAATATCCATTTTGCTCATCAAAATACCACAACGGTATTGTTGCTGGTGGATTTGTTGCATTAGTTGGCACGGGAACAGTTATAGTTGCTGTACTACTAGATGCTATGTTTAAATCTTCACCGTTTTCTCCAATTAGTTCTACAGCAATCATACCGTAAGTTTCTAAAGCTCTTAAATTACCTGCTGTATCTTGAGCTATTAACATACCTGGCATTTGTAGATTCATATCTTCTTCATCTGGATTTAAATGTCTTAACACGACATCTACATTACCTTGATATGCAAATCCTGTTGAAGTTTCAAAATTACCATCAAAATCAACTTTGGTTCCGTTTGGTAAATCAATTGTTATAGCTTGACCAGAAACTATTGTTGCATTTGGTGTAGCTTCTAACAACATTATTTTAACTTGATTAACACCTTCTGTTGGCACTAATGCTCTAGAACCAGAAATATACCCTTGTTTTGATGCTCTTATGTACGCAAAACTCTCATATACAGAAACATTATTAACAGCAAAAACACCATTAACGTCTGTTATTGCAAATCCGCTACCTAAAGTAATGTTTGCTCCTATGATTGGCTCATTATTTTCATCAACAACACGACCTATAAAGTCTGCTGAAATTTGTGATCCAAAATTAGCAAAGAAAGGATTATCAGATAACCCATCTTCTTGTTGTTGGTTGATAGGTATATTATTATCCTTTTCACAAGAAACTACTAAAAAAAGGAATACTAAGGTGTAAATTAGTTTTGAAAATTTCATACTTAAAACATTGAATACCAAACTAAAGGTAAATTAAAATAATTACAAAAGAGAATTAACCTTATTCTTTTCCTTCTACATAATCTTGTAGATACGCATAACGTTTGGTTAACTTTCCGTTTTCCGTCATTTTTGCTCGTTTTAAAACACCATTTTTATCGCTATTAAAAAATGCAGGTATCACGTATTTTAAAAACATCTCTCCAAAACCTTCACTTGCGTCTTTTGGTAATTCACAAGGTAAATTATCTACAGCCATAACGGTAATTGCTCCTTTTGCATTGTATGGTACTTCATTTTCTGTTTTAGGATCGTAACCATAAAATGGATCTGCAATTGTTGAAGGTCTTATTGTACTAGCAACTGGTCCGTCAATATCACAAGACACATCTGCTACTAAATTGATTTTAAAATCTGGATGTTTAGCATCTTCTCTTGTAAATAAATAAGGTGCGCCATCACCATAAAAATGACCTGCTATAAAAAAATCGGTTACCTTAGCGTAAGGCATAAAGTTACTTATGTAACCGCTTGGATCTTTATAAAACTCTGGCCTACTTCCTACCTTACCATCTTTGCGTTTGTTATATTCCATAACGTCTATCATACAATAAACAGGCTCTGTAAAATCTGACGTTAAGTATAACGCATCACTTACTTCTTTGATTTTTAAATGGTCTAAAATTTCTTTTGCGCCCTTTGCTACTTTACCTGTTCCAGAAAGCACAATCTTTATGTTTGGTAATTTTATTTTATCAAGCTCTGCTTTTACCTCATCTAAATCTTTTAAGTGTTCTACCTTTGGTAGTTCAAACAAACCATCACGTAATCCTAAAGCCCTAAACCCATTGTAAGCGCCAACTAATCCTGCGTAGCGACCAAAACCTATTAATCGTGCTCCGCTTTCTTTAACGATGGTTTCGTGATCGTATAGCTCGATATTTTTTTCTAAAATGGCTTTTAGCAACTTACGGTTATAAGGTTGCTTTTTTATAGTATGACTGAAGAAAAAATATTTTTTATTAGGAATTAATGCCTCTAAAGGCACTTCTTTTACACCTAACATAACGTCTGCTTCTGAGACATCTTGAGTTACTGTAAATCCTAAATCTGAATAGTCTTTATCTGGAAAAACCCTAATATCTGAAGCCTCTACTACTACGTTTGCTTCTGGAAAATTATCTTTTAGTATTTTTAAATCTTTTGGTGAAAATACAACGCGTCTATCTGGTGGATTTTTACGTTCTTTTATTATTGCGAATTTCATGTATTACATTTTAATCCTGCTAAAATACCTTTATTATTAAGCTTTAGCAAATGAAATTTTTATAGTAAATATGACATTTTTTCTTAAGTTTTTTATAAATGTGTGTTGGTATATTTTTTGATACATTATTTTTAGTAAATTCGCAGTCCTTTACTTTAAAAGGTTTTTAAAACTAACTTTTGGTTTAGGACCGCGTTAAGGATTGAGGTATTGTTGGAGCACATCTATGATTGCGACTACCGAAAGCCTGACGCACTTTTGCCATTAAAAGCAAAAGTGGGTAACGCTAAAATTATCGATGAGATCCCAAGTACAGTTTGGGATAATTCAATGACGTAAATTAAAAATTTACTATTTCATTATTTTGGGGTCGACTGGTTTTGACAGCGAGATTAATTAAATGGTAAGCACGTCGTGTAACGACTATGAAACACGTAAAACGCTAGGTCAACTTTTTAAACGGCGAGAATAACTACGCTTTAGCTGCCTAATCTGAATTATAGTAAGATTACGCCTAGGCTTACAAGGTAAGCAAGCTAAATGTCTCTGGAAAGCCTTGATTGGCGGCGTTCCTTTTTGAGGCATCGTAAAAGTCAAAATAGATTTGGTAGCGCTTTGATGCCAATTCGAAACTTTAAAAAGATAAGCAGTAACTAGGTTGTCTTTAACCAGGTTGCTGATGAAAACACAAGAAAAGACTAAACGTGTAGAAAGCTATTTGGTTACTTGTTTGGACGAGAGTTCGATTCTCTCCGACTCCACAAAAAACCCTGTAAAGTATTGATTTTACAGGGTTTTATTTTTTAGTCGATAATTCAGTCGATAATATTACCTTTTATTTTATTAGTTAAAACACTACTTTTATTATTTACAAATAATAATATTATGGAGGATACAATAAAAGAAAGAATTACATTTCATAAAAAAGCTATACAAATCACTTACCAGAGAAATGAACTTATTTTAGAATGTACAAAACAAAAAAAAGAAATAGAGCGTCTTAATGATCAAGTTAACAAACAAAACGAATATATAAATAAACTCTTAATAGATTTCGAATATATTTGTAAGTCAAAAACATAGATAATTAAAATAGAAAATCCGTTGGGTTATAAAATAGCAGTAATGTTAAAAACAATCTGCGTTTACCAACGGACAAAACAAAGATATAACAAAACCGCACAAAACACAAAAAGTGTTAAAACCAAACAAACAACAGCAAACAAACAACAGCAAACAAAAGTATGTTACTGTGTTTTTATGAATAAACAAAATGTTATTAAAGAAGTATTATCTAACAAACAGTAAACACAAACAGCGTTACAAACAACATAACACAAGTTCTGCAAACAAACAACAGCATAAAATTGTGGACACTATCCCATTAACTTTACACACTTTTTGAGATACTACCAAATTTTAATTCTTTCATTTTATTTAGTTAAATCTATTTTCTGTAATTCATACCTATTTCCTTTGTTATTCCCTTTAAAAAAAACCAATCTAAACCCTGGAATAATGACCTTATATCTTTCTTTTTCATTTCTATAACTCATTTTAGCTTCCAAAAGAGCATTTTGTACTGCATTGCGGATTTCTGAATATGTATTTTTATAAATTGGTGTACTGAGAAATATATATTTTTCCACTGATCCATTTTTAATTTTGATTTTTTGTTCTATTTGCCAACTTTCACAAATAATATTTTTTTTCATTAACTCAATTATACTATTAGAAATGCTACTTATCATCCAATCGCTTCTTTTGGATTTAATTATTTTATCTTCTAATTTTTCCATTTTTTTAAAATATTATTGAATTGTTTGTTGGTAGTTTTTTTATAACCAACAAATCATTTTTTTTAAAGAGGAATAGAAATGGTTGGTTGGTATGGATGTATATACATATAACCAACCAACCATTTATTAAATTTTTAATTTGTATGGCTTATGTGTGCCTTCCTGAAAAACTAAATTATTGTCTTTATAATAGTTTAAAAACTCTTTACACTTGTCATCTCCATTAGGTATATCTTCTATATCAAGACTCCATTTAATTCTTGAAATCAAATCTTTTCTAGCTAATTCTGTCTGATCTATATCAAAAGCATTAAATAGAATTTTTTTATGTGTTTCAAGTGAAATATCCTTAGGATCGGTGCGCTTTATTGTTCCTGGAGATGTAGGAATAAAATCTACAAAATATGGCAACCCCTGCTTATCAACACTAAAGCTTAAAGGATTAATATCAATCCCTCGACTATGAGAAGGAAAGACTTTAGAAACTTCTCCGTCTTTTTCAACGTCTAATACTGTTTGCGCTTTTTGATAGATAAGACTACCTAAATGACCTTTTGCGTTATTATCACCTTTATTTTGATGAACAATAGTTATTATATGAATGTTTAAGTCGTAAGTCCATTTCATAAATTTACTTATAACTTTAATGGCTTCATCCTCGTTATTATACCCAACAATTAAATCTGCTATACCATCAATCACAACCATTTTAATATTTGATTGATTATAAATAACATCTTCTATAATCTTAATGCGCTCTTTAGGAGAGTTTGGTCTAAGGCAATAACAATGATAAAATTCGTTACAGTCTTTAGAATCAACTAATTCAACAACACGTTTAGCTACTTTTTGTGTATCATATTTACTTTGCTCTGTATCAAAATGAATTACATTTGTTTTAGGTATTTCTGTTTTTATTCTTTGGTTTTTCCCATGAATATCAATAGCTGCTGCAATAAGCATTGAAATAAAAAATGTTTTTCTGCTTTTTGATTTACCAGTAACACAAGAAAAGTTACCTAGTGAACCAAATGAAATATCATCGATAGACAAAACTGAAGGTTCTCTTTCGATTTTTTCATTTACATCTATTTTTGCGCTTCTAGTTAACTCCTTGATAGAATTAGATGTAGTGATATTTAAGTCTTTATCTATACTAGATAAAGTTATATTTTTCGTATCTTGCATGCTCTAAATAATCATTTTACAAAACCCTAACACATTGTTGCTAAAGTGTTAGGGTTTTTTTGTTTTAATTTTTGTTTTTTGTTTGCTTGGATTAATAATGCGGTAAATTTTTATGTTAGTAGAAGTGTTTATCTCTTATAATTAAGAGATTTTACATCAATCAAAGCCTGTTCTAAATCAATTCTTTTTATTACAAGTTTGCGACCTAATTTAGATGCCGGTATTTTACCAGACTTAATGTATGCGTAAATTGTTTGGGTGGTTACTCCTATTTCTTCAGCAGCTTCTTCTGGAGTAATTTTTTCTTGTTGTTTTTTTTCTGCTAAAGACTTTACGTTTCTGCTTAACTCTTTAACCTCATTATATAGGTTTTTAAAATCCGAAGGAGAAACATTTTGTAATACAATACCTTCCATATATTGAACATTTTAATTGTTAATAATGGTAAAAGTATTATTAAAAGCTACTGCTAATTATAGATAGTAACTACGTAGTAGGTACTATGAGTTATTTTTAGATATGTTAATTTCTTTTTCAGCTAATTCTCTAACTTCTTTTATTGTAAGTAATGATAAAATATTTTCAATTTTTTTATATCTATTCTTTTTTAGCCTTTCATATTCACGCCCATAAATTTCATTATAGTTTTGTTGAATATTTTTCCAATTAGCACCAAATTTTTCAGAAAGCTCTTTATAACCTTTTTCAGAAGGGAATACTTCTTTTGTAAATGAAGTGTTAGATGCTGTATGATAATACGCGTAATAAGCAATCTCTAATGCAGATAGGTTTTGATTTATATCATTGCTATTTAGGTTGGATATTTTATCTTTTATTAACTCTAGTAAAGCGGTTGTCTCATACAGTTTTTTATATTCTTCAATAAGATCAAAAATCTCATCTTCTGTACTTTCCATGTTTTCTGTAAGAATGAAAGTAAAAAAATCGTTCAATAAGTGATTTTGAGAAGATTTGTCTTCATGTTTAGTAATAAATTGCTTAAATGTAGCAGTATAAGATGTTGTTAAATATTTTACGATAAACAACGGACTAACATCAAAACTTAATGTTGCATATTGGTCATACGTCATTCCATGGTATCCTTCTTCAGTAAAAAGTAAATGGTCCTGATAATTAACACCTTTATAAATCCTAGAATATTCTGTTTTAAGGTATTTTATTTTTTCTTCTTTATCAAAAAATGCATTTAAAGTATTGTCTATCTCTTCGAAAGCATGCAAAGGATCTGATTCAACTAACACTTTAAGTGAAAGTAATGAAAAAAGTTCTTTTTTAAAGTTTGGGTGCAATTTGTAGCAGTATGAGTTAAAAACAATAGGAAACGTAAAAGATATTGAAGATGAACCAAAAACTCGATGAGTTTCATCAAGTACAATTACATTTTTTTCTAATAAAATTTTAATTACCGTAAGGTCAATAGGTATTAAGTTTGCACCGTTTAGCATTCCTAAATACTTTATATCTATATCATTATCTAAAAAATCACATTTAAGCATAATTAAGACTTTTTAATCTTTATTGGTCATACTTCCAAAAGCATTATTAATTGCATCATGTTTAGCAATATTATCAACTTTATAATACGTATTGAAGGTTTTTAGGTCTCGATGACCTGACATTTCCATTATAGTTTTATCTGCTACTCCTTTATTTTTTAATATAGTTACAAAGCTGCGTCTTGCGGTATGTGTCGATACGCGTTTATAAAAGGGTTTTGATAATATTTTGTGTTCTCTGTTTTTTGTGCGACTATACTCAACATCAAATGTAAATTCAGCATTTTTAAAAATTTCTTTAATAAACTGATTTTGCTTTTGATTACTAATTAATGGTAATTGAAATTCATATTTTTCTAAAATACTTTTACTAACTTCAAATAAAGGGATTTCTCTTACTTCTTTAGCAACATCTTTTTCCTCCTTAATTAAGATTGAATTTTCAGTTACAGTACGTTTATTTATTCTTTTTAACTCTCCATACCTAAGTCCTGTTAAACATTGAAACACAAAAACATCTTTAACTTTTTCTAAAGCTAGAGACTTTGTTTGGTATGTGTGAATTTCATTTACTTGATCTAAATTTAATGCAATTTCTTTAGTGATAACTCTTTCAGGTTTTTTAAAATCTATAAAAGCACTGTTATAAGTGTATTTATTTTTTAATGCCCAAAACATAAATGTTTTAAATAGCCCAAGGTTTCTGGCAAATGTATTGGTACTATGGTCTAAAACTCTGTAACAAAAATCTTTAAATTCAGTATCAAAATTATTATTTATTGTACTAAAAGTAAGCTTGTATTTTTTATATTTTTCGAAGTGAATTAAATGATTTTTTATATTAATATATCTCTTATTAGTTGCTTGTTTCCATTCTTTTCTTTTATTTTTTTCCTCCATAAATTCATCATAAGCATCAAAAAAACTATTATTCTTTTTAGAAATTTTTTTAAACTCTAAATCAAAAGCATCACGTAATATTTTTGAGGTAAATTCTTCATTGATTTTTGAATACAATGCCTTAGTTTCTTCAAATTTCTGAGTATACCTTAATAGTTGAGTATTTACAGTTAAATTGTTAGGTGCTTTATGTTTTCCTTTTAAATAAGGCTGTCTATAATCAAAATCCCAATTTACAGGAGCTATTGTTTCTCCTGTAGAATAAACAAACTTCTTTTTCTCCTTATTAAAATGACATGTGAAGTAGATTAAAGATGGCTTTTCTCCTTTCTGGTTTTGAGGATTTTTTAAGTAAAACGAATGCTTCATAAAAGTTCAAAAATAAGTTTAAATACTGGGTGACAAAATAGGTGACAAAATAGGTGACAAAATAGTTATAATTAATTATAAAGTTAAAATACTAAACAATAATAAACTCCTTTATTTATTAGTAAAAATAGTATTTAATATACTTTTTTCATTATAGTTAAATATATAGATTCAATATTCTCCGACTCCACAGAAAACCCTGTAAATTACTGATTTGCAGGGTTTTAATTTTTTTTTAAGACAACAACTTACACTGAAAGAAATTTCTTAAAAATAATATTACCGTTTTACTGGTATTGTTATATTTTTGATTTATGAATAATAAATCACTATTAACATTATTTTCTTTTTTCGCTTGCTACTTTATGAGTATTAAAATAGCATTTAGTAAAACTGAAATAGATAGTCTACAGTTTTATATTGAAAAAATAACCTCGATAAACTCTAACAAAGATCTTTTTGATGCTTACAACTACTTGTCTAAAGAGAAAGATAAAAGATCTGATTTAGACAAAACTTATATTTATTACAATCTTTCTAAAATTGACTACACTTTAGGCTTTTACTATGATAGCGAATATAATGCTGTACAAGCTTTAAAAATTATTGATAAAATTGCCGACTCTGACTTTAAAACAAGCTATAAAAAAAGTCTTTACACATTATTAGGTAAAATTTATAAAGCGTTAAACTTTAATGATCAAGCATTAAATTTTTATAACAACTCGCTTAAAATTGCTAATACCACTAAAGATAGTGTTGTCATTTACAATAATATTGCAACAACATACAAGGCTAATAAAGATTTTAAAAAGGCTAACAACATCTTACTGAAAGCTAAAGAGTTATTACCTAAAATTAATGATCAAACCGAGGTAGCTAGAATACTTGATAACCTTGGAGCTATTAAGACTATTTTACAAGATCCAGAAGCTTATACTTATCTAAAAAAATCACTAAAAATACGTCAGAAACTTAAAGATTATTCACAATTATACCCTAGCTATAAAAGTCATTTTAATTATTACTTTAGCAAGAATAATATCGATTCAGCAAAAAAATATAGTGACTTAGCTTACGATATATCCAGATTAATTAATAGTCCTTCTTATCAAATAGATGCTATTAAATTAAAACTTAAAACCGACAACAATGTTAACATTAATGAGTTTTTAAAACTTACAGACAGTTTAGAAAAAGTAAGAAACATAAATAAAAATCAATACTCACTTTTAAAGTATAATGTAAATAAAAGCTTACTAGAAACTGAAAAACAAAAAAGCCAAAAAACCATCTACAAGTTTAGCTTAATCTTTACAATAATACTAGTTGTATTATTCTTGTATTTATTAAACATAAGACACAAAAAACAAAAATTAGAGCAAATCTACCAAACTGAAACCAACATCTCTAAAAGAATACATGATGAAGTAGCAAACGACATTTATAAATATATGATTGTTTTAAATGAAAACAAATTAGATAAACAGCTACAATTAGACACCATAGAAGACATATACTACAAGACTAGAGATATTTCTAAAGAAATTAATGTAATAAATGAAAAATCTAATTTTAAAGACGAATTAAAAGATCTCTTTTCAAGCTACTCTAACAACCAATGTAAAGTTGTAAGTAATGGTTTTTCTGATATTGAATGGAACAAAATAAACAAACATAAAAAAATAACTATTTACAGCGTATTACAAGAGCTTTTAACTAACACAAAAAAACATAGTCAAGCTAATTTAGTAGTAATTAAAATTAATACAAACCGTAAAAAACTAGAACTTCAATATACAGATAATGGTATTGGTACTAATCTAAATTTTAAAAATGGTTTGAAGAATACGGAAAACCGTATAAATACTTTAAAAGGAACTATTACTTTTGATACTAAACCAAATAATGGTTTTAAAGCACAAATTATAATTTAAAATGTTCAAAAAAGTTTTAATTTCTGATGACTTAGATAGTATTAGCCAAGGTGTTTTAAATACGCTTGAAAGTTTAAATATTAGCAATATAGATAAAACACTTTATTGTGATGATGCGTATTTAAAATTAAAAAAAGGATATCTAGACAAAAACCCTTATCAATTATTTATTACAGACTTATCTTTTATTGCAGATCATCGTGAACAAAAATTTAATTCTGGTAAAGATTTAATTAATACATTAACCCAAGAACATCCTGATTTAAAAATTATAGTTTATAGTATTGAAGATAGACTAGAAAATGTAAAACAACTTTATTCTAATAATAAAGTAAGTGCTTACGTATGTAAAGGAAGAAATGGCTTGAAAGACTTAAAAGATGCCATATTGCAATTGTATAACAATAAAACTTACTTATCACCATCAATATCAGATCGATTAAAATCTAAAAATCATTTAGAAATAACAAATTATGATATCGAGTTATTAAAACTCTTGTCTGTAGGTTTATCTCAAGATGAAATTAGCACTAAGTTTAAACAGAAAAACATATCGCCTAGTAGTTTAAGTTCTATAGAAAAGAAAATAAACAAACTTAAATTACACTTCAATGCTCAAAACACAATACACTTAGTATCAATAACAAAGGATACTGGTCTAATTTAATTTATTCAACTTACGGATTACCGTAAAATTATTTTAAACTATTAAGTTAGCTTTACACCATAGATAATGTTTTGGGAGAAGCCATTATCTTAAGTTAGCTAATTGTTGAGTTAAATTTATTTTTTTGGCTATTAATCATTTTATTAAATTTATTAAATCTCAACAAAAAAAAGCCTTACATTTCTGTAAGGCTTTTTATTTTTATTTCTCTTCGTGGCTTAACCATTTACTGTATCCACCTTTAAAATCATAAATTTTAACAAAACCTAGCGACTTCATTTTTTCTGCACATTTGGCACTTCTACCTCCCATATGACAATAGACCAATACTGGTTTATTTTTATCTAACTGTTGTATATCTGCCTCAAAAGTTGGTGATAAAAAATTGATGTTTTGTGCTGTTGCAATATGTCCTGCATCATACTCTTCTGGAGTCCTTACATCTATTAACTGTACATCTTCCATATTAAGATATGTTTGCATCTCTTCTTGAGACACAACTTCTATTTCTCCTTCGGTTACTGTTTTACAGCTTACAACTGCAATTAATAACACAAATAAAATTAAAGCTTTTTTCATACTAAAAAGTTTATCTATTCTACGTCTCCTGTCCATTCTAATATACCTCCTAATAAATTATAAGCATTATCAAAACCTAATTGATTCATAATATTACAGGCTTTTTCACTACGTGCTCCTGACCTACAATACACATAGTAGTTTTTTGATTTATCAAGCTCTTCTAGTTGATATACAAATCCTTGCCCTTTATAAATATCTATATTAATTGAATTTGGTATTTTCTTTTCTGCAACTTCAGCTTCTGTTCTTACGTCTAATATTACTGCATTATCATCTGCATTGAGCTGCTCTGTCCAATCTTTTTGAGATAAATTTGCCATCTTTTAAATATTTTTTTTCAAAATTAAGATTTCTAAGTTATATAGACGTAAAAAAAACCGGAATGTTACATTTCGGGTCTTAACTTTAAATAATATTATAAGCTTTTATACTTTTATAGTACAACCAATAGCTTTTGTTTCCTTAACTTTAATTTCATTTCCTGATAGTAATGCGTTAACTGCATCTTCTACATATTTAGTTTTTACTGCATTTGCATCTTGAAAATTATCATCTATTGCTCCAATATATTTAACAACATTTCCTTTTTTAGTTTTTTGTAAAACATACACATGTGGTGTTTTAGTGGCTCCATATTGTGGATAAATCTTTTGTCCTTTATCAATTAGATACGGAAATGTAAAACCTTTTTCTTTGGCTCTTTTTTGCATTGCTTCCATGTTATCTCCTGGTTTTACATCTGTATTATTTGGCATAATTGCAATAACAGGGTAACCTTTACTTGCATACTTTTTATTTAAAGCTTCAATTCTGTCTTCATAAGCTACTGCATAAGGACACGTATTACAGGTAAAAGTTACAATAAATCCCTTTGCTTCATTAAAATCTGAAAGAGACACCATAGATCCGTCTATATTTTCTAATTTAAAATCTGTTGCAATGTCACCTATTTTATAACCTTCTTTAGGTTTAATTGTAAAAGCACTAATTGTGAGCACTAATACAAATAATGTTAATAATTTCTGTGTTGTTTTCATGAGAGTTATTTTAAAAATCTATTTAGTGTTCTTTCTAATTCATCATACTCAAAAGCTTGCTCAAAAAATTCTCGTTTATTAGAATTATATATTAATGTAGCTGGTATTGCTCCAGACCAATCTTTATTTACTTTTGGAATCCAATAATTAGAATCCATATCATTTAAAGCATAAAGCTCTGACTGTAATTGTTTTTCGTTTATAAAGTTTTTAAGCTTTGTATCAAAATGCTTAGGAAAATCTAAACTAACCAAAACAACCTCTACATTTTTGTCTTTATATTGTTTATTGATCCTTTCAAAATAAGGTAATTCTTTTACGCATGGCGCACACCAAGTTGCCCAAAAATTAACTACATAAGTCTTATTATCCTGTTTGTTTAGTACTTTTTCTAAACCGTTATAATCAACTTCTGTAAATGTTATTTCTTTACTTTCTTCTTTACAAGAAACCATTAATAAAACCACTAAAATTGGCAATATGTATCTCATTAAATCTAAATTTTAGAATAAAAATAATAATCACCTATGTGTTATTTTTAAGTTTTAACAAATAATTAATTGCTGATTATATTTGAAAACTAAAATTTCATTTTTATATTTACACCGTAAATAAAACACATGAACACAATTTTAAATCATACTTGGTGGTGGAACTTCAAGATTTCAATCTTCGTGAAGTAAACCCTTAGTATATTTAATTTAAAAATATTTTAAAAGGCTTGTCATTCACGACAAGCCTTTTTTTTTTATCATTATGAAAACATTTAGCTTATACACTCATTACAAAAAAATCTTAGCAGATACGATAACACCCGTTAGTATCTATTTAAAAATTCGTGATAAATATCCAAATAGTATCCTATTAGAAAGTAGCGATTACCACGCTAACGATAACAGTTTTTCCTACATCTGTTTTAATCCAATAGCCTCTATTAAAGTAGATGACAAAGCGATTACACAAACTTTTCCTGACGGAAGTGTTATGAGTAACAGAGTAAGAAATGTAACTCAAATGATACATAAGTTTACTAAACGGTTTAAAGTCAATTCAGAAACAGATTTTAAGTTTATCAACAATGGTATTTTTGGTTACACTGCCTATGATGCTGTAAAACATTTTGAAGATGTTTCTATTAGTAAAAAACCAAATTCTTTAGATATACCTGATATTTACTATGCGGTTTACCAAAACATCATAGCCATAAATCATTTTAAAAATGAAGCATATATTTTTGCTCATTGTTTTGAGACAGATAATAATATAGATGAAGTTTTACAATTAATAAGCTCTAAAAATTATGCTACATATAAATTTAACACAGAATCTGAAATAAAGTCTAACCTAACAGATGAGGACTACAAAAATCACGTAGAGTTAGCTAAAAAACATTGTGCAAGAGGTGATGTGTTTCAGTTAGTGTTATCTAAAAAATTCTCTCAAAGCTTTAAAGGTGATGAGTTTAATGTCTATCGTGCATTAAGAAGCATTAATCCTTCTCCGTATTTGTTTTATTTTGACTACGGAAATTTTAAAATCTTCGGAAGCTCTCCAGAAGCACAACTAGTAGTTAATAACGGTCAAGCCGAAATACATCCAATTGCTGGCACATTTAAAAGAACAGGTAATGATGAAGAAGACCAAAAGCTAGCTAAAAAATTAGCAGAAGACGCTAAAGAAAATGCAGAACATGTCATGCTAGTTGATTTAGCAAGAAACGATTTAAGCAGACACGGAAGCGAAGTAAAAGTAGAAACTTACAGAGAAGCGCAATTCTTTTCGCACGTTATACATTTAGTAAGTAAAGTTACAGGTAAAGTTCACAAAAACACAGCGACAATGCAAGTTGTTGCAGATACTTTTCCTGCAGGCACGTTAAGCGGCGCTCCAAAACATAAAGCTTTACAACTTATAGAAAAATATGAAAAAACAAGTCGTGCATTTTATGGAGGTGCAATTGGTTTTATGGATTTTAAAGGTAACTACAATCACGCCATTATGATACGTACATTTATGAGCAAAGACCATAACCTACATTGGCAAGCTGGCGCAGGAATTGTATCTAAATCCAATCCAGAAAACGAATTACAAGAAGTTTACAACAAACTAGGAGCCTTAACAAAAGCAATTGATTTAGCAGAACAAATTAATTAATCCTAAATCTAAAAAAACATGAAAAAAGTATTAGTTATAGATAATTACGACAGTTTTACATACAACTTAGTACATTATTTAGAAGACCTTAACTGCAATGTTACCGTAAAAAGAAACGACAAACTTACTATAGATTTTGTAGAGCAATTTGATAAAATAGTATTGTCGCCTGGTCCAGGTATTCCTGAAGAGGCTGGTTTATTAAAAGAAATCATAAAAACTTATGCGCCTACAAAAAGTATTTTTGGTGTTTGCTTAGGGCAACAAGCAATTGCTGAAGTTTTCGGGGGACAATTAATTAATCTAAACGATGTGTATCATGGTGTATCTACAAAAGTAACAATTACTGTAGATGACGAATCATTGTTTAACGGATTAGAAAAAAATATTGAAGTAGGACGATATCACTCTTGGGTTGTAGACAACAATTTACCAGAAAGTTTAGAAGCAACATCTTTTGATGAAAACGGACAAATCATGTCCCTTCGTCATAAAATTTATGATGTAAAAGGTGTGCAATACCATCCTGAAAGTGTACTAACTCCTTACGGAAAGAAAATTTTAGAAAATTGGTTGAAAAGTTAGTTAGCAGTTAGCAGTTAGCAGTTAGCAAAAAAGTAATAAATATTGAATTGAAAATATAACATAAAAATTAATGTCATTCAGAACGAAGTGAAGAATCTCAAAAAAAATACTTCGACAAGCTCAGTATGACAATTAGGTAATAAAAATGAAACACATATTAAACCGATTAATAAACCACGAAAGCATCTCTAGCGAAGAAGCAAAACAAGTATTAGTAAATATTTCAGAAGGTCTTTACAACAAAAGTCAAATAGCTTCTTTTTTAACTGTTTACATGATGAGAAGCATTACTTTAGAAGAGCTGCAAGGTTTTCGTGATGCGCTTTTAGAATTGTGTATACCTGTAGATCTTTCAGATTTTAACGCTATAGATTTATGCGGTACTGGTGGTGATGGTAAAAACACATTTAACATATCAACATTATCCTCTTTTATTACAGCAGGAGCAGGAGTTAAAGTTGCAAAGCACGGTAATTATGGTGTATCATCTGCTTCAGGTTCTTCCAATGTTTTAGAAAAACTAGGAGTGCATTTTACCAACAATGAAGATGTTTTAAAACGCTGTATTGACCAAGCTGGTATTTGTGTTATGCATGCGCCTTTATTTCATCCAGCTATGAAAAACGTAGGCCCAATAAGAAAAGAGTTAGGCGTAAAAACGTTCTTTAACATGCTTGGTCCAATGGTAAATCCAGCGTTTCCTAAAAATCAAATGGTTGGTGTATTTAATCTAGAATTACAACGCCTATATGGTTACCTATACCAACAAACCGATAAAAACTACAGCATAGTTCATGCAATAGATGGTTATGATGAAATCTCACTGACAGGAAAAACAAAAATCATTACTAACCAATCTGAAGTTATTTTAGACCCAAGCGACTTAAATATAGAACAAATTGAAGCTTCAGAAATTTTTGGTGGTAATACTGTTGAAGACGCTGCTAGAATTTTCAAAAAAGTAATTTCAGGAAAAGGCACAAAAGCGCAAAACGATGTTGTTTGTGCTAATGCAGGTCTTGCTATAGCTACAGTTAAGCAAATTTCTCATCAGGAAGGATTTAAACTTGCCAAAGAAAGTCTTGGTACAGGTGAAGCAAAACGCAGCTTACAAAAATTAATAGAATTAAGTTATTAATAGATATCATATCAAGAAGTTTTAAAAGACCAATAAAATTGTAATGAAAATGAACATCTTAGATAAAATTACAGCAGATAAACGTAAAGAAGTCGATTTAAAAAAATCACTTATTTCAGCCAAACAATTAGAAGAATCGTTTCTATTCCAAAGACAAACCATTTCATTAACAGAAAGATTAAAAAATAGCGCTTCAGGTATCATTGCAGAACATAAACGCCGTTCACCTTCTAAAGCAACTATAAATCAAGATTTAAACGTTCAAGATGTTGCAAAAGGTTACGAAAACGCTGGTGTTTGTGGTATGTCTGTACTAACCGACGGTAAATATTTTGGCGGTAGTTTAGACGATCTAATTCTTGCTAGAGCAAGTAGTAATTTACCACTACTTAGAAAAGAATTTATAATTGACCAATATCAAATTATAGAAGCAAAAGCTTATGGTGCAGATGTTATTTTACTAATTGCTGCAATACTTTCTAAAGAAGAAATCAAGCAGTTTTCAACACTTGCTAAACAATTAAATTTAGATGTTTTATTAGAAGTTCATAATGAAGAAGAATTACACAAATCCATCATGCCAAGTATTGATATGTTAGGCGTAAACAACCGAAATTTAAAAACTTTTGAAGTCTCTCTTGAAACTAGTAAACTGTTAAGCGAAATTATTCCTAATGATTTTGTAAAAGTATCTGAAAGCGGAATAAGCACTGTTGAAGCCATTAAAGATTTAAAGCAATATGGCTACAAAGGTTTTTTAATTGGTGAAAACTTTATGAAAACAGACAATCCGGGAGAAAATGCAAAAGTGTTTATTGAAGAATTAAATAGATAATTGTCATGTCGAACGCATGTGAGACATCTCATCATGATGTAATTTCTCAATCGCTTTGCTCACGTCGAAATGACCATAAATAGTAATTAAATAATAGATTCCTGCCTACGCAGGAATGACAAGAATATGAAACTAAAAGTTTGCGGAATGAAATACCAAGACAACATTAATCAAGTTGCTGCTTTGCAACTTGATTATTTGGGTTTCATTTTTTACGAAAAATCAAGTCGTTTTTTTGAAGGTGTTATTCCTAAGTTACCAAAAACAGTAAAAAAAGTTGGTGTATTTGTAGATGCTAGTTTAGAGTTTATTTTGAGTAAAATTGAAACACATCAATTAAACGTTATCCAATTACATGGACAAGAAACACCTGAATTTTGTAAAGAATTAAAAACACATTGTCATTCAGAACAAAGCGAAAATTCTATAAAAATCATCAAAGTCTTTTCAATAAAAGACCATTTTGATTTTTCAGTATTACAACCTTTTGAAAACATTTGTGACTATTTTTTATTCGATACAAAAGGAAAATTACCTGGCGGAAATGGATACACATTTAATTGGGACGTATTAAAAAACTATCCTTCAACAACACCTTATTTTTTAAGTGGTGGCATAGGATTAGATGAAGTAGAAACTATTTTGTCTTTCCTACAAAAAAAGGAATCCAAATATTGTCACGCTATTGACGTGAATAGCAAATTTGAAATTACACCTGGTTTAAAAGATATTGAAGCATTAGAAAAATTTAAGAGCAGCATGTCATTCCGCACTTGATGCGGAATCTATTTCAAACTGAATAAAAGAAATGTAAAATTAAAAAGATTCCTAACTACGTAGGAATGACACAAAAAAACAAATTGGTCACTTCGAGTGATTTTTGAGAAACGAAAAAATTGTAACGAGAAGCAAAAGGTCTTGATACAATTCTGATAAATCGGAATTAATTGACCTGACGATAAAATAAAATACTATGAATTACAACATTAACGAAAAAGGATATTACGGAGATTTTGGCGGTGCATTTATCCCAGAAATGCTCTATCCAAACGTAGAAGAATTACGTCAAAATTACTTAAACATCATGGCAGAACCTTCTTTTAAAGCAGAGTTTGACCAATTATTAAAAGATTATGTTGGTCGTCCTTCGCCTTTATATTTTGCCAAACGTCTTTCAAAAAAATACAAAACTAAAATCTATTTAAAGCGCGAAGACTTAAATCATACTGGTGCACATAAAATTAACAATACCATTGGTCAAATTTTAATGGCAAAACGACTAGGTAAAAACCGTATTATTGCCGAAACTGGCGCTGGACAACATGGTGTAGCAACAGCAACAGTTTGCGCACTTATGGGTATAGAATGTATTGTTTATATGGGTGAAATTGATATCGCACGTCAAGCACCAAACGTAGCACGTATGAAAATGCTTGGCGCAACAGTAATACCTGCAACCTCTGGAAGCAAAACCTTAAAAGACGCTACAAATGAAGCTATTAGAGATTGGATTAATAATCCTGTAGACACACATTATATTATTGGAAGTGTTGTTGGTCCGCATCCGTATCCTGATATGGTAGCAAAGTTTCAAGCAGTAGTTTCAGAAGAAATTAAATTTCAACTAAAAGACAAAGAAGGGACCGAAAATCCAGACTACGTTATTGCTTGTGTTGGTGGCGGTAGTAATGCTGCTGGCACGTATTACCATTATTTAAATAATGAAAACGTAAAACTTATCGCTGTAGAAGCTGCTGGTTTAGGCGTAGATTCTGGCGAAAGTGCTGCAACATCTGTATTAGGAAAAGAAGGCATCATTCATGGTAGTAAAACCTTATTAATGCAAACCAACGATGGTCAAATTACCGAGCCTTATTCTATTTCAGCAGGATTAGATTACCCTGGTGTTGGACCAATGCATGCGCATTTGTATAAAACAGGACGTGCCGAGTTTATTTCGATT
Organism: Mesoflavibacter sp. CH_XMU1422-2; assembly: GCF_037029245.1. NCBI lineage: Bacteria > Pseudomonadati > Bacteroidota > Flavobacteriia > Flavobacteriales > Flavobacteriaceae > Mesoflavibacter > Mesoflavibacter sp. CH_XMU1422-2. The sequence goes on along the minus strand of NZ_JAYMEE010000059.1, from coordinate 72,247 downwards.
ACAGATGATCAAGCCATGCAAGCTGGTTTAAAATTGTGCAAATTAGAAGGTATTATTCCTGCTATAGAAACATCTCATGCATTAGGTGTTTTCGAACAAAAAACGTTTAAACCAAACGATATTGTTGTAGTAAGTTTATCTGGTCGTGGTGATAAGGATTTAGAGACTTACATTAAACATTTTAAACTATAACGTCATGCTGAACTTGTTTCAGCATCTCACTAATCATGAAATTTAGCTACACATATATCATGACCAATAAATACAGAACGACTTTTAAGTTGGTGTCACTAATGATTTACATAAAAGAATAGTCGAACATCAAAATGGAATGGGTTCAGAATTCACAAAAAAATACAATCTTAAAGATTTAATATATTTTGAAAAATTCAGCAACATCAATCAAGCTATTTCACGAGAAAAACAATTAAAAAACTGGCGAAAAGACTGGAAATTAAATTTAATAAATAAAAAAATCCAAATCTAGAATCTATCAATATATAATGAGAACCTGAAACAAGTTCAGGTTGACGAAAACTTAAATAAAAGTCACTCTCAACTTGTTCTCCCAGTAATTAAAAACCTAAAAATAGATTCCCGCTTAAAGAGGAATAACATATAACATGAACAAAATAAACCAAAAACTAAACGAAGACAAAAAACTTTTGTCTATATACTTTACAGCAGGTTATCCAAACTTAAATGATACCGTTACAATAATAGAAAATCTAGAAAAAAGCGGTGTAGATATGATAGAAATTGGATTACCTTTTAGTGATCCTTTAGCAGATGGACCAACCATACAAGCAAGCTCTACAGAAGCTCTAAAAAATGGAATGACTACAGAAGTGCTTTTTAAGCAATTAAAAGATGTAAGAAATACCGTTTCTATTCCATTAATTATCATGGGGTATTTTAATCCGATGTTGCAATATGGTGTTGAGGCTTTTTGTAAAAAATGTCAAGAAATTGGTATAGATGGATTAATAATTCCTGATTTGCCAGTAGATGTGTATAACGAACAATACAAAAGTACTTTTGAAAAGTACGGATTAATAAATGTATTTTTAATTACACCTCAAACCTCAAAAGAGCGTATTAAATTTATAGATTCTATTTCAAACGGATTTATTTATATGGTTAGTAGCGCGAGTGTTACAGGAAGCAGTAAAGGTTTTGGTGATACGCAAACCAATTATTTTAAGCGCATTGCAGATATGCAACTTAACAATCCGCAAATCGTTGGTTTCGGAATTAATAACAACGATACTTTTACTCAAGCCACAACTTATGCTAAAGGAGCTATTATTGGAAGTGCGTTTATAAAACATTTATCAAATAACGGTGTTAACAAAATAGAAAACTTCATCAGCTCTGTAAGAAAATAAAACATATATTTGGTTATTAATCACTAACCAATTAAAATATTTCATTATGGAATGGTATTTAAAAGTCGTAAGAGATAATTACGCAAATTTTGAAGGAAGAGCAAGACGTCAAGAGTATTGGATGTTTGTCTTATTTAATTTTTTATTTATAGTAGCTATTGCTTTAGTTTCTGGTGTACTATCAGGTCTATTAGAAGCTCCTGGTTTTATGTTTTTATACCTTATCTATGTTTTAGCAGTGTTTATCCCTAGTTTAGCTGTAGCTGTAAGACGATTACATGATGTTGGAAAAAGCGGATGGTTTTATCTAATTAGTTTAATACCATTAATTGGTGGGATTTGGTTATTAATTCTTTTTGTTACAGAAGGAGATAAAGGTCCTAATCAATATGGTCCAGATCCTAAAGCTCCAAACTCTGAAGAAATTAATGAGATTGGTCAAGTAAATGACTAAAATATTTCTAAATCATAAAAAAGCCTGCATAAGTTATGCAGGCTTTTTTATTAACATCTTAAAAGAATTGTTTAACAACGATTTATGAAAATTTCTCATTGTTTTTCTTAAATTATAATTGAACAAAAAAAAGAAAAATTATGGGAATTATAGCCGACAGAAAATTAAAACGAACAAAAGAACAAACCAATCCAACTAATCCGACAGGAAACACAAAGTTGGAAACAAACGATTTTGATATTGATGAAAAAACAATCAAAAATCAGCAAAATAAAACAAACAGTTAATCTGTAAATATTTATATTTAAAGCCTATTCTTAAAAGATAGAATAGGCTTTTTTTTATGAAATTACTTAATGATTTTCGTTTAATAATACTACTCTGCTTAACGCTTGGTTTAGCTCCTTTTTTTCCTGAGCCTCATCTTTGGGGAAAACTAAAATGGATTGCTGGTGGTGCAAATGGCATGCTGCTGATGGATTGGTTTGACGTTGTATTACATGGATTTCCTTGGGTACTTTTAATTAGAATTTTCATCTTAAAAATCAATAAAAAGAATGTCGCTTAATATTGTTTTAATAGAACCTGAAATACCAAATAACACAGGAAACATTGGTAGATTAGCGTTAGGATCTGGTAGTAAATTACACTTGGTCAAACCCTTTGGTTTTGAACTTACAGACAAACGTTTAAAACGTGCTGGTTTAGATTATTGGCAGCACTTAGATGTTATTTATTATGATAACATAGATGATTTTTTCTCTAAAAACAAAAACAAAAACATGGCTTTTTTATCTGCACACGGAAAGAAAACCCATTGGGATATCCCATTTGAAGAGGATTTGTTTTTGGTCTTCGGAAAAGAATCGGTTGGTTTACCTAAATCTTTAATAGAAAAAGAAGCTAATAATTTATATAAAATACCACTTCATAGCCAACATATTAGAAGTCTAAATATTGCTAATGCTGTTAGTATTGTAGTTTATGAAGGATTAAGACAGTTAAACCATTAAAATATGATACCTAAAACCTCTAATGTTTTTAATTTTTTTTCAGAATATTTTCAAATCCTATTGGGTATTGTTCTTGCTAGTATTGGCTTAAAAGCATTTTTATTACCAAACGGATTTATGGATGGTGGCGTAACTGGTATAGCTTTATTAATTAATAAACTAATAAACATTAATATCTCTATATTATTGATTGTTTTTAGTATTCCGTTTTTAATTATAGGGTATTTTACTGTGTCTAAAAGAATTATTTTAAAATCTATTATTAGCATTATTGGATTAGCTCTTTTTATTCACTTTGAAAACTTTGAAATTATCACAGAAGATAAATTTTTAATTTCCATATTTGGCGGTTTGTTTCTTGGCGCAGGTATTGGTATTGCAATTAGAAATGGTGCTGTACTTGATGGATCAGAAATTTTAGGCATATTTATTAATGATAGGTTTGGCATTAGTATAGGAAAAGTTATTCTTGTTTTTAATATTATCTTATTTTCTATTACTGCTTTTGTAATTTCTAAAGAAATTGCGATGTACTCTATTCTAACCTACATTGTCACTGCAAAAGTTACAGATTTGGTTATTGAAGGTTTTGAAGATTTTATTGGTGTTACCATTGTATCAACCCATTATGAGAAAATAAAAGTTGCAATCATTAATGAACTAGGAGCAGGAATGACTATTTATAAAGGTCAAAAAGGATTTGGCAGTAAAGGCAAAACTGAAGATTTTGATATTATACATACCATTATAAACCGTATAGATATAAAAAAAATGTATCGAATAGTTACTAGTATTGATAAAGAAGCGTTTATTGTAGAGTTTGATGTAAACAATGTAAAAGGTGGTGTCTTACGTCGTTATTTAGCTAAAAAAAGCAAAAAGCTAGACAAAAACTTAACTAAAAATAATCTTTTCTAAGCGTTTTAGTAAATAACGTTTTTACAACAGCTATTTTATAATTACCAATTTCTTGCTTGTATTTATTTAGGATTATTATGCTTCAAATAATTTAAATACATCGCTTCTACTTTTGCTCTTGCCCAAGGTGTACGACGCAAAAACTTTAAACTAGATTTAATTGAAGGATTGCTAATAAAGCAATTGATCTTAATAACATGTCCCATGTATTCCCAACCATAATGTGCTTGTAAGTCGGTTACAATTTTTTCTAGTTTTATACCGTGTAGTGGATTATTAGGTTGATTTTCCATTAGATATTTTCTACTAACCCTTTTATTTTTATAGCTTTTTCAAAATGATCTAATTTATGAATTTTAATCCACCAAGTAGCTGCTTCCATCAACAATTCTGGATTATCATTTTTATTTTTAAAAAACGCATAAAATGAAACACCAACATTTTCACCTTTTGTTTTAATTTTCTGGTCACAAACTTTAATAATCTTTTCTTTTAAAACAGGTGTCATTTAGTTGTTATTTTTTCTATTAGAATTTCTGTTTTTATTACGATTTCTTTGTCTTCTTCCTGAGTTTGAAGTTGTGCTTTTTCTTTCGCCTTTAGGCTTATTAGAATTATTGCTTTTTGATCTTCTATTTTGTCCTGGTCTAATCGGAGCAGTAGACGCATTTGGATCTGGCTCAAAACCTTCTAAAATCTCGACTGGTAACTTTTCGCCTATTAATTTTTCTATATCTTTTAAAAATGTAGTTTCGTCTGCACTTACTAGGCTAATAGCTTGCCCATCTGCTCCTGCTCTACCTGTACGTCCAATACGGTGTACGTAATCTTCTGAAATATTAGGGATTTCAAAATTTATTACATGTGGTAATAACGGTATATCTAAACCACGCGCAGCAATATCTGTTGCAACAAGCACATTAATACTTCCGCTTTTAAAGCCTTCTAAAGCTTTGGTACGCGCGCCTTGACTTTTATTTCCGTGGATTGCTGCTGCTTTTATACCAACTTGATCCATTTTTTTACACAATTTATTGGCGCCATGTTTGGTTCTTGTAAATACTAAAACTTGCTTCCAGTTTCCATCTTTAATTAGTTTGATAACCAAGCCTGTTTTTTTACCTTTTGCAACACGATATACTTTTTGCGAAATAGCCTCTACAGTTGTATTTTCTGGAGTTGCTTCAACTTGAATAGGATTGTTTAAAATTCCGTTAGCCAGTTTTTTAATGTCTTTAGAAAATGTTGCCGAAAACATCAGGTTTTGACGTTTATCTGGCATAAATTTCATGACACGTTCAATATCTCTTAAAAAACCCATATCTAACATGCGATCCGCTTCATCTAGAACAAAAATTTCTACACGTTTTATAGACAATTCATTTTGATTAATTAGATCCAGTAATCGTCCTGGTGTTGCTACCAAAACGTCTACACCTTTTCTAATTGTGGCTATTTGTGGTTTTTGGTTGACTCCACCAAAAATTACTGCACTACGCAAATTTAAAAACTCGCTATATTCCTTTACATTGGTATAGACTTGAGCTGCAAGCTCTCTGGTTGGTGTTAAAATTAACGCACGAATTGGTCTAAATTTCTTTTTAGGATTTTCTGATAGAATATGTAATAACGGCAATGTAAATCCTGCTGTTTTACCTGTTCCTGTTTGTGCCGAAGCCAAAACATCATCACCTTGTAATATTGGCGGTATTGCTTTTGATTGTATTGGACTTGGTGTAGTGTATCCTTTTTTACTAATTGCTTTTAGTATGGCTTCGGATAGCCCTAAAGATTGAAATGACATAAATAATGTTTGTGAGATAAACACTATTTAATTAGGATATCTCTTTAATTAGCTGCGAATGTACGGCTAATAAATGGCTTTACACTTTTATTAGTAAATCTTTGTGTTTAAAAGCAATCTTATTTTTTACCCATAGAATAGAAAATGAAAGCATAAACACATTTTGATTTGTTTTCTAAAAAGTCTTCTACTTCTTTCTCCAATTCGGCTTCATTTTCTTTAAAATTACCTTTTTTAGTAAACTCATTAAGTTCATTGCAAACTTCAATATCAGCAATAGACTGATCAAAATTTTGAAGTTTTTTGGCATCACTCATTATTTTTTCAGACTCTTCTGGATGCTCTTCGATGTAGGTTGCAAATCTCTTTTGAGCTTCTTCACTTCCTAATACTTCTGAATTTATAATCATACGCTTAATTTCAAGATGCATATCGTCCATCAAAGTATTTATGCAATCACACATTAAATCACCAAATTTTTCAGCATCAGAAACACTGGAATCTGTTTGTGCTTTTGTAGAAAAACTAATAAATAAAACACTTAACAATAGAAGAAAAATAGATTTTTTCATAATAAGTAATAGGTTTAGATAGACTTCTAAAATAGTATATTTATTTAGATAGACCTAAAAAAACTCTTGATACTGCATCACTCTAAAATCAAAAGTGTTGAATTTTGGGTTTTTAGCTTTTAGTTGTTTATACAATGGATTACTACCTATTGCACGGTTAGCACTACCTGAAGATGATGTTAGCGATACGGTTTTTATTATTCTATTTTCTGAATCAATTGGTATTTTAAATTGATGAATCCTGGGTATTTCATTAGAGACTAGTTCTAATTTTATTTTGTATTCTTTTATATGTCTTCTGAAAAAATACTCTGGTCCATTTTTACTATTACCACCAGTAAAAAGTATAGTTTCTATATTTGGAAATTGTATAAGGCAATCTATAACATCTCTTAATTTAACATTAGACATTCCTAAATCCGAAGCATCTATTTTTTCACGTTCGCAACTTTCAACGATATCACAAACGCCTATTTTGTGCTTTATTAAAAAGTCTTTTCGTTGGTCTATAGCTTCTTGAGAATTATCAAATCGTAAATTTAAATCGTGAATTTTATCAATATACAACCAAAGCGAGTTATAATAACTACCGTAACAAAAATCTACATCTTTTACTAGCAAATCTCCTGTACTAAATCTTGGCGGCGGTAATGTTCCTACAATCAGCTTTTTAGTATCTTTCTTAATGAACGGCTGATATGGATGATGGTGTTTAAACACTTAATAATCTTGTTATTCTTTTATATTTTTTGTATGTTAAGAGTAGAAAAATACAATTAAATTATGGGAAAAGGAGATAAAAAATCTAAACGCGGTAAAATACACAGAGGCACCTTTGGTGTTAGACGACCAAGAATAAAAAAACGTGTAAGACCTGAAACTAAAATTAATGTAGACAAAAAAGCAAAAGCTTAAATTTTAAATTTTTCGCCTAACTTTTTACCTATAATATAAGCCCCAAAAACGGCTAATAGTAGCATTGCTATATTAAAAAAAACGTACAAACCGTATAAAAATATATTGTCTTGAGAGTTAAAACAGAAGGAATCTGTTAGGCAAACTTCCACTTTATCTTCGTATAAAAATGGTAATAAATAACTAATTGCAAGCATTATAATAACTGCCCAAAATAAATAAGTTACATTCTTACTTTTTGCAGGCTTACCTGTTGGTTTAAAAACGTTGCGTTCTTGTTCTGTACGTTTGTTATCTTGTAAAGACCAAGTGATTTTCTTCTGAGAGTTTTCCATCAAATTGATAGTTATCGTAATTAAACTTCTTTAAATCGTCTAAAGTTTTTGCATTTGTATCAATAATATATCTAGCCATTAAACCACGTGCTTCTTTAGCAAAAAATGAAATTATTTTAAGCTTACCGTTCTTAAATTCTTTAAACGTAATATCTATTACTGGTACTTTTAATGCCTTTTTATCTATTGCTTTAAAATATTCGTTTGAGGCTAAATTAATAAACAATTCGTCATCTTCTAACTCTTCATTTAAAGCAGTTACGATGTCTTTTTTCCAGAATTCATATAAATCTTTTTTGCTTCCTACTTTTAATTTAGTTCCCATTTCTAAACGGTAAGGTTGCATTAAATCTAATGGTTTTAAAACTCCGTAAAGCCCAGATAAGATTCTGATGGTATTTTGTGCTAAATCTATCTTGTCCTTTGGTATTGTATAAGCATCTAATCCTTTGTAAACATCACCATTAAAAGCATACATTGCTGGTCTAGCGTTATCTTTTGTAAAAGGAACTGAAAACTCTTGATTACGTTGGTAATTTAAATCTGCTAACTTATCACTTATACTCAATAGCTTTGATAAAGACTTTGGGCTTTTTGCTTTTAGTGCTTTATTTAACTTTAAAGATTGCTCTAAAAATTGTGGCTGAGTGGTTTTATTTGTTGGTAATTGGGTTTCAAAATCTAATGACTTTGCTGGTGATAATACTAGTTTCATAAATCTATCTTTTTCTGATACTAAATTACAAATTGTTACTGCGTTATAAAAGCTGAATAGATAGTAATTTTAAATAGGTCTATTCTGTTTTATTATTGGGTTTGAGTAAGCGCGTTAGCGATAGTAACGACATCCTTTTTTTGCTGCTTTTACTTTAGGGTTAAGCTTTAATCATTTGCAAAAAAAGATATAGTGAATAGCGCGACCCTTGTGGTAACGCCCTAATTATTTTCTATGTGTTTGGAGTAACCTTTCCATTTTTCTATACAATCTTGCATGTCTTGTGGTATTGGCGTGTCAAAACTCATAAATTCGTTTTTTGTTGGATGCATAAATCCTAAGGTTTTGGCATGTAAGGCTTGACGTGGTAATACTTTAAAACAGTTCTCTACAAATTGTTTGTATTTGGTAAAGGTTGTGCCTTTTAAGATTAGGTTTCCGCCGTAACGCTCGTCATTAAATAAGGTATGCCCTATATGCTTCATGTGTACGCGTATTTGGTGCGTACGTCCGGTTTCTAATTTGCAGCTTACTAGTGTAACATAACCTAATCGCTCTAAAACTTTGTAGTGCGTTACTGCTGGTTTTCCTTTATCGGCTTCATCGTCCAAGAATACGGTATTTTGTAATCGGTTTTTTGGATGTCTTCCTATGTTACCTTCTATTGTACCTTGGTCTTCTTCTATGTTTCCCCAAACTATTGCAACATACTCACGCTCGCTAGTTTTGGCTTTAAATTGAGCAGTAAGATGCGCCATAGCATGTTCGGTTTTTGCAACCACTAACAATCCTGATGTATCTTTATCTATACGATGTACTAATCCTGGTCTTTCGCTTGAATTGTTTGGTAAATTATCAAAATGAAAAATTAGTGCGTTAATTAATGTTCCGGAATAATTACCATGTCCTGGATGTACAACCATGCCTGCTGGTTTGTTAACGACTAATAATTGATCATCTTCATAAACGATGTCTAATGGTATATCTTCTGCAACCAATAAGTTTTCATGTGGCGGATGTTGAAATAATACGCGTACCTGATCATTTGGTTTTACCTTGTAATTGGATTTTACTGGTGTGCCATTTACAAAGATGCTTCCGTTTTTTGCGGCATCTTGTATCTTGTTTCGGGTAGCGTTTTCCACTTTATTCATTAACCATTTATCAATACGTAAAGGCGATTGTCCTTTATCTGCGGTAAACGAATAATGCTCGTAAAGATCGTCGTTATCTTCTTCTGGTAATTCTGGTGTGTAATCGTCCATAGATTAATTGCTGTTTGGTCGATTTCCGTTTCCTAAAACTAAATCTATTGAAGCTGTTTTTGGCAATTTTGTTCCTGGTTCTAAAACGTCTCCTTTATAACGCATACCTAAAACCATATCTTTAGCAATATTGTCTATATAGGTTTTCTTTCCTACTTTAAAACCTAAAGCTTCTAAAGTTGGTTGCGCTTGTCTAAATGTACGCTGGCGCAAATCTGGAACAGCTACTTTACGATACCCAGAAGGATTTAAGGTAATGTAAATTTTACGGTTTTCTTTAACTTGAGCATTTGGTTTTGGGTCTTGTTCTATAACTGCAAATTTTGGGTAGTTTGGATTAAAATTAGCAGAGTCTTGAATTTGCATTACCAAATTATTTTGTTCTAATTCTATTTTAGCGACCTCAATAGATTTTCCTGTTAAGTCAGGTACAGTCTCAAATGTACCGTGATTTGTGGTCATGTTTAACCATTTAAGCAACAAAAAAACAATTACTACAACTGCTACAATAGCAATTACAATTTGCTTTAAAAATTCTTTACTTTTTATAAAACCAATAAAACTCATTTAGTAAAATTTATGTAGACAAATATATAAAAACAAAAAGGTTTTCCTTCGGATTAAAATAAATGATATTTTTACACAACGAATATTTTTTAGGATTATTGAAAACCTTAGAGTATTTCGATATAATTTAGACTAAATGAAAAAAAACATAGCCATTATTATGGGCGGATATTCTAGCGAATATCAAATCTCAATAAAAAGCGGAAACGTAGTTTACAACACGCTTGATAAAGAAAAGTTTAATGCGTATCGCATTCATATTTTTAAAGACAAATGGGTTTTTGTAGATGAAGATGACAAGGAATATCCAATTGATAAAAACGACTTTTCTTTCACTAAAGACAATACAAAAATCACGTTTGATTGTGTTTTTAACGCTATACATGGTAGTCCCGGAGAAGATGGCTTTATGCAAGGTTATTTTAACTTACTAGACATTAAGCACACTAGTTGCGGTATGTACCAAGCTGCGATAACTTTTAATAAACGTGATTGTTTAAGTATTTTAAAACCTTACGGAATTTTAACTGCAGAAAGCTATTTTTTAAATGCTGGTGATACTGTTAATGAAGACGAAATTATTAGTAAAGTTGGCTTACCTTGTTTTGTAAAGGCTAACAAAGCTGGTAGTAGCTTTGGAATTACCAAAGTGCATAAAAAAGAGGATTTACAAAACGCAATTGAGGTTGCTTTTAAAGAAGATGACGAAATTATTATCGAATCTTTTTTAGATGGAACCGAAGTATCGGTTGGTGTTATTACCTATAAAGGAGACACCAAAGTCTTACCAATAACCGAAATTGTTAGCGAAAATGACTTTTTTGATTACGAAGCCAAATACTTAGGCAAATCTCAAGAAATTACACCTGCTAGAATTACAAAAGAACAAGAAGAAATTGTTACGAAAACCGCTAAGAAGGTTTATGAGGTTTTAAAAATGAAAGGTTTTTCTAGAAGTGAATTTATATTTAAAAACAATCAACCGCATCTATTAGAAGTAAATACAGTACCTGGATTAACTAACGAAAGTATTTTACCTCAACAAGCTGCTGCTGCAGGTATTAGTTTACAAGAGTTGTTTACTAATGCTATTGAAGAAGCTTTACTTTAAATTGAAACAGGAAATATAGAAACACGAATCACGAATATGAGAAGGCATAATTTTAAGAATTTACAGATTTGGCAAGAAAGCATTAATCTTATAACTGATAATTATAACTTCACAACTACACTTCCTAAAGATGAAAAGTTTGGATTAATTAGTCAATTAAATAGAAGTTGTGTTTCTATTGCCTCAAATATAGCAGAAGGCACAAGTAAACGAAGTAATAAACATTTTATCAAATATCTTGAAGATAGTTTAGGCTCTGCTTACGAATGGGAAACACAAATAATTATTTGTAAAAATCTTAATTTTATCACTGAAGAAAAATTTGATGATTTTGAAAATAGAATTAAAAAAATTCAACAAAAAATATCCAACTTTATTGATAAACTAGATAATTGATTATCTTGTTTCCTGTATCAAATAATCTTGATTCAAAAAAAATATGAGACGCGCACTTTTTCCTGGGTCGTTTGATCCAATAACTAATGGACATTACGATATTATCAAACGTGGTATTAAGTTATTTGATGAAGTAGTTGTTGCTATTGGTGTAAACTCTTCAAAAAAATATATGTTTTCTTTAGAGGAACGAAAACAATTTATTGAAGAGGCTTTTAAAGACGAACCCAAAATAAAAGTAGTTACTTATAAAGGACTTACAGTTGATTTTTGCAAAGAGATTGATGCCGATTTTATCTTACGTGGCTTACGTAATCCAGCAGATTTTGAATTTGAAAAAGCAATTGCCCATACAAATCGTAAACTTTCTACGATAGAAACTGTATTCTTACTAACTGCAGCTAGAACAAGTTTTATATCGTCTTCTATTGTTAGAGATGTCATTAAAAATAACGGAGATTATACTAAACTAGTACCTAAAAGTGTACGAGTAAAATAGTTGACGTTAGAAGTTGGATGACGGATGACGGATGACCTAAGTTGAAAAAGTGGCACTAAAAGAACTTTAAATACTTTAGACACTTAAAACTTTAAGTATTTATATCCTAAAACTTATATTCTGATAAAGGTTTAGGAAATTTCTCTGGATCTTCTGCTAAATGATATCTTGGATCATCAATAGCTTCGACTACAACTTCTCTAAATTTTGGACTTGCCTTATACATCAATATTTTACAATCTTCACTAAGGTGTTTTAATCTAATTTGTTTGCCTTCTGCTTCGTACTTTTCAACTAAATTAAAAATAGCTTCTAAAGCAGAATGGTCACTAATTCTTGACTCTACAAAGTCAATTTCAACTTTATCAGGATCATTTTTCACGTCAAATTTTTCATTAAATGCAGAGATACTTCCAAAAAATAATGGTCCCCAAATTTCGTAAACTTTAGTTCCGTCGGCTTTCATTCTTTTTCTAGCTCTAATTCGCTTTGCGTTTTCCCAAGCAAAAGCTAATGCCGAAATGATTACACCAACAAATACTGCTACTGCTAGATCTACAAAAACAGTTACTAAAGACACAGTGATTAAAACAAAAGCATCAGATTTAGGTATTTTCTTTAATATTCTAAAACTTGACCATGCAAATGTTTCGATAACCATCATAAACATGACACCAACTAATGCTGCAATTGGCACCATTTCTATTAACTTATCTGCAAATAGAACAAATGACAATAATGTAAGCGCCATCATTATACCAGATAATCTTCCTCTACCTCCTGAATTAATATTGATAACAGTTTGACCAATCATACCGCAACCACCAGTTGCTCCAAATAAACCAGAAACTATATTTCCTGCGCCTTGTGCAATACACTCTCTATTACCATTACCTCTAGTTTCAGTTAATTCGTCTACAAGATTCATAGTCATTAAAGTTTCTATTAATCCAACAGAAGCTGCTAAAAATGCAGGTAATGCTATAAATTTTAATGTATCTAGATTGAATGGTAATTTTTCCCACAACTCCATATTTGGAGTCGGAAATTCTCCTTTTAATCCAGTTCCGCCACCTTCAATTATATAAGAACCAACAGTTGGTACATCAATATTAAAACCAATTACTATTAAGCTAGTTACAATTATTGCTGTTAATGCAGCTGGTAATTTTTTAGTAAGCTTTGGAAGTGACCAAATAATTCCCATAGTTAATAACACTAAAGCTATCATAGTATACAATTCTGTTCCATCCATAAAAGTGCTAACATAACGTTTAACACCTTCATCAGAAACTTGTAAACTCTTATGGCTAAACATTTTCACTTGAGCTATAAAAATGACGATAGAAAGTCCGTTTACAAATCCCATCATAACAGGATGAGGTATTAGTCTAACAAATTTTCCTAGTTTAAAAACGCCTGCAAAAATTTGTATTAAACCCATTAAGACGACACAAGCCATAAGGTAGAAAAAACCCATATTTTCTATAGGCGTATCCATTAACATTCCTTTAGTGTGTCCTTCTGCAATCATAGATACAAATATTACAGCTACAGCACCTGCTGCACCAGAAATTAATCCTGGTCTACCACCAAAAATTGCAGTAATTAAACCTATAATAAATGCACCAGATAGTGCCATTAACGGATCTATTTGTGCAACAAAAGCAAATGCAACTACTTCTGGTATCATTGCTAAAGAAACTGTAATACCTGCTAATACATCATCTTTAGCATTAGGAACTATTTTTCTAATAAACTCTGTCATTGTCTTGGCTTTTAAGCTTGCAAAAGTACATCTAATTACAAAAAACACAAGCCTATATATTATATTTGTAGTAATTAGATTTAAATAATCGCTTTTATGAAAAAAATCGCTCTGCTTTTTTTAGTTGGTTTTATTTATTTTTCTTGTGAAGAAGATAAAACACCAAATTTTACTACTGTTTTTGAAACCTCTAATGGAACTAAAACTCCGACTTACAACGAAGTTATTGAGTTTTATAAACAATTAGCCGATAGTTACTCAAAAGTCCATATTCAAGCAATTGGTGAAACTGATAGCGGAGAACCATTACACCTTGTTACATTAAATCCTGATAGTAATTTTAATTTTGAAAGTATAAAAAAAGACAAGCGTATCATTTTAATCAATAATGGTATACATCCAGGAGAATCTGATGGTATTGATGCTACCATGCTTTTATTTAGAGATCTTGTACAAGATAAAATAAAGATGCCTAAAAATGTGGTATTAGCAACAATACCTATTTACAACATTGGAGGTAGCTTAAACAGAAACAGCACTACAAGAACCAACCAAAACGGACCAGAAGAATATGGTTTTAGAGGTAATGCTCGTAATTTTGATTTAAATAGAGATTTTATAAAAGCAGATAGTAAAAATGCAAAAGCTTTTGCTAAAATTTTTCATTTGGTAAAACCTGATATTTTTATTGACAATCATGTTAGTAATGGTGCAGACTACCAATATACACTTACTCATTTATTTACACAACACAACAAATTAGATGGAGAGTTAGGCAAGTATCTACACAATACTATTCAACCAGAATTAGAGCAGAGACTTGCTAAAAAAAATTGGGATATTACTCCATACGTTAATGTATTTAATAGCGTACCAGAAAAAGGCTTTTCTCAATTTATGGATTACCCAAGATACTCAACAGGATACACTACACTTTTTAACACCTTAGGTATGATGGTCGAAACCCATATGTTAAAGCCTTACAGACCACGTGTAGAAGGTACTTACGAGTTAATGAAAACCATAATTGAAATTGTAAACACAGAAGCAAAAAACATAAAAAAACTAAGAAAAGAAGCTTTTAATAAAACTTACACTAATAATCTATATCCTTTAGATTGGAAAACAGACACAACAAAACAAACTACACTAAATTTTAAAGGTTATGAAGGCAAAATGATTACTAGTAAAGTTACTGGTTTACAACGTTTAAAATATGACCGTAATCTACCTTTTACAAAGGATATTACTTACATGAATTATTTTAAACCAACTACAAAAGTAAAAATACCTAAAGCATACATCATCCCTAAAGGTTGGTGGCCAATTTTAGAGCGCTTAAAAATGAATAATATTGAAATGAAACCTTTACAAAATGATAGTATTATTTCTGTTGAAAGTTATAAAATTGAAAAATTTAATACACGACAATCACCATACGAAGGACATTACCAACATTACAACACAACCGTTACATCTAGCATAAAAGATATTACTTTTAAAAAAGGAGATCTTTTAGTTGAAACAAATCAATATGGAATGAGGTATTTAATTGAAACCTTAGAACCTTCTGCGCCAGATTCATTTTTTAATTGGAACTTTTTTGACACTATCCTTCAGCAAAAAGAAGGTTTTTCTCCTTATGTTTGGGAAGATAAAGCGTTAGAATTTTTAAACCAAAACCCAGAGATTAAGCGCCAATTTGATTCTATTAAATCTAAAAACGAAAGCTTTGCTAATAATTGGTATACGCAATTAGACTGGATACACAAACACAGTCCTAATTACGAAAATGCACATTTACAGTATCCTATTTACAGGATTTTAAATTAAAAAAAGCCGCTACAAAATGTAGCGGCTTTTTAATTAGTAATCTAAATTGAATCTTATTTTCTTACTACTATTTTCTTAGATATTGTTCTAAACCCAGATTTTAGTTTGATAATATACAATCCATTAACCAATTGATTTAAATTTATAGTATTTGCTTTATTAGCAACATTACCTTTCATAACTTGTTTTCCTCTTAAATCTGTAATTGTAAATTCAAAAATTTCACCTTCGTTAAAAACTAAATCTACTGTTAAATAATCAACAACAGGATTTGGATAAAGTTTAACAGCGTTGGTCAATGCCTCTTCCTCTTCTACTTTTGCTACAACTAATTGCTGCAGTGCACTGTTAGTTGAGTTATTAACTTGGTCTTTTTTAGATTTATCTTCTGTTTCTGTTTGTGCTGCTCTTTGATCTACTCCTCCAGGAATAATTACAATTTGTGATCCAGTATTAGCTATATCTGCACAAATATTATTGCTATTAATTACATTTTGAAGATCAGCTATCGTGTCTGTTCCTAAATTAATACTTGATATATCAAATGTTAAAGGATCATATACAAACATGTGTACATTGTATGGTCCATTTAAATAAGGAAGCGTTAACGTTAAATCGTCACTAACTGAATATATGATTTGATTATCTATTGACGCTAAAACTGTACCTAAGTTATAACCAGAAGGAACTATATTATCATCGTTAGGTGTTATATTAATATTAAAAGTATTTCCTAAAGGTATTACAATAACATCCAAACTAGGAATTCCTGTACCTGCTAAAACTTCACAAGCTTGCTCTAATAATGTAAATTGTATAGTTTGTTCTTCACATAAAATTAAAGAGTTATCATTATTATCGCCACAATTGTTATTGTTATTAGAATAACTACTTGCTCCTTGAGAGTAAAGCTTTGCGGTTAATTGAAAATTACCTAGACCTAAATTCCACGAAGCTGCACCAGCTGGATAAGTATATGGAGTAACACTTTCAGTTATTGAAAATGTTTGATTTGTATCAAGATTAGTAACCTCTAATTGCACATTTTCTACTTCTCCGTTAGTTAAAGTATTTATGTAAAAATCTGTTGGTATATCTTCAATATAATAAGATTGACCATCTACTATATTATTAGAGTTTACACCATCTGTAAATGCAAAACCATCTATACTTCCGCAAACAGCTGAGTCTGTAAGTGTAAATGTGTAAGTATATTTATCACAAAACACCATTGTTTGACTACTACTACCACAATTATTACCATAATAACTAATTGTTGTAGTATATAGTTTTGCAGTTATTTTAAAGTTTCCTGTACCTAAATTCCAAGAGCTTCCCGTACTTGGATAAGTGTAAGGCGCTACACTTTCTGTAATACCAGTTGTTGTGTTGGTATCTAAATTAGTTACATAATATTTTACTTTACTTACCTCTCCTTCTATAGCAGAATCTATATAAAAGTTTGTAGGCAAATCTTGTATGTTATAAGATTGACCATCATTTAACGCTACAGATTCATCTCCATTTGTAAAATTTAAAGCAGTAAGTTCTCCACAAGATACTGTATTGTTTAAGGTAAAATAAATAGATTCTTGATCACATACAGTAGATTGACAATAGTCATAAATATAAACCTTAGATGTTAACTTAAAATTACCGTAACCGTAATTCCAAACAGATCCACCACCTGGTATTGTGTACGGCTCATAGTTTTCTCCTACATAAAAGGTTTGATTTGTATCTAAATTTTTAAGTATTAGTTTAACACTTTCAGAATTACCTGTAACAAGAGACTCTACAAAAAAGTTTGTTGGTAAATCACTAACTTCGTATGAGTTTCCATTTATAATATCTGTAGATGTAACTCCGTTTGTAAACGTAAAGCCATCTACTTGTCCACAAGAAGAAGCGTTTGTTATTGTAAATTGTACAGTTTCTGTATCACAAGTCCATCCGCCACAATAATTATATTTGTAAAGTTTAGCCTTAAGTTTAAATACACCTGTACCATAATTCCAAGCACTTCCGCCTCCAGGAAAGGTATAAGGCTCATAATTTTCTGTAAGATTGTAAGTAGCTCCTGTGCTTAAGTTTTGTAAATAAAACTTTGCACTTTGTGAGTAACCACCAACAATTAACTGTATATAAAAGTTATTTGGTAGTTCATTAATACTTTAAGTCCCGTAATTATTAATCATCACAGAACTATTTCCGCTTTTAAATTTAAAGCCATCAATATGACCACACCATGTATCGTCATTTGCAAAAGCTGTTATTGAAATAAAAAGGGAGAAAAGGGAAACTAAAAATAACTTTTTAGTTAATGGATTAAGTAATTTTTTACTCATAATTTGTTGGTTTATAGTATTTACATAATTATGAGTAAATTTAGATTTCCGAAATCTCTTACAGAAAATTAATAGGTTAAAAGCAACAAAAATCTATTAACGGATTAAAGCATTTTTTATAAGTTTAAATGCTCAAAAACATCTTTTAAATACACATAAACCAGGTGTAAATCATGAAAAATCAGTCAAAACGAGCTTAACCAACAAAGACCAACTAAATAATCGGTATTTAAAACAGCAATTTTATATTAGCATAAGAGTTTTCTAAAGCTTTATAAGCTTCTTCTTCTTCTTTTAACCATTCTACCTTTGTAATACCTTCATTTAGTTGAGGATGCAATTTTCCTTTAAAATCAGATTTCATCTTGTACCAATGTGTTATTTTTAACTTATGTTTTCCGTTGCGTTTGTATATGTGATATGTAGTAGGAAGTTTATCTATAATTTCTAAATTTTTAATACCAGTTTCTTCTTCAACTTCTCTAATAGCAGTGTCTTCTATAGTTTCTTTTTTTTCAGCTTTACCTTTAGGTAAATCCCATTTATCGTTTCTATATATAAACAAAATTTCGCCATTCTTATTATATACTTTTCCGCCACCAGCAACTACGTTAGGCAATTTTTTTTTAAAAGTTTTAAGCAATTTATCTTCAGAATATCCAATTAATCTAACCGAGTTTATTTTTTTCTTACTTAATGTCTTTAATACAACATTTAAGTCTGCATCTTTTAATAAAAAATTTTTAAAATCTGTTTCTTTTTCTACTATTGTTGTTAGGTAAATTGGCTTATTGTTTACAAATATGCACTGCATGGCTTAATTTAGATTTAGTGATGTAAAAATATAAAACTAATAGAATTCTAAATTTTATTTTAAAGTTATTTTCAATTCAAAAAATTTAATATGTAATTTTGCCTTATGATTATTGACAAACACATCGCTAGACAGACCGCAAAAGCATTATTACAAGTTAATGCTATTAAACTTCAACCTAAAGAGCCATTTACATGGGCATCTGGTTGGAAATCTCCTATTTATTGTGACAATAGAGTTGTTCTTTCTTTTCCTCCTATTAGAAATTATATTAGAGAAGAAATGGCTAAATTCTTAGAAGACCATTACGGAAAACCAGACGTAATTGCTGGTGTAGCTACTGGCGCAATTGGTATTGGTATGCTAGTTGCCGAGTATTTAGGAGTTCCTTTTATTTATGTTAGACCAGAAGCTAAATCACATGGAAGACAAAACCAAATTGAAGGCTATGTAGAAAGTGGTCAAAACGTAGTGGTTATTGAAGACTTAATTAGTACAGGAAAAAGTAGCTTAAATGCTGTAAAAGCTTTAAAAGAAGCTAAATTAAACGTAAAAGGTATGATTGCTATTTTTTCTTACGGATTCAATATCTCTAAAGAAAATTTTGAAAAAGAACACCTTACTTTACACACCTTAAGTAATTACGAACATTTACTGCAAGAAGCAGCTGCAACCAATTATATTTCTGAAAGTGAAATTGAAACTTTAAGTAAATGGAATGCCAATCCAAGCGATTGGAACGTTAATTGATTAAGTTAAAAAAATAGATTAACATACAAAACAAACTATGAAATTAGAATCTCCAAAA
The DNA here is from genome assembly GCF_037029245.1 of Mesoflavibacter sp. CH_XMU1422-2. Taxonomy (NCBI): domain Bacteria; kingdom Pseudomonadati; phylum Bacteroidota; class Flavobacteriia; order Flavobacteriales; family Flavobacteriaceae; genus Mesoflavibacter; species Mesoflavibacter sp. CH_XMU1422-2. The sequence goes on along the minus strand of NZ_JAYMEE010000059.1, from coordinate 52,724 downwards.
GTTACAGTAAATAAATCTGCTCAAGACACGTTTAACTTTTTAAGCGATGTAAAAAATTTTGAAAATCTTATGCCAGAAAACATAAGCAAATTTGAAGTTTTAGATAACGATAAGTTTTTGTTTGCCTTAAAAGGTATGCCAGAAATTGTACTTAAAAAGAAAGAAACAACACCGCCTAATCAAATTGTTTTAGGTGCTGCTGGTGGTAAAATAGACTTTTCTTTAACAGGAAATATCTCTGAAATTGATGCAACAACTAGCGAAGTGCAATTAATTTTTGAAGGTCAGTTTAATGCTATGATGGCTATGATGATTAAAGGACCTATCAATAAGTTTATAGAAACATTGGCTAGCAACATGCCTAATGCTATTAATACAGTAGCTTAATTGTTTTTAAATCGAACGTTTTTAATATATTATCTTCTAATAAAACTTCTAGAAGACCTTCATTAGAAACTCCTTTAATAAAACCAGAAAATAAACCTTCTTCATTTTTAAATGTAGAAGGTTTATCTTTTCTAAACAAATAAGACTCGTAAGTTGTTTTAATAGTTTTAAAGTGATTACTTTCAACTAAATCAAAAAGGATTTCTAACTCTTTTAAAATAGATTGAAGTAATTCATCCAAATCATAAGATATACCTGTAACATTTAATAAAGAAGACGCTTGAGGTAAATTAGAAAAATTAACTTGATTTACGTTTAAACCAATACCAACAACTGTAGCTGATACATTATTTTGTTTAATAACGTTTTCAATCAAAATACCACATATCTTTTTATTTGCTGACAAAATGTCGTTAGGCCATTTGACACTTAATTTTGGTAAGTTTAGTTTTTTTAGTGTATTAATTACAGCCAAACTAGCAACCATACTAATCACAAAATGTTGATCAAGTTTTAAATTATCAAACCTTTTAAACACACTAAAAGTGAGGTTTTTAGCATCTTGAGACGACCAAACAGTCCCCATTTGACCACGACCTTTAGTTTGATGTTTAGCTACAACTACGGTAAAATCTTCTACATTGGTATCGATAGATAAACTTCGAAGAAACAAATTTGTAGAATCGATGGCATTAAGTTTGATTATACGCATATTAAATAGTTATCTTCGTATTATAAAATCTTATGATTTTTTTAAAGTATAAAGAACTTAAAAATAATAACTTTGCACAAATTAAATCTTATTAATGGCGAAAAAAGAATCTAACGCAGATCTACTTATAACCTCAATTATAGGTGGAATTGAAGATGTAAAAGGAAAAGAAATTAACATTCTCGATCTTAGAGAAATAGAAAACACTGTTTGTGATTACTTTGTTATCTGTGAAGGTACATCAAATACACAAGTTAACGCCATAGTTAATTCTATACAAAAAAAAGTAAGCAAAACATTACAAGACAAACCTTGGCATATAGAAGGCGAAGACAATGCAGAATGGGTTTTAATGGACTATGTTAACGTAGTTGTACACGTATTTCAAAAACACATAAGAGAATATTATGATATAGAAAGTCTTTGGGGAGATGCCAAAGTAACAGCTATAAAAACAAATTATTAATAACAATACATGGCAAACAATAAAAATAAAAAAACAATACCTCCAAAAAAACCTAAGTTTAATCCTTACTGGATATACGCAGGTTTATTTTTATTCTTCATTGGTTTAAACTTTTTTGGAAGCGATGCTTTAAGCGGAGAAAATAAAACATCTCCAGCACAATTTTTTCAATATTTAAAAGATGGAGACGTAGAAAAAGTAGATATTGTTAACAGAAGAGAAGCAAAAGTTTACTTAACTAAAGAAGCAGAAGAAAAAGAAGTACACAAAAAGTCTATACCAACTGCATTATTTGGAGATTCTAATAACATACCAAATTACACTTTCGAATTTGGTGATCTTCAAAATTTTGAAAATCAGTTAAAAGAAATAAAAGCAAACAACAGCATTTCTACATCTGTTGAATATAAAACCGAAACTAATCCTTGGGGCGAATTATTATTTAGCTTACTTCCTTTTATTTTACTAATTGGAGTTTGGATTTTCATCATGAGACGTATGTCTTCTGGTGGTGGTGGCGGAGCTGGCGGACAGATCTTTAACATAGGAAAATCTAAAGCAAAACTATTTGACGAAAAAACAGATGTAAAAACATCCTTTAAAGATGTTGCTGGTTTAGAAGGTGCAAAAGAAGAAGTTCAAGAAATTGTAGATTTCCTTAAAAACCCAGAAAAATATACATCCTTAGGTGGTAAAATTCCTAAAGGAGCATTATTAGTTGGTCCTCCAGGAACAGGTAAAACTTTACTTGCAAAAGCAGTAGCAGGAGAAGCACAAGTCCCTTTTTTCTCGCTTTCTGGTTCTGACTTTGTAGAAATGTTTGTTGGTGTTGGTGCATCACGTGTACGTGACCTATTTAAGCAAGCTAAAGAAAAATCGCCGTCAATTATTTTTATTGATGAGATTGATGCTATTGGTCGTGCAAGAGGCAAAAACGCAATGTCTGGAAGTAATGACGAGCGCGAAAACACACTTAACCAATTACTAACCGAAATGGATGGTTTTGGAACAAATACTAACGTAATTGTACTTGCAGCAACTAACCGTGCAGACATCTTAGATAAAGCTTTAATGCGTGCAGGACGTTTTGACAGACAAATTTTTGTAGATCTTCCAGACGTTAGAGAGCGTAAAGAAATATTTGAAGTCCACTTAAGACCTCTAAAAAAAGCTGAAGGTTTAGATCTTGACTTTTTATCTAAACAAACACCAGGTTTTTCTGGTGCAGACATTGCTAACCTTTGTAATGAAGCAGCCTTAATTGCTGCTAGAAACAATAAAAAGGCAGTAGAAAAACAAGACTTTTTAGATGCTGTAGACAGAATTATTGGTGGTTTAGAAAAGAAAAATAAAATTGTTACACCAGAAGAAAAACGTGCAATTGCTTTTCATGAAGCAGGTCACGCAACTGTTAGTTGGATGCTAGAACATGCTGCACCGTTGGTAAAAGTAACAATTGTACCACGTGGTAGATCTTTAGGTGCTGCATGGTATTTACCAGAAGAACGTTTGATCGTTAGACCAGAGCAAATGCTAGACGAAATGTGTGCCGCTCTTGGTGGTCGTGCTGCAGAGAAAGTTATTTTTGATAAAATATCTACTGGAGCTTTAAGTGACTTAGAAAAAGTCACAAAACAAGCTAGAGCAATGGTTACTGTTTATGGTTTAAGTGATAAAGTAGGAAACTTAACCTACTACGATTCATCTGGTCAAAATGAATATGGATTCTCTAAACCATATAGTGAACAAACAGCAGAACTAATTGATAAAGAAATTTCAGATATTATAGAGACTCAATACCAAAGAGCTGTCAACCTCCTTGAAGAAAACAAAGATAAATTAACCGAGTTAGCAGAAGTTTTACTTGAAAAGGAAGTGATTTTTAAAGACAATTTAGAAAAGATATTTGGAGAAAGAAACTTTAAGAAAGAAGTTCAGCTTACAGATCAAAAATCTGAAGAAGAAGAGTAAACAGAACATATTTATAGTATTTAAACACAAAAAACTTAGATTATCTCTTTAGATAGTCTAAGTTTTTTTATATTTGATATAGTTCAAAAAAGAAAATTGATTATAGCAAAGTAAATGAGTCTTTTTAGAAAGTTATTTAGTTCTAAATCTGAAAAGAAAAAGGAAGACATAAAGTCTAATGAACGAGGCAAATACATGCCAAAAGTTGAGCTACCAATTGACGAAAGTTTTACTATAAACTTTAAAAAAAATGGTGGTAAATTTTTGTATTGCGACTCGTTAGACGAAGTGTACGATAACCTCAACAATATTATAATAGAAAACAGCTGGGAAGATCATAAAGCTTTTTTCTACGATAAAAACCTTGAAGATAAATTTAAAAGTGCTCAATTAAACGTTGGACAAAACTTATCTGAATGTACTTACTTTATCACCACTTGCGAAAACCTAATTGCAAATGATGGGTCTTTATTAGTTAGCTCTAATCAATTAGCAGAGAATAAACTAAATGAATTTCCTAATAATGTAATCGTTTTTGCTACTACAAGTCAAATAGTACCAACAATTAGTGAAGGGTTAAGAGAAATTAAAAGCAAAAACCCTAGTAAACTTCCAACAAACATCACTACGATTAAACATTTTAAGCTAGAAGAGGAAAAAGACTTTTTATCTTACGGAAGCAGCACAAAAAACTTATATTTGCTGTTGTTAGAAGATTTATAGTTTTATGAGCGAAACATTAACCAGAGGTCTATCTGGAATTTTATATATAACCTTGCTTATCCTTTCGTTATTTAACGAGCACGCATTTGTTATACTTTTTTACGTGTTTGGTATAATTTGTATGGCAGAGTTTTGTAAACTTATACAACTTAAAAGCTTATACCCATATATTATCTTTACAATAATGTATTTTATTTTCGGGTATTGGCAGTTTGTTATGAACTCTCATATAGGATTAGTAGAAGCTACTCAAATCCTTCAAGTCATTACTATTTTTGTTCAATTACTACTGATTAAAGATTTATTCTCTGAAAAAAAAATACCTTTATTTAGCTCAAAAAGATATATAATTACCACCTTTTATTTAGCAAGTGGTTTTGTGTTTTTAGTTTTAATAGGTAAACACGGAAAACTATTTAACCCAGTTCTTATATTAGGCTCTTTTATTTTAGTTTGGGTTAATGACACTTTTGCTTATCTAGTTGGTAAAAATTTTGGTAAACAAAAACTGTTTCCTAGCATTTCACCCAAAAAAACTGTCGAAGGATTCTTAGGAGGATTGTTTTTTGCAACCATTGCTAGTTATTTTATATTTAAATTTACAGACAGCCATTTAACTTTTACTAATTGGCTAATATTAAGTATTATTATAAGTGTTATAGGAACGCTTGGAGATTTGATAGAATCAAAAATAAAACGCCAAGCTAACGTTAAAGATAGCGGAGTTATAATGCCTGGTCATGGCGGTTTATTAGATCGTTTTGATAGTATTATATTTGCAGCTCCTTTTATTTATTTGTTTTTAAGAATTGTAAACTATGTTTCATAAAGAAGGTTTTAAAATTATAGCAATTACGTTTTTGTTTATTGCTATTTCTGCAGTTGTGGTAGACACATTTGTAATAGCACTATGGCTTAAGTACGTATTATTTTTTACGCTATTTATTTTCTTGTTTTTAATACTTCAATTTTTTAGAAATCCCAAAAGAAACACCATATTAAACGACAATAATGTTGTATCGCCCGTAGACGGTAAAGTGGTAGTAATAGAAGAGGTTTTTGAGCCAGAATACTTTAAAGAAAAAAGACTTCAAGTAAGTGTTTTTATGTCTCCTATTAACGTACATGTTACAAGATATCCTATTAGCGGAAAGGTAAACTTTAGCAAATATCATCCTGGTAAATACCTTGTAGCTTGGCATCCTAAAGCTAGTACAGAAAACGAACGTACTACAGTTGTCGTAGAAAATCCTATTTATGGAGAAGTTTTATACAGACAAATAGCCGGTGCTTTAGCAAAGCGTATCGTTAATTATGCTGTAGAAGGTGACGCTGCTGTGCAAGGTACAGACTCTGGTTTTATAAAATTTGGGTCAAGAGTAGATTTATTTTTACCTTTGGACACTAATATAAAGGTAGAATTAAACCAAAAAGTAAAAGGAGGCGAAAGTATTATTGCCGAAATTTAAGATGACTTCCGAAGAACTTGAAAAAGCCTTTCAAGAGGCTGTAGCACAAATCAATAAACACAAGGAACCTTTTCCTGCAGATTTCTTGTTACGTCTCTACGCTTATTACAAAAGAGCTACTAATGACTATGGAAGCCCGAGCAGCAAAAAGCAAATAATTAATGCTTTTAAGACTAATGCATTGTTTCAAACAAAAAATATTTCTGCAAACGAAGCTAAGCAGAAATACATTGACTTAGTTAACAATTATTTCTTATACAGAAAATAAATAACTATGAATTTTCTTGTAGAAAACTTACTTTTTACAAGTTTTTTAAGCGGAATCATTTTTATGATTACAGGTTTTGTAATGTTCAAATTCCCGCCTAAAAACATCAATATGCTTTATGGATACAGAACAACTCGTTCTATGAAAAATCAAGAACAATGGGATTTTTCACAAAAATATTCAGCTAAACTTTTAATGTTTTGCGGTGTTTTTTTAATCTTGATAAGCAACATTTCATTAATAATTACAATAAACAATAAAGCCAAACTTTTTATTAGCTTGGCTTTAATATTTGGCTCTGTAATCTTTTTATTTTTTAAGACAGAAAACGAGCTTAAAAAACGTTTTCATTAATTTTTTAAAACAAATTCTAGTGGTTTACCGGTTGCTCCGTTTGGAAACGTTATACCCAATAAAGCAGAAATTGTTGGTGCTATATCTGGTATAGTTGTATATGCAGTTGTGTTTCCTTTTGTAATACCATTACCATAAAAAATTAAAGGTACGTGTGTATCATAATTTAAAGGAGAACCATGTGTTGATCCTGTTTTACTATACTGTATTACTGCTGGATCTAAAACAAATAACACATCTCCTGATCGTTTTTGATTGTATCCATTTTGCAATAAATTTTCAATACCTTTTGTGTATTGAGTATTACTCATTGAAGTCGCTGTATATGCTTTATATACATTTGGATAATTAATAATTTGATTCACTATTCCTTGTTGAACTTTTTCTAAATCTAAACCATATCCAATTATTTTTTCTCTATCTAAAAATATTTGTTGGTTACTTATATTTTTTATCCAAGCAGATAATTTATAATCTTCAACAACCAAGTCTTTTAAATAAGCTTCAAAAGCTGCACCATCAAAATAACCTGCTGGTATTTTTACACTTTCTAGATATGCTGGCACATTTACTGCTCCATGATCTGCTGTTAAAAACACCGTGTAATTTTCTTTGCCCACTTTCGCGTCAAGCGTATTTAATAATTGTTCAATTTCTTTATCTAACCTTATATATGTATCTTCTATTTCTTTACTATTTACACCAAAGTTATGCCCAATATAATCTGTGCTAGAATAACTTACTGTTAACACATCTGTATAATTATCTTTACCCAATTGCTCTCCTATTAAAGCTGCTATTGCAAAGTCTGTTACAATACTATTTCCGTAAGGTGTTGCTTTTATAATATTATAATTTCCGTTTGTTTCACTTAATGCTTTTAAATCATAAGGAAATGTTGCTGTGTCTTTTCCTCTAAATCCGCCTTCAAAATCGTTTAAATCACTTCCACTTTCTGTATATGTTTCTATATCATAAAAAGTATTCCATTCTGTTAAATATTTTTCGGCTGGATTTGTTGCGTTAAAATCTTTGACCCATTGTGGTAAAGTTTCAAAATAGTAACTACTTGAAATAAAATGACCTTGGTCTTTCCCATGAAACCAATATGCTGCATTTGCGCTATGTCCTGCTGGCAAAATTGCGCCACGATCTTTTATAGATATGCCTATTGTTTTTCCATTCATTTGAGTAAACAATCTATTCTCATCTGCAAAAGTTGTAGTTTTCATTCTGTGTGGAGACATTTGTCCTGCTTTATCCATAGTCCCAACAGATTGCACAGTTGTATCTCCTGCACAATACACAAAACTATCACTAAACTTGTCGTACCAATTATTAGCTATAATCCCGTGATTTTTTGGTGTTGTACCTGTATAAACAGATGCGTGTCCTGGACCTGTATAGGTTGGCACATAATTAAAGTGATTATTTTTACAGTTAAAACCTTGATTTATTAATCTTAAAAATCCGCCATTTCCATATTTATTTTCAAATCTTGTTAAGTACTCATATCTCATTTGATCAACTACAATTCCTACCACTAGTTTTGGTTTTTCTGTAGGTTGAACATTAGTTTCTGTTGAAGTTGAAATAGCTTCTTTTTGAGATTGGCAAGCAAATAATAAAAATACAATGCAGATTGAAAGTAATGGTCTCATATAATTTAATAAATTTAGATTGCAAAAATACAGTTTTTAAGACATCTAATTTGAAATTAAGGTTAATAAGCTGTTAGAATTTTATATTTTAGCAGTAATAAAAATTGATATGTTATACCTTCATTATTTAGGCACTTACTTTTTGATGATTGCTGAAATGTTTAAAAAACCAACCAAATGGTCGGTTATGAAGCAATTAATCTTAAAAGAAATAGACGATTTAATTATTGGCTCTTTAGGTATTGTTGCTTTTATTTCGTTTTTTGTTGGAGGTGTTGTTACGATACAAACAGCTTTAAACATAGACAATCCATTAATCCCAAAAAACCTAGTTGGATTTGCCACAAGACAATCTATTATTTTAGAGTTTGCACCAACATTTATGTCGATTATTATGGCTGGTAAAGTTGGATCCTTTATTACTTCAAGCATAGGTACAATGCGTGTTACAGAACAAATAGACGCATTAGAAGTTATGGGTATAAACAGTTTAAATTATTTAGTATTTCCTAAGTTTATTTCGTTAATGCTTTACCCTTTTGTTATTTCTATTTCAATGTTTTTAGGTATTCTTGGCGGACTTGCTGCTTGTGTATATGGCGGTTACGCAAGTATGGGCGACTATATAGAAGGTGTACAATTAGACTTTACTCCTTTTCATATGGCGTATGCGTTTATAAAAACATTAATCTTTGCTTTTATTTTAGCCACAGTACCGTCGTATCATGGTTATTATATGAAAGGAGGAGCTTTAGAAGTTGGTAAAGCTAGTACAACATCTTTTGTATGGACTAGTGTTGTAATTATCGTACTAAACTATTTATTAACTCAGTTACTTTTAAGCTAATGATAGAGGTTAAAAATTTACATAAATCATTTGGCGATGCTCACATTCTAAAAGGAATTAACACCGCTTTTGAAAAAGGAAAAACAAACCTTATTATTGGTCAAAGTGGATCTGGTAAAACTGTATTTTTAAAATGTTTACTTGGGCTTTTCAACTATGAACAAGGAAGTATTGCTTATGATGGTAAAATATTTTCGAAATTAAGTGAAGATGAAAAGCGAGATATTAGAGCACAGATAGGAATGGTATTTCAAGGAAGTGCGCTTTTTGATTCTATGACAATTGAAGAAAACGTAATGTTTCCTTTAAAAATGTTTACTAAGCAAAGTAAAAGTGAAATGCAAGATCGTGTAGACTTTGTTTTAAAGCGAGTTAATCTAGCAGATGCACATAAAAAAATGCCTAGTGAAGCATCTGGAGGAATGCAAAAACGAGTTGCTATTGCACGCGCAATTGTAAATAAACCTAAGTATCTTTTTTGTGACGAACCTAACTCTGGATTAGACCCAAAAACATCTATAGTCATCGATGATTTAATTAAAGAAATTACCGAAGAGTATCAAATAACTACTGTTATTAACTCGCATGACATGAACTCGGTTATGCAAATTGGTGAAAAAATTGTCTTTTTAAAAAATGGTTATAAAGAATGGGAAGGTTCTCGTTATGATATTTTTAAAACAGACAATAAAGCTGTTACCGACTTTGTTTACTCTTCAGAGTTATTTAAAAAAGTGCGTCAAATGTATTTAGAAGAGCGTGGTTAATTTACTCTTCTAATTACTAGCGTATCTACATCTAGCTTAAATTTCAACCACTTATACAGTTTAGCTTTTTCCTTTTCTACTTGATTGTTATTGACTAAAGAATCATTCCATTTAACTTCAAAAACAGACAAGGTATCTATTGTTTTAAAGTTACTTTTTACAACTTTAGAGTAAGCTATTTCTTCAACATTTTCATAATTAATATTAATTTCTTCAGTAAGAGATTTAAACGGGATTTGATCTTTCTCTAACAATGATAATTGTCTTACTTTATTTTCTAAAATAGTTATTTTTTGTTGTTGTGTTAAAAGGTCTAAAGAATCACGCGTGCGTAACTCTTCCATATATTCTAAGTTATTAACCTGCCTATTTTTGGTTTGATTGATTAATAGTTTAGTGTTATTTAAAAAACGATAGGCTTGCAAACGCTCTTCTAATACTTTTTGTGTTTCTTCAGAAATAACATCTGTTCCAAAAGTAGTTAATTCGATACTAGAATCTCCCGTTTCAGAATAATTGATAGAAGCGTATTTTTTTATATAATTGGAGTTTGGCAGTGCCTTTAATTCATTATTTACGTAATTCTTAGCATCAATAGTAAATTGACTTTCTCTTAAAACACTTAAAAACGTAAAAACAGCAGGTATCATTACAATTATAGCTACTAAGGATGCTATTCTTGCAATACGTTTTCTTTTTGCAGAATTTGCATATTTAAGCATTGGAAAACGCAAAATTTTAAGCACTAAAAATGTTGCCAATGCAATAAATATGGTATTAATTGTAAATAAGTACATGGCTTGACCAAAGTATTTCCAATTAGCTTTTGCTAATCCATACCCTGCTGTACATAATGGAGGCATTAATGCAGTTGCGATAGCCACTCCAAAAATAACAGAAGCTATAGTTCCTCTTTTGGTACGTGCTATAATTAAAGCTAAACCACCAAAAAAGGCAATTAATACATCTCGAATATCAGGTTGCACACGACCTAAAAGCTCTGAAGTATCTTCACTTAAAGGGAAAAATCTAAAGAATAGAAAAGCTGTTAATAAACTTAGCACAATCATAATTGCTAAATTTATCAATGAGCGTTTTAAAGTATCTATATCATTAATTGCAATAGATAAACCAACACCTAAAATTGGTCCCATAAGTGGAGAGATTAACATGGCGCCAATAACTACAGCTGTACTATTTGCATTTAACCCTATAGAAGCCACAAATATTGAACACACTAAAATCCAGGCTGTTGCTCCTTTAAAAGGAATATCGTTTTTTATAGCCTCTATTGTAGCGTCTCGATCGGTATCTTCTCTAAAATCTAAAAGTTCTTGCAAAAAGGTTTTTATACTTTTAAACAAACCTTCTGCATCTTTTTTTACAGCTTCTTTTTTTTGGTCGACAGTTTCTTTTTGTTTGTCTTCTTCAGAGAAGTTAAACTTGTTTTCTTTAGGATTATTGGTTGTATTCATTCAGAAATTAATAATTATCCGTAGTGCTCACCAAAAGTGTTTTTTACATTTTGAAGCACTTTTTTAATGTCTTGTTCTTTTGTTTTAGGAAAGATAAGCAAAACTTCGTCTTTATCAACAATTATATAATCGTTTAATCCATCTACAACAACAACTTTTTCTTTAGCTGTTCTAATCATATTTCCTGAAGCATCTTCTACTAAAGTTTTTGCATTAACAACAGCGTTTTGGTTGTGATCTTTATCTAGTTTATCATATAAACTTCCCCAAGTCCCAAGGTCATTCCAATCAAAAGTTGCTGGTATTACATATACGTTTTTGGAAGATTCCATTATGGCATAATCAACCGAGATGTTTTCTGCTTTAGCATAATTTTCTTCTATAAATTCTGATTCTGCATCTGTATTGTATAGCTCCATTCCTTTACTAAAATGCTGAAATAATTCAGGTTGATTATTCTTGAAAGCGTTAATTACAGATGAAGCACTCCACATAAATATACCTGCATTCCAAAGAAAATTTCCTTGTGCTAAAAACTGTTTTGCAGTATCGTAATCTGGTTTTTCTCTAAATTGAATAACTTCGCTTATATTTTCTTCAGAATCATTACCGAATTCTATATAACCGTATCCTGTATTAGGAAAGGTTGGTTTTATACCCAAGGTCATTAACGCATCGTTTTGCTCACAAAACTGAAAGGCTTGCTGTACATTTTGCGTAAATGCAGTTTCATCTTCAATCCAATGATCACTAGGTGCCACAATCATGACTGCATCTGGATTTAGTTTTTGTATTTTTAACGAAGCATACAAAATACAAGGTGCTGTATTACGCATTGCTGGTTCTAAAACCACTTGTTTTTGCTTAACTTCTGGTAACTGTTGTAGGACTAAATCATTATATTTTTCATTAGTCAGAATAAAAATATTTTCAGTTGGAATTAACTTGTTTAATCGCTGAAATGTTTTTTGCAGTAATGTATCTCCTGTCCCCAACATGTCATGAAACTGTTTTGGAAAACTCTCTGTACTTACTGGCCAAAACCTTGACCCTACACCACCAGCCATTAAAATGGCGTAATAATTTTTGTTTTGCATTTTGTTAATTATTTATTACAGTTACCTCTGCATTTGCATTAAACAGATATATTTTACCTGTTGAAACTTCTACACATTCAAAACGTGTACGGCGCTTTTTTAATTTTCTAAAAACTTTTCCGTTATATATTTTAAATGTACTTTGTAAAGGTATCTCAAATATAAAGGTTTTATTAGTATTTGCGTCAAACTGCTTTAATGCGTAGGCCAATTGCACATCTGTGTCGCTAGATGCTTTTGGATTTTTAAAATGATTAGCTAGAATTGGTAAAATCTCAGACGGAAAGACATCTGGGTTTAAAAAAGGTAACATCAAGTATTGAAAGGTCTTCTTCCACTCTATCCCATGTGGCTTAATCGTTTTACCATAAGTTTTATAAGCTTCTAGATGAGCAACTTCATGTACCAAAGTAATTAAAAACCGATATTTATTTAAACTACCGTTTACTGTAATTTGATGCTTACCATTTGGTAATTTACGATAATCACCGTGACGTGTTTTTCGTTCTTTTTTTATTAATACTGTTAAATTTTCGTGCTCTAAAAGCTTTAAAACATTTGGTAATGCAGTATCTGGAATATAATTAGAAATGATGTGTTTCATCACAGCAAAATTAAATAAACTTTACCACTTCAATTCAGGGTTATCTTATATAATTATTAACATTACTTGAAGTTTAATGCTAATCATTTCATAAAATACCATTTGTATTTTGCTTACACACTTAGCTATTTTTAAATTTAAGTGAATCAATAAAAATAAACTATGAGTTTTTTAGAAGCAATGCAGGAGCGTTACAGTACAAAAAAATATAACGCATCAAAAAAAATAAAGGAAGAAGACATTCAGTCATTAAAAGAAATTCTAAGATTAAGTCCTTCTTCTATAAATAGTCAACCTTGGAAGTTTACATTTGTAAGAGATCAAAAAACCAAAGAAAAATTATCTAAAGTATCGTGGATCAATACAGAAAAAGTGTTGGATTGCGACACTTTAATAGTTTTAAGCAGAATAGACAATTTAGAGGTTTTTGAAAATCAAATTAAAGAAGAATTGCCAGAAGCTGCTGTTAATTATTACAATGAAACCATAAAACAAAAACCAGAGTCTTATATTAAATCCTGGTTTGACAAACAAGTCTATTTATCTTTGGGGATACTTTTAAGTGCTTGTGCAGAAATGGGTATTGACTCTACACCAATGGAAGGTCTTAACCCTGAAGATTATGATAAAATTTTAGAACTTGACAATTATGCTACTTTAGTAGCTGTTGCAATAGGATATAGAGATGAAGATGATCATAATCAACCTAGTAAAAAACCTAAATCTAGATTAAATCTTGATGACGTTGTACAAACTTTATAAATCAAAAAACCGCTTTTTTACAAAGCGGTTTTTCTTTTCCCTTATTCCTCAGTGATTAAAAACCGAAAGCTACTGAGAATTGCCAAACACGGTTTTTTGGTTCGCCATCGTCATAAATATCTCCTAAACCTAAGTGATAACGTACGCCTAAACTAACACCAGAATCTGTTTTAATTCCGGCACCAAAATTAGCGCCATAATCTATATTATTAGGATCAAACTCTTGCTCTGTATCAAATAAATTAAAATTACTATCGTAAGTCTCTTTATGCGATATTGCAAAACCTAATTGTGGACCAGCCTCTAAATAAAAATTAGAAACCGGATAAATCTTTAATACTAAAGGCATGTTTATATAGTTAAGCTTTTGTGTAAACGTGCTATTATTATCTTCTATTTGATAACCTTGTTGAGAGTATAATAATTCTAATTGAAGTGCTACTACACTTGATAAATAAGACTCGCCAAATACACCAACATGAAATCCGCTTCTTTGTCCTGTTTCTCCTTCGCCATCATAACTTACAGCAGCTAAATTATATCCTCCTTTTATACCTGCTATAGATTTACTTTTTGTATCTGTATCTTGAGCATTTGATGTAAATATTACTCCAAAAACTAGTGCTATTGTAATTAGTAAATTTTTCATTATTATCTTTTTTAGTTTGTTGTTAATTATTTTCCGCCGTTAGCTTGCAAATCTGCAATACATTGGCTGTCTAATTGTGGTGCTGTACTTACACCAATTAAATTTTCCATTCCCGATCCTGTTTCGGCAGACCAAAACATTAAGCAATCTTCGTTATTACAATGTTTAGGATGATCTGCATCCTCGTGATTGGTTTGCATTGCTGCACCTAAATTTGTTAATCCTAAAATATGACCAAATTCATGTGTAATTACAGTAGTTTCTAAAACATCTCTATTGGCTTCAAAAGCACTATCGCTGTAGCTATGCAAGGTTTCTTCATAAATTATAAAAGAGGTATTACGATACGCTGTACCTAACACAACACCATTTGCAGTATTGTTAGCAGATTGTCCATCTGCAAAAAATGCCCAAACTGCTATTTGACCTTCGGTGTTATATTTAGTTCTATTAGCATTTTCTATATCAATAATATCTTGTGTTGTATAAGGCGACATTCCTGGAGAAACTATTGATCTGGTAACTACTGTAATTCCGTTTGGTTTATATGTTCTTTCTTCTAAAAAGTTTACAAAATTATTAATCGCAGTTTGCGTTGGTTTAAAACCTTCTACATACACTAGCTCTACTACCATGCTACTAAAAACAGCATCTGAAAGTAAGTGGTTAGAAAATGCACCTGTTGGTTGTTGATTAGCGGTCACACCTGTTAACTCTTGATTAGCTTCAGCAGAATCTTCTTTACTGCAAGACAATAAAAGAGTTACTAATAAAATTGGTATTAAAAAATAGTGTTTCATTTTAAATAAGATTTGGGTTTTTAAAAAGAACTACTGCCTTGATAGACAGCAGCTCTTAAGCACATTAATTATACCAACATAATTAACTAACTAACCAACTTTTATTTCTAAATCTGTGTTAAAACTAATGTTATGGCAGCATTAGTAGTACTTTGTAAAGAAATACTAGTATTGTTATAACTTGTAACTTCCCATTGATGATTTAGTAAAGAAAATGAAGTATCTCCTTCAAAATTTAATTCTAAATATACTTCTGTTTGCGAAGTCACTTGATATGTTCCTTGTACGTCTTGCACGGTTGTGTTAATTATATTTTCTGCAACTAATGTCATGTCGTTTGCAAAATCTATAGTAAACTCGGCATAATCTGAAGCTGTATCAACACTTGTATCTACAAAAGATTCTATTTGATAAACACCATTTACAAGTAATTGTTCTAATTCATCAGCATTATCTTCTGCTTCTGCTTGAGTTTCTTCAAGACCAAGACAATCATCAATTTGAACTTGCAATTCTAAATCGCTAGCAATTGTAGTTGCTGTATCTCCAGAAACAGTTGCTGTTATTGAATAGTTAACCGCAAATAATGTATCCTCACTTAAATTATTTATATAAGCATATAATTGTTGGTTAGACTCAATAACAACGCTGCCAGTTTGTTCTAAATTTAAATTATAGTTTAAAATTGTAATTGGATAATTTACTTCTACACAAGAGATGGCGTCTTCTGCAATTTGCTCTACAGCTTGACAAGCTTGAGATATCGCATTATATTCTGATTGACTAGTTACAACAAGCTCTGTATAATTACTTAATTGAATAGTTAAGGGAAATTGTAATAGTACCTCATCGTTATCGTCATTAAATTGTGCCATAATATCTATGACTTGTTGATAATCTGCCTCACTAACAATTGTTACTTGCGTACCGTTTACAGTTGCTGTTACTGGCAATAATATAGAAGAACAAGATACGCCATCTAAAAAGTCATCAAAAGATCCATCGTACATAGATACTCGTTCTAAGTTAGATGCTGTTTGAGAATTTGCTGTGTTTGTATTTGGGTTTTCTCCGTTATCGGTATCAATTTCATCTTGACAAGATGTAAAACTGAATAGTGCTAATAATGCAAAAGCTGTAATTAATTTTAAATTTTTCATAGTTTTAATTGTTTAAGTTTATTTTTCTTTTTTAAATCTCTTTCAAAGCAATTTTTTGGGTTTCTATAAGTAAGACAACTTAAAATAATTTTACCCTACCTTAAGTTATTATTAATTTCAAATAAAATATAAAATGAGGCGGTAACAGTAGTTAACAATACTATAATTAAACATACTTCTATAATTTTTATCATTCTGCTAGTTTCCATAAGTTTGGATTTTGGATTATTTACAATTAAGACAACACAAAATAATTTTACCCTACTTTTGTAATTAATTTTTTTAATTTTTAGCTCCAAATTAATTTTAGTTTATGGATAAAAACAAGAGCAATCTTTGTGAAGATTCACAGTTTAACACTTTTTATTTAAAGCACATACAAGCTGCTAGTAATTTTGCATACTACAAATGTGGCAATAGTGATAATGCTTTAGATATTGTACAAGATGCATTTTCTAAAATTTGGGAAAATTGTTCTAAAATAGAATTTGAAAAAGCAAAAACTTATCTATTTACAACAGTAAATAATCTGTTTTTAAATAAAGTAAAACATCAAAAAGTGGTTTTAGAATACGCCAAAGCCACACCTTATATTGATCAAACCAATCAAAACCCAGAATATTTATTAGAAGAAGAGCAATTTAAACAAAAGTTACAACAAGCAATAACTTTATTAACCGATGCTCAAAGAGAAGTTTTTTTATTAAATAGAATTGAAGGAAAAAAATATCGTGAGATTGCAGAACTATTAGATATTTCTCAAAAGGCTGTTGAAAAACGTATGTCTGGCGCGTTAAAAACACTTCGTGAAAAAATTGAAAACATATAAAGGTAGGGTAAAACAACAGTTAATTGTCTTATAATTGAAATGGAAGAAAATAACAACATATTAAAATGGTTTAATAACGATCTTTCTAAATCTGAGAAAGAGTCGTTAAAGCAATCTAAAGCGTTGGATGACACATTACTTAAAATTGAACATTATAGTAAACACTTAAATGCTCCAGAAGTAGATGTTAACAATGCTTTATCGCAATTTAAATCACGACAACTTAAAAAGAAAGACACTAAAGTTAGAGCATTAAATTATAAATTAATTTATCGTGTTGCAGCAATGCTAACCATAATGCTTTGCGCTTCATATTTCATATTTTTTAATAATACTGTTGACTATAAAACTGATATAGCACAAACGCAAAATCTAACATTACCAGACCAATCTGAAGTCATACTAAATGCAAAATCAAAACTTAGTTACAACAAAAAAAATTGGGATAACAATCGTAATTTAGATTTAAAAGGTGAAGCTTATTTTAAAGTAGAAAAAGGACAAAAGTTTACTGTAAACACAAATGCTGGAACAGTTCAAGTATTAGGAACACAATTTAATGTAAAACAAAGAGACAATTATTTTGAAGTCCAATGTTACGAAGGTTTAGTTGCAGTGACAAACCAAAACAACACTGTAAAATTAACACCTGGCAAAACCTTTAGACTTATAAATGGTGTTGTAGAAAATTTAGACGATTTTAATGCCAATGCGCCATCTTGGATCAATGCAGAATCTTCTTTTGTAAAAGTCCCTTTATCTAATGTTATTAAAGAATTAGAAATTCAATATAATATAACCATAGATTATAAAAACATAGATACCAACATGCTGTTTACTGGTGCTTTTACGCACAAGGATAAAAATATTGCATTACAAGCTGTTACAATTCCTTTAAATATAAGCTACAAAATAGATGGTAAAAAAGTAACCTTTTATAAATATGAAGGGAAATAAATACATAACTATTTTAGTTTTTTTATTTAGTTTAACGTGTTTTGCTCAACAAAGCACAATTGCTTTAATAGATTTTATAAAAGCTACCGAAACTAAATTTGATGTAAAATTCTCTTATGCCAATCAAGATGTAGAAGGTGTTTTAATAACAACACCAAAAACCTCATTAGATCTTAATCAAACTATAGATTATTTAAATTCTAATACCAGTTTAGAGTTTAAATCTTTAGATAATAGATACGTAACTGTTTCAACTTCAATAAAAAAAGAAACCATTTGCGGTTATATTTTTAACGCTAAAGACAAACAACCACTTTTTGGTGTAACCATTAGTGTTGTTGGTAAAAACACTGGAGTAATTTCAGATGAAAATGGTTATTTCATTTTAGACAACATCAATAAGGATAACAGCGTAAACATCTCTTATTTAGGATTTAAAACGGAAACTTTAAAAGCGTTTTCGTTATTAAAACCACAAGGTTGCAATTCAATTTATTTAGATGAAAGTGCAGAAACCTTAAACCAAATAATAATCACAAAATTTTTAACCAACGGATTAAAAAAATTAAAAGATGGTAGCTTAATTTTAAGCACTACCAATTTTGGTGTTTTACCTGGATTAACAGAGCCTGATGTTTTACAATCCATACAAGTTTTACCCGGAATAGAAAGTAGTAACGAAAGCATTGCAAATATTAACGTTCGTGGTGGAACAAACGACCAAAACTTAATGCTTTGGGATGGAATAAAAATGTACCATTCTGGTCATTTTTTTGGATTAATTTCTGCTTATAATCCTAACTTAACCAATCAAGTTATTGTTACAAAAAACGGTACAAGCAGCCAATATAGCGATGGTGTTTCTAGTACAATTAACATGCTTACTAAAGATGAATTGTCAGGACAATTTTCTGGAAACGTTGGCGCAAACCTTATTAGCGCAGATGCGTTTTTTAATATTCCTATTACCAAAAAACTAGAACTTTTAATCTCCGGAAGACGTGCATATACAGATGCTTTTAAAACGCCTACGTATACCAATTATTTTAACAGAAGTTTTCAAGACAGTGATATTAATACCAATCAAAATATTGAAAACAGCTCGACAAGCTCAGAGTTTTTCTTCTATGATTATTCTGCAAAACTATTATTCGATTTAAATAGAAACCATAAATTTAGAGCCAATGTTATTGGGATAAAAAACAATTTAGATTATGCTGAAACTATTACAGATAATAACAATCAAAGTAACCAAAAATCTAGTGTTTTATCACAAGACAATTTAGGATTTGGCGCCAATTGGGACGCCAATTGGTCAAGCAAATTTAACACCAAACTGTCTGCATTTTATAGTCAGTATAATGTAAACGCATCGGATTTACGTGAGTCTACCAACCAACTGTTACAACAAGCTAACGAAGTTTTAGAAACTGGTATAAAACTTACTTCTAATTATAAATTAAGTAACCACCTAAACCTTTTAAATGGCTACGAGTTTAATGAAATTGGAATTCTTAATCAAACCTTAGTTAATGCGCCAGCATACGAGCGCACAAAAAAAGATGTTTTATTAAAACATGCTGCTTTTACAGAAGCCGAATTTAATAAAAACAACACCTATTTTAGACTTGGTGTTAGAGCTAATTACTTTCAAAAGTTTGACAAACTTTTAATAGAACCTAGATTAAATATTAGACAGCAACTGTCTAGTAAATTTGCTTTAAAATTAGAAGGTGAATTTAAAAACCAATCGGCAACACAAATAGTCGATTTTCAAGACGATTTTTTAGGCGTAGAAAATAGACGTTGGATTTTAGCAAACAATAGTACAATACCAATTTCTACTAGTAAACAAGCTGCGTTTGGAATAAATTACAAACAAAACAATTTTTATGTAGATGTTACAGGTTTTTATAAACATGTAAACGGGATTACAGCCAGTAATCAAGGGTTTTATAACAATTTTCAATATTTAAATGCTAAGGGAGAATATACCTCTAACGGAATTGAATTTTTAATTAACAAAACCGCAAAACAATATAGTTCTTGGATAAGTTATACGTATAGTACGAATAATTATGATTTTGAAAGTTTTAATCCGTCAACATTTCCTAATAATGTAGATATAAGACATTCTGTTTCTGTTGCTGGTAATTATTCTGTTTTAGATAATTTAGAACTATCTGTTGGAGCAAATTGGCATAGTGGATTGCCATATACTAAACCTATTGAAGATAATCCTACAGTACAAACAGGTAATGATTTTTTTGTTAATTACGATGCGCCAAATGCGCAACAACTTCCTTCGTTTTTTAGATTAGATGCTTCTTTAAATTATCAACCAAATTGGTTTAACGCAGTTAAAACATCTATTAGAATTGGTGTAAGAAATGTGACTAACCAGAAAAACATTATTAATAGATATTACAAAGTTAATCCAGATGACAGTACAGCTGTAATCGAAATTAATAATACATCTTTACCTATTACACCTAACGCCAGTTTAAGAATTAGTTTTTAATAAAAAACGCTTTCAAAAATTGAAAGCGTTTTTTTATAATTCTAAATGTATTTTACATTCGTTCAGGTACATTAATACCTAACAAGCTAAATGCATTTTTTATAGTCTTTGCAACAGCGTTTGATAACTGCACTCTAAAAACTATTTCATTTTTAGTATCTGCTCCCAAAATAGATACATTTTGGTAAAAACTATTAAAGGCTTTTACTAAATCGTAGGTATAATTTGCTATTAAAGCTGGACTGTGTTGTGCTGCTGCTTGCTGAACTGTTTCTGGGAACAATTGTAATTGCTTTATTAATTCGCGTTCCTTTTCATGCAAAGACACTTCATCAGCATCTAGTTTCACAGAAGTATCTACATCAGATTTACGAAGTATAGACTGAATTCTTGCATACGTATATTGAATAAACGGACCAGTATTTCCTTGGAAATCTATAGATTCTTTAGGATCAAAAAGAATTCGTTTTTTAGGATCTACTTTTAAGATATAATACTTTAATGCGCCAAGTCCAATGGTCTTATAAAGTTCTTGCTTTTCTTCTTCGGTATAACCGTCTAACTTTCCTAATTCTTCTGAAATAGATTGCGCAGTCGTTGCCATATCTGCAATTAAATCGTCTGCATCTACAACAGTACCTTCACGACTTTTCATTTTTCCAGATGGCAAATCTACCATTCCGTAACTTAAATGGTATAAGTTTTTAGCCCAATCAAATCCTAATTTTTTAAGGATTAAAAACAATACTTGAAAATGATAGTCTTGCTCATTACCTACGGTGTAAACCATACCACCAACATCAGGAAAATCCTTAATACGCTGTATTGCAGTACCAATATCTTGAGTCATGTAAACAGCTGTGCCATCTGCACGAAGTACGATTTTCTCATCTAAACCATCTTCGGTTAAATCGCACCAAACAGAGCCATCTTCACGTTTATAAAATACACCAGATTTTAGTCCTTCGTTAACAAATTCTTTTCCTAAAAGATAGGTCTGACTTTCATAATATAATTTATCAAAGTCCACACCAAGATTTTTGTAGGTTACATCAAAACCATCATAAACCCAACCATTCATTTTACTCCAAAGCGCTACAACATCTGCATCTCCTGCTTCCCATTTTTTTAGCATTTCTTGAGCTTCAACTAAAATTGGCGCTTCTTTTTTGGCTTCGTCTTCAGTTTTACCTGCAGCTTTTAAAGTTTCAATTTCTTTTTTATACTCTTGATCAAACTTGACGTAATAATTCCCAACTAACTTATCTCCTTTTAAACCTGTAGATTCTGGTGTTTCGTTATTTCCAAACTTTTGCCAAGCCAACATACTTTTACAAATATGTATTCCTCTATCGTTAATAATTTGGGTTTTATATACTTTTTTACCAGAAGCTTTTAAAATTTCAGCCACACTATAACCTAAAAGATTGTTACGTATATGACCTAAATGCAACGGTTTATTAGTGTTAGGCGAAGAATACTCTACCATTACAGCTTTATTTTCTGCAGAAGCGCTATTAAAACCATAATTAGTTTCATCTTTTATAGCATTAAAAAAGTCTACAAAATATGACGCACTAATCTCTAAATTTAAAAAGCCTTTTACAACGTTAAAACCTTCAACTTCATTTACATTTTCAACTAAATAGTTACCTATAGTTTCTCCTATTTGCACTGGATTACCTTTAACTACGCGCAACATAGAGAATACAACAACAGTAATATCTCCAGGAAATTCTTTACGTGTTGCTTGAAATTCTACAGTTTCTAAATCGGCATTAAAATTACTTTTTACTGCACTTTTTATTTGCGTTGTTAAAATGTCTTGAAGATTCATATATACTGAAAAAATTTAAAGCGCAAAGATAGTATTTTTAAGGTTTTAATTGAATTTAACAAAATTTAATTTTACTCAAACCTATCCACAAAAGACTATTTTTTTAGGTCAAAAAAACGAAGTTAACCGTTGGTCTAATTTTTTGGTATTACCTCTTAAAAATTATGTATAACGACTATAATTATTGATTTTTATAGCCATGAAGGAAAAAATCCCTCTACTTTTCTTCATTTTAATTAAACCAAGTTAAGTGTAAGGTTTAAAATAATGGTTTATCGCTTCCGTTATTTTAATATCACTGTGTAAATGAAATGAAGAGACTGTTTGTCTTATTTTTTGTGCTTTTTGTTGGGTCTACAGGTTTTTCTCAAAATGAAGAACTTGATAGCCTAACCATTCAATTAGCTTACCAAAACCCTGACACATCAAAGGTTAATACGTCTATTAGTATTATTAAACTTTTGTTTCAAAGTAAGGATTTTAGTAAAGCTAATAAGTTTATACAACAAAGTGAAAAACTGGCTAACGACCTTGACTACAAAGAAGGTTTAGCTAAAATTGTTTATTACAAAGCTAAAATTTACCAAGAAGAAGGCAGAACAAGTAAAGCGATTAGTACTCTTAAAAATGCCCGTTTATTATTTTCTGAAGTTCAAGACACATTATCTGTTGCAAAAGTAAACAGCAGTTTAAGCGTTTTAGAAATTGAAAACGGCAACTACAAAGAAGGTTTATCTTATGCTCTTTCTTCTATCAATGAACTTGAAAAAAGGAACCGTTTTGACGACTTATCTTCTATTTACAAAAGCTTAGCTAACGCCTACAAAAATTCGGGTAATTTAGACAAAGCCATAACTTACAATCTAAAGCGTCTTAATGCAGACAACCAAAGTAATAATACTAAAAGATTAGTTGAAACCAATAAAGATTTAGGCGATATTTATTCAACTAAAAAGAACTACACACAATCCATAAGTTATTACGAAAGTGCTTTGGGTTACGCAAATTCAACCGACACTAAATTAAGAGCAAGTATTTTACCATATTTAGGTGATGCCTACTTAAAAAAAGACGACTACAAAACGTCTGCTAGATATTTAGTCGAAGCTATTAAGTTAAATCGAGAAGTAGATAACAAGAAGGAAATGGCTATTGCTTTAAATGCTTTAGGCGAATTAAACCTTGTTCAAAACAGACTACAAACCGCAGAAGAACAGTTACTTGAAGCTGCTAACATTGGTAAAATTGCTAATGATGATGTTGCATTAATGGAAAATTATAGGTTAATGAAAACCTTAGATTCTATTAAAGGAAATTTTGAAAGTGCTTTTGTTTGGCAAAGAGAATATCATAAACTAAAAGAAAAATTAGATAGTCAACAAACTAAAGTTACTCCTTTAATTACAGAAGAAGTTGACCAAGAAGCAAATCAAGATACTACATTAATCCCTGATACTACAAACAGTATTAATTCTGTAAGCAAAGATAAGTTTGACAAGTTCAAACTTATCTTTTATGCTTTACTTGCTGCATTTGCTGTTGTACTTACCTTTTTTGTATTGTTTTTAATGAAACGAAACAACAAACTAAAGTACACAAGAGAACTTGAAGCAAAAAACAAAAAGATAGAACTTCAAAATGAAGCTATTTTAGAACAAAGCAAGCATCTAGAAAATATCAATAAAGTTAAAGACAAACTATTTTCTATTGTATCCCATGACTTAAAAGACTCTTTAACCTCTACAAAAGGCTTTATAGATTTATTAAAAGATGGACAACTAAGTCAAGATGAATTTCATAGTCTTTTACCAGAATTAAGTGAAAATGCAAATAATGCGTCTTTACTATTATTTAATTTACTTAACTGGTCTAAGTCACAAATGCAATCTTTAGAACCAAAACCTAGTTTGTTTGATATCCAAGAAGTTTTTGCAGACAAAGTAAAACTTATTGAAAGAAAGCTTGATGCTAAAGGAATACATCTAATAGATAACACACTTAGAGATTTTATTTATGCAGATAGAAGCATGGTAGAAATTGTTATACAAAACCTTTTAGCTAACGCAGTAAAATTCTGTAATAGAGGAGATAGTATCTCTATTTCTAATCAAATTAGCAATGGTAAGTGTATTATTAGTGTTGCAGACACAGGTGTTGGTATTAAAAAAGAAAACGTAAGCAAAATTTTTGGCAATAATACCTTTACCACACGTGGTACTAATAAAGAAAAAGGAACAGGTTTAGGACTAACAATATGTAAAGAGTTAGTCGAATTAAATAAAGGATCTATTTGGGTAGAAAGTATAGTAAATGTTGGAAGCACTTTTTATGTAGAACTACCAAAAAATAAAGTTGAAAATCCTGGTGAGACATTAACTACACCTTCGGTAGAAATACCTCAGCCATCATACACCTCGCGCTTCCGCCACCACAAGTCTCTATAGTTTCTAAATTACTTGATAGTATTGGGCAATGTGCTTCAATCATTTTAATTTGTTCTGGTGTTAAACTTTCATGTGCAGATTGACTCATTACTAAGTATAATTTATCATCTTCACCTTTCACTTGAAGCATGTTTCCAGCAAATTCATGCATTTGGCTTTCAGTAATTTTTATAATTTGTTTACCATCTGCTTCTAAGTGTTTTACTACATTTTTACGTTCTTTTTTATCATCTATTGTGTCTAAACAAATAACAGCAAATGTTTCTGCTAAACACATCATTACGTTAGTATGATATATTGGCAAACGTATACCTTCTACGGTTTGATTAGCCGTAAACACTATTGGTGTAAACTCAAAATCTTCACAAAACTCTATAAACAAACCTTCGTCTGCTCTTGGCGACAATGCACAGTAAGCCTTTCTGTTTGTTCGATCTAATAACAAACTTCCTGTACCTTCTAAAAATACATCTTCGTCTTCAGCTTCTGTATAGTCAATAAAATTATTGATTTTAAAACCTTCTTTTTCTAAACGTAAAAATATTTCTTCCCTTCTTTCTCTTCTTCTATTTTCTGCAAACATTGGATATAAAGCGACATCTCCATTTTCATGAAAACTCACCCAGTTATTAGGGAATATAGAATCTGGTGTATCTTGTTTAATATCATCATCTTCTACAATTACATTTACACCAACATTTCTTAATTTTTCTACAAACGCATCAAACTCTTCTTGTGCTTTAGCATTTACCTCAGCATTTTTTAAATCTATTTCTTCTTGAAAATAGTTATTTACTGCTGTTTGCTCATTCATCCTAAAATTTACTGGACGAATCATTAAAATGGTGTTAGTTGTTTGCTTCATGTTGTTTAGAAAATGATTTTAAATTGAGCGCAAAATTATGATTTTTAAAAGATATTAATTGCCGTTTTAACTAATTATTTCCACTTAATATTACAACCCATTGATGGTAACTGATTTTTTAATGGTGCCTCATTATTTAAGGTTGCGTTGATTGCTGATATTAAATCTTTACCTGTCAAAGGGTTATCGTTTCCTGGTCTGCTATCATCTAATCGTCCATGATAAGTAGATTTTAAATCTTTGTCAAAAACATAAAAATCTGGTGTACATGCTGCATCATAAGCTTTTGCTACATCTTGTGTTGGATCATATAAATAAGGAAACGGATATTTATTTTCTGCAGCAACTTCTTTCATTTTTTCAGGAGCGTCTTGTGGGTAATTTTCAATATCATTACTACTAATAGCAATAAAATTAACGCCTTGACTTTTAAATTGATTAGCTAACTCTACAAGCTTACTATTTACATGAATTACAAAAGGACAATGATTACATATAAACATAATTACTGTTGCTTGTTTTCCTTTTAATTGCTGTAAGTTAAAAGTTTTACCCGTAACTGAATCTTCTAAAGAAAACTCTGGTGCAATTGTATGTAAAGGAAAAGGGTTTGAAGGAGTTAACGCCATGATTTTGTTAATTTTTTATTTATTTTCCAATAATTTATTTTGAACTTTAAATTATATTACTTTTCTTAGGTAAATATTAATGTTTTCCCTAACATTCTAATTGATTAATAGCACATATGAAGTTTTCCCTCTTTCTATTGCTTTTTATGACACTTTCTGTTGTAAAAGCGCAAGACATGTCTAATACGTCTAAGTTTTTAAACGTGACTAGATACAGACTTAAACCAAACGAATTAGCATTACATAAAGATATTAATTCTGATAACGTTTACCTAAAGATTTATAAAAATCACAAAGGAAGTATTATAGAAGATTATAAGTTTTTTAAACCTAAAAAAAATGAAATACTTTTCTTTTATGGTGTTAATAATGAAACTAATAAAACAGAAATGTTTTTTAAAATTCATAACAACTTAAAAGAGGCTTACAAAAACAAAGAGTTTGAAAAACTAATAAAAATTGTAAAAATCTTACAGTATAATATCTTTTATAAGGATAATTTTTCTAGTGCAGATGCATATGCAGCTTTAGAGCGCACCTAATTTTTAAGGTGTCGAGTTTGATACTTGCAATAGTTTACCGTTATAATATTTTTGTCCGTTTAAAGAGAAGTCAGCTATATAATCTGCCATTTCTTTAGCTGTTGTTGGAGCAATATAACCTGGGAAAGCCTCTTCTAACATTTCGGTTTGTACAGCGCCTAAAGCTAATACATTAAAACTTGGTCCAGTTTCTTTAAACTCTTCAGCTAATAATTCGGTTAAAGTAATTACAGCGCCTTTACTAGAACTATACGCTGCTAAACCAGGAAACTTTATACTACCTTGTACTCCACCCATAGAACTTACTGTAACCACATGACTTTCTTTTGCCATAAAAGGAATTACGACTCTTGTCATTTCAGCTACACCAAAAACATTAGTTTTATACACGTATTCGAAATCAGATATAGATGTTTCTACAAAAGGTTTGTTTAACAAAGCTCCAGCATTATTAATAAGTACATCAACCTGCCGCCAATTGGCTTTTATAAAATCTTCAACTTTATGATAATCGTCTTCATTACCTAAATCAAAAGAAAACGAAGTAACATTTTGAAAATTAAGACCAATAACTGGTTGCTCGTTTCTAGATAATGCTAACACATTATAACCTTTTTGCGCAAAGATTTGAACTAATTCAAAACCAATACCTCGACTTGTCCCTGTTATTATTATGTTTTTCATCTTAATTATTTTGGATTATAAAGTTAAAAAAACCTGTTTCAAATAAGATGAAACAGGTTTTTATTTTATTTAGTTTTCGCTTACGCGGAAATTTAAACTAGCATTGTTACAGGATTTTCTATATATCCTTTTAATGTTTGAAGGAATTGCGCTCCTGTAGCTCCATCAACTGTTCTGTGGTCACACGCTAAAGTTAATTTCATTGTGTTACCAGGTACAATCTGACCGTTTTTAACAACAGGTTTTTGTACGATTGCTCCAACAGATAAAATTGCAGAATTAGGCTGATTAATGATAGACGTAAAGCTTTCTATTCCAAACATACCTAAGTTAGAAATAGTGAATGTGCTTCCTTCCATCTCATCTAAAGTTAATTTTTTGTTTCTAGCTCTACCTGCAAAATCTTTTACCGCAGCACCAATTTGAGGTAAAGATTGCTCGTCAGCAAACTTTACAACTGGTACTAGTAAACCATCTTCTACAGCTACTGCCACACCAATGTGTACATGATTGTTTAATTTCATCATATCGTCAAACCACTGAGAGTTTACTTGTGGATGTTGCTTTAATGCCAATGCACAAGCTTTAACAACCATGTCATTAAATGAAATTTTTGTATCTGGTAAAGAGTTGTATTGCGTACGGAATGCTATTGCATTATCCATATCAAACTCTACATTTAAGTAGTAATGCGGTGCTGTAAACTTAGATTTAGCCAAGTTTTTAGCAATTGCTTTACGCATTTGGCTGTTTGGTACTTCATCAAAATCTTCTTGACCTGAAGGTACAAACTTACCAACTTGAGCAGATTGTGCTGCTGGCGTAAAGTTTTCTATATCACGCTTTACAATACGACCGTTTTCTCCAGAACCTTTAACTTGAGATAAGTTAATTCCTTTTTCGTCTGCCATTTTCTTAGCTAATGGAGATACAAATATACGTCCGCCAGAAGCTGTTTGAGTTGGCTGAGCAACAGGTTTAGATTCTGTTTTAGTATCTTGTTTTGGCGTTTCTTTTTTAGGCTCTGGTTTAGACTCTTTTTTAGGAGCTTCTTCTTTTTTAGCTGAAGTATCTCCGCCAGCTTTGAAATTTTTAGCAATACCTGAAACATCTGTTCCTTCTGGTCCTAAAATAGCTAATAAAGCATCTACTTTTGCAGATTCTCCTTCTTCTAAACCAATGTGTAATAACGTACCTGATTGAAACGATTCAAACTCCATTGTTGCTTTATCAGTTTCAATTTCTGCTAAGATATCTCCTTCTTCTACCGCGTCACCAACTTTTTTAAGCCAAGTTGCAACAGTACCTTCTTCCATTGTATCACTTAAACGAGGCATTGTTACTACTGTAACACCTTCTGGTAATTCTTCTGAAGCACTTTCAGTTGAATCATCATTAGAAGTTGTATCGTCTTTAGTAGTATCTTCTTTTTCTTCAGTTTGGTCTTCAGACTTTGTTTCTTCTTTAGCAGAAGATTTTCCGTCTAACAAATCTGAAATATCTTCACCTTCTTCTCCTATAATAGCTAAAAGCTCGTCTACTTTAGTAGTTTCTCCTTCTTGAACACCAATATGTAATAATGTCCCTTCGTAAAAAGACTCAAACTCCATTGTTGCTTTATCGGTTTCAATTTCTGCTAAAATATCACCTTCTTCAACTTTATCACCTACTTTTTTTAACCAAGTTGCGACAGTTCCTTCTTCCATGGTGTCACTCAAACGAGGCATATTTATTACTTCTGCCATAGCTTATAATTTGTGTTGTATAAATGGATAATCTTCTTGCTCGTAAACAGAATCGTACATTACATTCTTTTCTGGGAATGGAGACTCTTCTGCAAATTTCTCACATTCTGAAACTAATTTTTTAACGCGCTTATCAATCTGCTTAATCTCTTCTTCTGTAGCGTATTTTTCTTCTAAAATAATATCTTTTACTTGCGTAATAGGATCTATTTTTTTGTATTCTTCTACTTCTTCTTTTGTACGATAGTGTTGTGCATCTGACATAGAGTGACCTCTATATCTGTAAGTTTTAACCTCTAAAAATGTTGGTCCGCCACCTTTTCTTGCACGTTGGATAGCTTCGTCAAAAGCTTCTGCAACTTTAATTGGATTCATACCGTCTACTGGTCCACAAGGCATTTCGTACCCTAAACCTAACTTCCATATGTCTGTATGGTTGGCGGTACGCTCTACAGATGTACCCATTGCATAACCATTGTTTTCACATACAAAGACTACTGGTAAGTTCCATAACATTGCTAAGTTAAAAGACTCGTGTAATGATCCTTGACGTGCAGCACCATCACCAAAACAGCAAATTGTTACTGCATCACTGTTGTGATATTTATCACCAAAAGCAATACCTGCTCCTAAAGGTATTTGTCCTCCAACAATACCGTGACCACCGTAAAAACGGTGTTCTTTAGAAAAAATATGCATTGAACCACCTAAACCTTGAGATGTACCAGTTGCTTTACCATAAAGCTCTGCCATTACTCTTTTAGGGTCTACACCCATTCCTATTGGTTGCACGTGATTACGATAAGCAGTAATCATCTTGTCTTTAGTTAAGTCCATAGCATGTAATGCTCCTGCTAATACTGCTTCTTGACCGTTGTAAAGGTGTAGAAAACCTCTAACTTTTTGTTGAATGTAAACTGCTGCTAGTTTGTCTTCAAACTTTCTCCAAAACAGCATGTCCTCATACCATTTTAAATACGTTTCTTTAGTTATTTTTTGCATTGGTGACGTTTATAGTTTTACCGATTAACAAAAGTAACACTTTAGTTAGTAATGAAAAAACTGAAAATAGTAAAAATTAACGAAAACGTTATAGCACGCTTTTATCAAAACCTAATGGTAAAAGATTTGCTAAAGAGTTAGACCTTACTACTTTTCCTGATTCTCCCATAAAATAAATTTCTATTGGATGGTTTTGTTTGTTTTCATACTCTGATATAGCTTGCCTACAAGCTCCACATGGAGGTATAGGTGTTATTGTTGTATGTATTTTTGAACTTGCTGAAATAGCCATTCTTATTATTTTTTCTTCAGGATATTTAGCTCCTGCAAAATAAATTGCCGTACGTTCTGCACATAATCCTGAAGGATATGAAGCGTTTTCTTGATTGCTACCTGTTATTATTTCTTTGTTTTCTAATAACAAAGCTGCACCTACATTAAATTTAGAATATGGTGCATAAGCTTTTTCTCTGGCACTTATTGCTTGTTCCATTAAATCTTGAACTTCTTTTGGTGTATCATTTAAATGATCATAAACCTGCAAAGTTGTTTCTATTTTCACTTCTTTCATATTAATAAAGATACTAAACAATTATAGACAAAAAAACTATTGCTTTCGCAATAGTTTCTTTTTAACGTCTTTTTAATATTTTCTAATATTCATCGTATTCTCCAGCTCCAAGGTTAAAGGTTAAAGAAAACCTTAATGTTCCTTCTAAAGGACTTGGTACTTTTGATGATGAAAATAAGTACGACATATCTAAGTTTAACACGTTATATTTAAATCCTGCTCCTAAAGCAAAAAACTTACGTGCACCTTTAGTTTCGTGCTCATTAAAATATCCTGCTCTTAGTGAGAATGCATCTTGATACACATATTCTGCTCCTAAAGCGTAGGTAAATTCTTGTAACTCTTCTTTAAAACCTCCTGGTGCATCACCAAAAGATTGAAACATTCCTGATAAGAATGGAACTTGATCATCTTGACCAGAGAAAACTACGTTTGATCGAACTTCATCTCCTAGAGTATCAATACCTTCATCATAAACTCCATTATTATTTTCATCTATGTACTCATACTCATTTCCTAAGATTGGTGGAGTTGGCACTAAAAGCTTTGTAAATTCAGCTGTTAACCCTAATTTGTTATATTCATCAAATATGAAATCAAATCCTCCTCCTAATCTTAAGTTGGTTGGTTGGAAATTTTCTGGTGCAGCTTCATCATACTTAAATTTAGGTCCGATATTTTGAATAGCAAATCCACCTCGCCAACGACCATTAAAATCACTATAAGCTTGTTCTTCACTTTGATAGTACCCTGTAATATCTGCTCCAAATGTGCTAGCTGCTTTTGCATCAACATTATCTCTTTGTAACTTTAAATCTGATCTTAAATAGCGTAAACCTACACCCATTCCAAATTGATCACTTAAACGAATAGAGTAAGAAACATCTAAAGCGAATTCATTTGGTTTTTGTATAACTGGCTCAGAAAATTCATCTTCAACGAATTCGATTTCACCTAAAGAAAAATACCTAAAACCTACACCAAAAGCACTATTTTCATTAAATCTATTATAATAAGTTAGAGAGGCTAAACCTATATCATTAACTAATTTACTTAAATAAGGCGTATAACTTAATGAAATACCAGATTGGTTTTCTGAAAAGACATTCTTAGATGCATTCCAAAACTGAGAATATGCATCTGGTGATGTAGCTACACCCATATCTCCTAATCCCGCAGCTCTTGCATCTGTCGCTATTAAAGCAAAAGGAACTCCTGTTGTAATTACTCTTGTGTCATTAGCATAATCAGGAATAATTGTTGTTTGCGCAAACCCTTTGATTGTTAAAAAGAATATTACAATTATTAAAAATCTATTTTTCATATATCTAATTTGTTAGCAAATATAATTTATTATTATAGTATTACAAGTTTCTCTATTTTCTCTGTAGTTTTATTTGTCGAAGGAGAATGGACTTTTAGTTTATAAATATAAGTTCCTTTTCCTATTTTTTGACCAAAATCGTCACGTCCGTCCCAAACAATATCTCTTGATGTTCCTGCAATAGAACCACCACAACAAGAACCTCCATTTGCTCCTGTTGTCCCGTTAAGTGTTCTCACTAATTTACCTGATATTGTAAATATCTGAACTGAAATGTTTAATACTTCTGAGCTATTATGACTAAACCAAAACTCTGTGTAATTTACAAAAGGATTTGGGTAGTTTAAAACGTTTGTTAATACTAAATTTTCATTTTCTTCATGTACAACAAATTGTATCTCGGTAGTAGAAGAATTATTGTATACATCCCATGCTTTTAGTGATAAGGTGTGTAAGCCTGGCTCTAAATTTCTTAATGGATAAGTTAATGATCCTTTAGTATAATTGTCTACATCTGCAGTGTAGTAATCATTTAACACAAATGGGTTAACCTCATCACCATCTAAAATCGCAACTATATCATGCCCGATACCACTTGCTGTATTAATACCGTTTTCATCTTCTAATTTTGCTAAGATCATTGGTGACTCGTTAGTAATTCCTCCTGACACAAAGGTTTCATCATTCATGTATAGTTGAATTGTTGGTGGCAAATTATCTTCTTCTGCATCTGGATTTATACCTCCAATTTGTATTGTATTTATACTAGCGCCTGTTTTGTCTTCTAAAGAATCTTCTTTTACAGCATAAAAACTAACTTTACCATACCCTACAGGTATACCTATATCTTTGGGAACGATAAAATCAAACTCAAATTGCCCATTGGTTACAGAAGCTTGACCTCTAAACACTAATGCTCCTAAAGTTGTAAAATCTAAATAAATAGTCCCGTTATTATTTGTTGTATTATCGTTAGCTAAGGTTTGTCTTTCAATTTCTTTATCATAGATTGTTGCTGTTAAAGTACCATTATAGTCTGTTAACACATTTCCATTAACATCTGTTACCTCTCCAGAAAGCTTAGCATAACTTAGCGCTTGTAGAACATCTGTGTTTTGACCTACTGGAACATCATTTATTTTTGTTAGTCTTATATTAGGCTGAGGAAATGCTAACTTTAATGCAGGATCACCGATAAAAAACGCTAGACTTTTTTGAGATGATGTAAATGATGGATCATTTTTTGCTAACCTTAATGCTTCTGCTGCACTAGGATATTCGTTATCTGCGTAAGTATCTTGATCACTAAAAGAAAATAAATATTCTTTTAAAACCTCATTAAAATCTCTTCCTACCGTAACAAATATTTGTCTTGTCGTTGTGATCAAACCTATTGCACCTGCATTCCTATTCCAATAAATTAGTTCTCCTGCAGTTTCCCTTAAAGGATTATCAAATCTAGTAAACTCGCATGTTACAGTAATAAACAGGTTTAATTTACATTCATTATTTAAAGCTTGAATATCTGGTTTTTGCATGATACGCTCGTTTGCTAAACCATCTTCTCCTCCATGTCCAAAATAATCTACAACTAAAGCTCCTTTTTCTATTGCATTTGCTATCGCTACATTTACTTCTGGATATCTATCTCCTCCAGCAGAAGCCACTTGTTGATAAGCATCTGAATGTATTTTAGTGACATTTATAAAAGGCTTATTTGCTGTTACTTCATCTGCAATTTGATCTGTCGTTGCTTGTAGCGTTCCTTCCCACGCTTCATCTACATCATCAGATATTACCACAAAATTATTTCTCCAACTTCCTAAAGCGTCTTTTGAGTAATAAATCGCTACTTTATCTACCATATCCTTAGCTAGTTGTGGTGAGTCTGCAACAATACGACCAACAGCAACATCTAATTTATTAGCACTATTGTAAGCGTCTAAGTTTCCTTCACCTAAATCTAAATACCCATAAAAGTCGTCTGATATAAACGAGTTTGTTAAGTTAAAACTACTGTAGGCATTCCAGGTTGGAAAATTATAAGCATTTGATGAAATTCTTCCTTTGTAATCAAAAGATGAATCTCCAAAAAGGCATAAATACTTTACTTTATTTTCTGGAGAGCTAGCATTATCGTAAACGTATTTTACAAAATTTCTAATAGCAACTATATCTGGATTACCAGTTGCAAATTCTTTGTAAATAGATCCTAATGTTACTACTTTTACATTAAGTCCGTATTTATCTCTGTTAATTTGTGCCAATCTTTGTGCTTGCCCTAAATGCGAACCAGTAGTAAGCATTAAATAATCTATATCTTGAAAATTTCCGTTGTTATCTAAAAAAATAGTTCCTTTAAGGTTTTGATTACCTACAAAAGTGTTTTGAGGTACTATAGGTGAATAGTAGTTTTGAGATGTTACTGCTACAAATTTATTTTCCGAGCCCAAATTTGTGTTAAAAGTAATGGTTGCATTTCCTTCATTTGATATAGAAGACACGTTGTATAAGTCTGTAATATTCCAAATCTCTTGTACTTGACTTGCATTTGACAAACTGTAAGAAGCAACACCTGAACCCTGAAAAGCTAAACGGTTAAAAAACTTAAACTGATTACCAGAAAATGACAAATCTCTAACAGCTTCAACAGACACATAATCAAGGTATGCGTTAGCACTTGGATTACCTTGATTGTTATAAGTTAATCCAACATTTACAGTGCTTGAACTTACAGTAACATTTTGATTTAAGCTTCCTCCTGATGCATAAACTCCATCTCCAGGGTTTGAACTTGAGTGCGTAATAGTTCCTACTTGACTACCATTAACTGTAACTGCAAATGTTGTATTATTAGAAGCAGCAGCTGCTGTATGCACTTTAACTCTAACAGGCTCTGAAGGCACTAGATTAGGAAAATCAAAACTAAAACTTTGTGAATTTTCTACATTAAACTCTTCTCCAAACCACCTTCTTCCAACAAAAACAAGGTTTCTTTCATCTACTTCATGAAATTTATAATCATGAAACGTGTTAAATGTTGCACTAACACTTCCTGTTGGTTGGTTATAATTTTGAATTCGTTTTCCATTACCAGAACTTACATTAACATAATAAATAGTTTTATCTGAATACGGATTAATATTTGTGTT
The DNA here is from genome assembly GCF_037029245.1 of Mesoflavibacter sp. CH_XMU1422-2. Classification (NCBI taxonomy): domain Bacteria; kingdom Pseudomonadati; phylum Bacteroidota; class Flavobacteriia; order Flavobacteriales; family Flavobacteriaceae; genus Mesoflavibacter; species Mesoflavibacter sp. CH_XMU1422-2. The sequence goes on along the minus strand of NZ_JAYMEE010000059.1, from coordinate 17,450 downwards.
GATACTTACATTGTCTACATCTGCCGAAGGTCCTTGCGCATAAAACAATATATAATCAGAATCGTTAAACACACCATCTTCTTCACCCACAAACTTAATTGCATTTTCAACTGGATCAAAAGGAAAGTTAGCAATATTGTTATACGGCATCATCATTCCACCATAACCAAAAATTTTGATATTTCTTGGATCTACATTATTGACATTTATACCTAACTGACTTAATAAAGACTTGTTTAAAATATGAACTCCAGATTTATCTACTTCAAATCTATACCAACTTCCATTTGCTAAAACTGAATTTGTTACTACTTGAGCATTAGAAGCCCTAAAAGAATTAGTACTATTTGTGTAATTAATAGTAAAAGCTTTTACTCTTTTAATGCTATTTCCTTCTTTAACAAATGGCTTCAGTTTAAAAACCGCATAACTATCTTTTCTTCCTTTTGCATTTTTTAAAGAATATTGTAAAGTTGAAGGAATTGAAGAGAGTTTTAATCCCTTTAGCTCTTCTCTAGTTACTGTTTGATAGGCTACATTGGATAGATTTACAGAATTTTCATTAACCGGTATTGATGTTTTCCATTCGTTAGAATAAATAACACCATTATCTAAATCAAAATTAAAATTTTCTTCAGGTAAAAATGCTGGAACAACAACCGAAAAGCCATCTGCTTTAAGTGTTTTGTACGAATCCCAATTTAAGGTTACACTTTTCTGCTGAGAAAAAAGTGGCAAAACAAATAGTACAGCAAGTACAATTAAAATCTTTTTCATTGCAATAATAACGTCTAATTTTATATGATATTATTTAATTCTTAATAATTTCATAAAACAGTTTCAAAATTACAATAATAAAATTGAAATAAACACGTTATAGTGACTGAAAACAACGATAAAACTCATACAAAACATCGTTGTAAAGTAAATAAATAGGATTAAGTGCAGTATTTTTTTTATTCAAAAAAGCTAAAATCTCTTGTAGTGTTGGGTATAATTCTTATATTGCGTCCTCTTAAAAACATTTTTATTCTAAACGCATGAATATGAAAAAAGTATTTTTATCAAGGTTATGTCTAGTTTTAGCAGTATCTCTAACCTTGGTAGGTTGTAAAAGATCTGGTGGTGGCTCAAACACTTCAAGAGCTACAGGATGGGACATTAACTCAAAAGATGGTGGTTTTCAATATAACACCAAATTTAAAGAGCAAGAAACAGCTCCAGGATTAGTTTTTGTTGAAGGAGGAACTTTTACAATGGGTAGAGTCCAAGACGATGTTATGCATGACTGGAACAATACTCCTACACAACAACACATTCAGTCTTTTTACATGGATGAAACTGAGGTAACTAACAAAATGTACCTTGAGTATTTAGATTGGATTAAAAGAACATATCCACCAGAAGAAGAAAACTTTAGAGCAATATATAACGGTGTTTTACCAGATACATTAGTATGGAGAAACCGTTTAGGATATAATGAAGTTATGACAGAAAACTATTTACGTCACCCAGGTTATGGAGAATATCCTGTAGTTGGTGTAAGTTGGATACAAGCTGTCGAATTTGCTAACTGGAGAACTGATCGTGTTAACGAATTACAACTTCAAGAAAACGGATACTTAAAACAAGGTAGCGAATTAGAAGCAACTGCAGACGCTAACTTTAGCACAGATACATATATTAATAGTCCAACACAAACTTACGGTGGAAACGAAGATGTTTTAAGAGGTGGAAAATTAAAAGCTCAAACAAATGCAGCAGGAGAAGAAATTAATGTTTATGCGTCTAGAGAAACAGGATTAATTTCTCCTAAATACAGACTTCCTACTGAAGCAGAATGGGAATATGCAGCTTTAGGCTTATCTGAAGTAAGAAGTTATAATGTATATAGAGGTCGTAAAAAATATCCTTGGGATGGACAATATACAAGATCAGGAAAACGTAAGATTAGAGGTGATCAATTAGCTAACTTTAAACAAGGTAAAGGTGACTACGGTGGTATCGCTGGATGGTCTGATGATGGCGCAGACATTACTGCTCAAGTAAAATCTTACGATCCAAATGATTTTGGTTTATACGACATGGCAGGAAACGTTGCAGAATGGGTTGCTGATGTTTACAGACCTATAGTAGATGACGAATTTAATGACTTTAACTATTACAGAGGTAACGTTTATACTAAAAACGTTATCACAGAAGAAGGTACTGTTAAAGTAGTAACTACTGATGAAATTGTTTTTGACACACTTCCAAATGGTGATGTAATTGCAAGAGATCTACCTGGAGAAATTGCTACGCAACCAGTTGATGAAAAAGAAACATACTTACGTACAAACTTTGATAGAAGTGATAACAGAAACTTTAGAGATGGAGATGTTCAATCTTCAAGATACTACACAGACTTTGATGAAGAAGAAGGTGAAGCTTCTACAGATGAGTTTACAAGAAAAATGTACAACTCACCTAAACACAACATCGAAGTAGATTCTGCAGGAAACTTTATTAGAGAATACGACAAATCAGATAGACGTACTTCTTTAATAAATGACGAAGTAAGAGTTTACAAAGGTGGATCTTGGAAAGACAGAGAGTACTGGTTAGACCCAGCACAAAGACGTTACTATCCTCAAAACATGGCAACAGACTATATTGGTTTTAGATGTGCTATGTCAAGAGTTGGATCTAAATCAAAAGGTAACCGCAAAACAAAAAACTAATTCAATAAATATTTGAATAAATTAAAAGTCCTAACAAATTTGTTAGGACTTTTTTTATACTTTTATTTTATGACAATAGAACAAATACATAATAAATTTTTGAACTGTACAGGTGTATGTACAGACACAAGAAAAATATTTAAAGACTGTTTATTTATTGCTTTAAGCGGCGATAATTTTAACGGCAATACTTTTGCTAAACAAGCACTAGAAAAAGGCGCTAAATATGCTATAATTGATCAAGAAGAATATATTATAGATAATAAAACTATTTGCGTAAAAAACGCACTAGAAACTTTACAAAAATTAGCAAACTATCATAGAAAACATTTAGACTTACCCATTATAGCCTTAACTGGAAGTAACGGTAAAACAACAACTAAAGAATTAATTAATGCTGTACTTTCTAAAAAATATAGAACTGTAGCTACTATAGGTAACCTAAATAATCATATTGGTGTACCACTTACACTACTTTCTATGAATAAAAATACAGAAATAGGTATAGTAGAAATGGGTGCGAATCATCAAAAAGAAATTCAGTTTTTATGCAAAATAGCTGAGCCTGATTACGGATACATAACAAACTTCGGAAAAGCACACCTAGAAGGATTTGGAGGTGTTGAAGGAATCATAAAAGGTAAAAGCGAATTATATGATCACTTAATTGAAAATAATAAAGACATATTCATGAATGGTGATGATAAAATTCAGCAACAAAAATTAAAAGACTATAAAAAAACAATATGTTTCTCTTCATCAAAAGAAGAATGTGATTATCAAATAGAATTTAAAGAAGTAAACCCATTTGTAGCTTTCTCTTTTGACAATACAATAATTGAATCAAAATTAATAGGCACATATAACTTTACAAATCTTTGTGCTGCAACAACAATAGGCAAACACTTTAAAGTATCAACAGATGATATTAAATCTGCTATTGAAAGTTACGTACCTACCAATAATAGATCACAAATAATACAAAAAGGGAACAACCAAATAATAATGGATGCTTACAATGCAAATCCTTCTAGTATGGAAGTTGCATTAGACAACTTAAACAAGCTTTCTGATGAGCGTAAAATAGCTATTTTAGGTGATATGTTTGAATTAGGAAATGATGCATCTATTGAACATCAAAATATAGCTGACTTGGTTACAAAACTAAATCTTGATAAAATTTATCTTATTGGAGAAAACTTTAATAAAGTAAATAGTAAAAACGAAAAGATCGAAAAATTTTCTTCTTTTGAAAATTTCAAATTAAACTTTAAAGAAATTAGCAACTCAACTATCCTAATAAAAGGATCTAGAGGAATGGCTCTAGAAAGAGTTTTAGAATTATTATAAAATAATAAAGGTCTTCAAAAGAAGACCTTTATTTGTGGGCGCGAAGGGATTCGAACCCCTGACCCCTTGGGTGTAAACCAAGTGCTCTGAACCAACTGAGCTACGCGCCCTTCGTAATTGGACTGCAAATATAGACTAGTTTTTGAATATGCAAAAACTTTTTTGGAAAAATTTTTAAAAAATTTCTGCAACAACAAAAGTACTTCCTCCAATATAAATCACATCATCATCACTTGCTCTGCTTTTCGCTTTATCAACAGCTTCTTTTACAGATAGATATGATTCACCGAAAAAACCTTCACACAAAAATTGATCTCTTAAAATATTTTGATCCAAACCTCTTGGCACATCAGGTTTACAGAAATAATACGTGGCATTTTTAGGCAAAATGCTCCAAATTTGACTTAAATCTTTGTCATTAACCACACCAAAAACCATATGTAGATTAGAAAATTGTTCTTGTTGTAATTGAGACATAGTAATACTCAATCCTTCTTTGTTATGTGCTGTATCACAAATAATTTTAGGGTTTGATTGAAGTACTTGCCAACGACCTTTTAATCCCGTGTTTTTAACTGTGTTTAAAAGTCCGTTTTTAATATTTGTTTTTGAAATTTTATAGTTTTTCTGTTGAAGAATTTCAAGCACTTTCAATACACCTTTGACGTTTTTTTTCTGATAATTACCTAACAAATCAGTTGGATAAGTTTCGTTTATTATTTGATCTGCAAAAAATAGTTTAGAGTTATTTTGCTTAGCTATCTCTTCAAAAACAAGTTGAGTTTCATCTTGAGTTTCACTAATTACTACAGGAATATTAGGCTTTATTATACCTGCTTTTTCTGATGCTATTAATGGTAATGTATTACCTAGAAACTGTGTGTGATCATAACCAATATTAGTAATTAATGAAACTTCTGGAATGATAATGTTTGTTGAATCTAATCGTCCGCCTAAACCAACTTCTATTATAGCAATGTCTACTTTTTGTTTTGCAAAGTAGTCATACGCCATACCAACAGTCATTTCAAAAAAAGATAATGGATTTGATTTAAAAAAAGCTTTATTTCTTTTAATAAAACCGATTACAAATTGCTTGCTTATTTCTACGCCGTTAACCTTAATTCGTTCTCTAAAATCTTTTAAATGAGGCGATGTGTATAACCCAACTTTATAACCAGCTTCTTGTAAAACAGATGCCAGCATATGACTGCTAGATCCTTTACCATTTGTACCAGCTACATGTATAGATTTAAATTTATGTTGTGGGTTATTTAAGTGATTAGCTAACAACAATGTGTTAGTCAAATCTTTTTTGAATGCTGTTTTACCATGCTTTTGGTACATTGGAAGCTGAGTAAACATCCAATTAACAGTCTCTTGATAAGTCATTAGTTTGGTTTGAAATTTATACTCACGAAACCTATTTGACGTAATGGAGCATCATAATCTGGATCCCATTTGTGAGACAGAGCAATTTTTTTGGCTGTATCTAATAAACATTGTGAAGTGTTTTCTGAACCTTTTATTCCAGGTACTGCTTTAATAACCTCTCCTTTTTGGTTAACTTGAATTTCGACCACAACTAATCCATATTCTTGACAAGGTTGTTCATATATTTTCTTAGTTGGCTTACCTCTTCCGTTTAAGCCATATCCAACACCACCACTTCCAGAACCAGGACCTCCAAAATAACTTTTTGCATAAGGATCTCCATTTAATTGTCCTTTATCACCTGCTTGGTTGTCATTACCTTCACTTCCGCTAGATTCACCATCAGAATTGTTAAGTCCTCCCATCATAGCATCTAGTTTTGCTTTCTTTTTTGCTTCTTCTTGACGCTTCTTTTCTTCTGCTGCAGCTTTTTCTTTCGCTTTTCTTTCGGCTTCTGCTTTTGCTTTAGCTTCTGCTTCTTTCTGTTTTTTTATTGCTATTGCCTCTTCTGATTCTTGAGTAATCACTTCTTCTGAAGTTTCGTTTGTAAATGCTGCAGCTTCTTCCTGAGTTTCTTCTTGTGCTTGTTCCTCTTGTGGCTGTTTGTTAATATTTAAATCTTCAGATTTTACAGGTTTATCTGGTTGCACATTACCACTACCTACTGCAGAGTTACCGAAATTTACTGAAACACCATACTCTATTGGCGGATCCATATATTGAGGTCCGACAACAAATAGCAATAGCAATAAAATCAGTACAATTAGTGCTGTTATTTTTGCTGAATTACGTTCGTGTTTGGTGTTTAAATATTTCATTTAAAAATTACTTCGACTTAACTGCTAAAGTAGATTTTATCTTATTACGGTTGGCTATATCCATAATATAAACCACATGTTTCATCTCTACATCTTGATCCGATCGTATAGTGATACTAGGTGAATCTGACTGACCAACTTTTGCTAAAACTTCTGCTTCTAAATTATCTTTAGACACTTTTTTCATGTCTACATAATAATTTACATCCTTATCTACGCTTACAGAAACATTTTTTGTTTGCGTCGTTTTACTAGAAGACTTTGGCAATAGTAAATCTATAGCTTCTGCAGAAACTAATGTAGATGCAATCATGAAAAAGATAAGCAATAAGAAAACAATATCGGTCATAGACGACATGTTAAATTCTGGTGTTACTTTATTTCTTCCTCTTAATCGCATATTAACTAGGTTCGTTTAATAAGTCTAAAAACTCTAGCGAATTAGCTTCCATTTGATACACCACTTTGTCTGTTTTAACAACTAAATGGTTATATGCTATGTAAGCAACAATCCCTACTATTAAACCTGCTACAGTAGTTGTCATTGCGGTATATAAACCGTCTGCTAATGTTTTAATATCTATAGATCCGCCAGAATTAGCTATTTCAAATATTGATAAAATCATTCCTATTACCGTTCCAAGAAAACCGATCATTGGCGCTGCACCAGATATAGTTGCTAAAACGCTTACGTTTTTTTCTAGATTATAAATTTCTAATCTTCCTGCGTTTTCTATTGCTGTATTGATATCTTCTAAAGGTTTACCAATTCTTGATACTCCTTTACTAATTAATCTTGATACTGGCGAATTAACTGTTGAACACAGGTTTTGGGCTGAATCAATTTTTCCATTACTAACATAATCTTTAATTTGATTCATAAAATTAGCATCTATTTTAGAAGCCTCTTTTATGGTTAATATACGTTCAAAGTATATGTATAAAGTAAAGATTAGCATTAAAATTAAAACCGCTATAATAACCATACCTGCTGTACCACCAGAGGTAATTAGTTCTATTATAGATAAGGTTTTTTCTACTGATTCTCCATCTTGTAAAACTTCAGAAGCTTCTTGAGCAGTGTCTTGAATTAAATTACTTATCATATTTAAATTTTAGGTACCTATATGTAACGTTTCAATTTAGAATTTCGTCTATTAAAATAAAGTTCTTGTCCAGAAAAAGGTTAAAGCACCAGCTAAGAAACCGATTAAAGCTAACCAAGCTATCTTTTTTAAGTACCAGAAAAAGTCAATTTTTTCCATACCCATTGCTACAACTCCTGCTGCAGAACCAATAATTAACATACTTCCTCCAGTTCCTGCAGAGTAAGCAATAAAATGCCAAAGCTCGTTATCCATTGGCTCAGAGAACATTCCTAAACTTGCCGCTACTAATGGTACGTTATCTATAACCGCAGATCCAATTCCTAGTAATAAAATCACTAAATCTGAAACGCCTTCACCATGTAATTCTGTTCCCATCATTGGCATACTTTCTTTTAACGTATTAGCAAAACCAAATAAAGTTCCTAAAGATTCTAATGCTGCTACAGCCATTAAAATTCCTAAGAAGAATAAAATACTTGGTAGCTCGATTTTTGATAGAGAACTATGCACTGGACTATGGTGTGCATGAGCATCACTTTCGGTATGATTTACTTCTGCTAAACTAAATTTAGAAGAACTATATACTTCTGCAAATACAGCAACTACACCTAAAGCTAACATCATACCAACATATGGTGGTAAGTGTGTTACAGTTTTAAAAATAGGAACAAATACTATTGCACCTAATCCTAAATATAACATTGTAGAGCTGTACTTACTTTTTGGCTTATCTTCTACATCATCTTCAACCTCTAACTGACCTTTAAATGCTGGTAAGAAAGACGCTATAAACGATGGTATAACCATACATACTAAAGATGGTAGTAATAAATAACCTACTAAATGCCCAACAGATACCTTTTTACCAATCCAAAGCATTGTAGTTGTCACATCTCCAATTGGTGACCAAGCTCCACCAGCGTTTGCTGCTATGATTATAATACCAGCATACCAAATACGTACATCTCTATCTCTTACTATTTTTTGTAAAATAGAAATTAATACAATTGTAGCTGTTAGGTTATCTATAATTGCAGATAATATGAAAGCTAAAATTGAAAATATCCAAAGTATACTTTTCTTATTTTTAGTTTTAATGAAGGTTTTTATTGTAGAAAATCCATCAAAATAATCGATAATTTCTACAATAGTCATTGCGCCTAATAAGAACACTAAAATCTCGGCTGTTTTACCAAGATGATGTAATAATGTTTCCTCCATTAAATGCATTCTGCTTTCATGTCCCATAGAAGTATAACCTTCTACTAAACCGTGGTTAGCTGAGTCAAACCATTGTGGAAACGCATCTATACCTAAAGAAATTAAAGCCCAACTTATTGCCATCATTACCAATGCTGGTATAAGCTTGTCTATTTTTAAATTATGCTCTAATGTAATGGCTAAGTAACCAATTACAAATACTAAAATTATTGCTGTTTCCATGTGTTTAGATAAGTTGTTTTAATGCTAATTCGAATGCTGTTTTACTAATTTCGGTTTTTAACGGACTTTTATCGTGTACGTTTTGTATTGCTTTTTTAATTATTGAAGACGTATCGTTAAAAATAGCTTCGTCTGTCATTTGCACTTTACGTTCCATAAAATAAGCAAATACACGTGCCATACCACAATTAGAAATAAAATCTGGTATTAAACTTACACGTTGATCTGTATGTTCCATTATTGGTCCAAAGAAAATTTCTTTATCTGCAAATGGTACATTTGCGCCGCAAGAAATTACTTCTAAACCTGTGTTTATCATCTGATCTATTTGATCTTGAGTAATTAAACGTGATGCTGCACAAGGTGCAAATATTTCGGTTTCAAGTGACCAAACACGTTCATTCATTTCTTCAAACGGAATCATGTTTTCTGCTAGTAAAGTATTTCCGTTTTTATTTAAAAAGAACTCTTTAATTTCTTCAAAAGTAAATCCGTTTTCATTAATTACTCCTCCAGAAATATCTATAATTCCTACCACTTTTGCACCCATTTGAGCTAAGTAATAAGCTGCTGCAGAGCCAACGTTACCAAATCCTTGGATTACAGCACGTTTTCCTTTTACATTTCCGCCATAAATTTCATAATAATGTTTTACTGCTTCGGCAACGCCATAACCAGTAATCATATCTGCAACAGTATATTTTTTTGAAACGTCTGGTGAATAGTTTACATTTTCTAAAACCTTGATTACACCTTGACGTAATTGACCAATACGATTAATTTTGTCTGCTTCTGTAGGTTGAAAATGACCATTAAATACACCTTCTTGCGGATGCCAAACACCTGAATCTTCTGTGATTGGAATTACTTCGTGAATTTCATCTACATTTAAATCTCCACCAGTTCCATAATAACTTTTTAATAAAGGTGAAACTGCTTTATACCAACGCTCTAAAACGCCGCGTTTTCTTGGGTCTTTTGGATCAAAATTTATTCCTGATTTTGCACCACCAATTGCTGGTCCAGATACTGTAAATTTTACTTCCATTGTTTTAGCAAGAGATAATACCTCGTTCATATCTAATCCCTTGCGCATACGTGTACCGCCACCAGCAGCGCCACCACGTAAAGAGTTTATAACTGTCCATCCTTCTGCATCTGTTTCTGAATCTTTCCAGTTAAATACAATTTCTGGCGCCTTATTTTCGTAAATTTTTAGTAAGTCTTTCATTTAATTATTAAGAATAAAATCAACTTGTTAGTTTAGGATTAAACAGGTTTTTAGTTGATTCATTTTTTTGAAGAATTGTTAATTAGTAACAACAAATATAAAAAACAAAAAATGGCTTTAAAAGTAAAGCCATTTTTATTATTATAAATTATTGTTAAGTTTTTAGTTTAATGTCATTTTTCCAAATGCATGATATAGATTACCATAGCCATAAATAGCAAAATTGGTAGTATCTATTTGTTTTGTAAAGGTTGGTGCAAAATCTATTATTAAATCTTCGCCGCCAACTTTACTGTCCCAAAATGGTACAATTGTTTGATCTCCTGTATCATCAATTGTGTTTAAAATAACTGCTCTTGCTTCGATTTTCCTATTACCTAAAACAATTTTTTTCTCTTTTAAAACGTATTCTTTTTCTGTTGTTAGCAGATTTAATTTTCCGTTATTTAAAAAAGGATAAAATGAGGCTATACGCTTAGCTTCATTTTTATAAGTGTCTGAATATTTTAAGTAAGACTCGTACTTTACTTGTCCTGCTGTATCTAACTTTACAACTATTCCTGGACCTATATTATATGTGTAATCATACTCAAAACTTGCGCCTTCTTTTAAGGCACTTTCGGATTTAAAACATTCGCCAATTAAATATATATTGTTATCTTGAGTTAGTACATTTTGAATTGTTAAATCTAAAAAGCCTTTACCTAAAACTTTTTTAAGTATAGTGTCTGACCAACCTTGATTTCTTATTAAATTTCCGTTAGTTATATCGTAAAGAAAATAGCTTTTATCTTTTTTTCCGCCAACCGAAATTCCTGGTTTTACGTTATCTGTCGCAAAACCTATTAGATAATTTGTATTAGCTACAGTTATTACTTTACTGTCTGAAATATAAAACTCTGAAGCTGAAACTTGTTGTGTCTTTTTATCTGTTCCGTTTATTGTAATAACAGCTGTTTTTGGTTCTTTTTTAAAAATATCTGTATGTTTTACAATATGTACTGTTTTATCATTAGTGATGTAAAGCTGTTCTTTGTAAGCTCTTTCGCTTTCAAAATTTAAAGTGAAATTTGAATTAGCTATTTCATTTAAATCTTTATCAAATAAAACTGTTGTAATTTTTTCGTTTTGCTTTTTCTCAAAAACATTATTTACTAAAACAGCTATTGTGTTTTTGTCTGGAGAAATTTCTACATTAAAAAAACCTGAGTTATTTACTTTTTCTATAGGTAAGGTAAACAGCTCTTTTTCTTCTGAAATAGTAAAACTATTATTATCGAATACTTGAACGTATAACACGTTTTTACCATCTTTTTTTAAAGCAATATTAGAGAAAAAGTAAAGTTTATTATCGCCTTCTATAACATCTATTAAAGTAGCATCCATACGTTGACGCTGTGGTAATTTAAAATTTACATCTTTTAAAACTTGACGATTGTAATCGTGCTTTGTAATGTAAATTAGCTTTGGTGCGTAAACATGAGATCCTGATTTTTCTATACTATAGATTGTAAAATCTTCTGTTGTTGGAAAAATAATATTTGGATTTTGATATCCATTATGACCATTTTTTGCCCAATCTGTCCAAGTAAAATTGGCGGTTTGAGAAAACACTGTTGTAGATAGTAATATTAACAACAGTGTTATTTTATTAAATTGTATCTTATTCAAAATGTGCGTTGTATTCGTTTACAATTTTTAAAATACCTAAAACACGATATCCTTTTTCTTTGCTTTTTATTTTTTTAGCTAGTTCTGGGTAATCACTTACGTATTTACTCATTACATTTTTAAAGCTAAACAATACCTTTGGCGAAGCAAATTTTAGGTAATCATCACCATCTTTTACTGCTAACACTTCTGTTTGAATTTTTGTACCATCAAAGTCTAAAATAATCTCTTTGTTGCCATCTTTTTTAAGTGTCATTTCTGCACCTTTATCATCTTCTACTCTTATGTAATAATCAAAAAGACTAATTTTTCCATCTACTGTTCTTAATAAAAAGACTTTTGTTTTTCCGCTTAAACCTTCGTAAGGATGTGTTTCGTAATAATCTTCTCCAATTTTATAGGCTTTTAAATCTTTTGGATCATAAACTACGGGTTTATCTTCTAATGTTTTGAAGAATTTTACTTTACGTTGACTTTTAATTTTTAAGAATCTTTTTAAGTAACCTTCTATCTTTTCACCTTTATTAGTGATTACGTAACCTGGTAACTTTTCTGATCTGTCTTCCCAATTATCATCAAAATCTTGAGCATAAGTTAATCCAGAAATTAGTAATGCAAATGCTAGTAATAGTTGTTTCATTTTTTTAATTATTTATTAATTGTTATTATTTTTTGATATACTTTTCAAAAGCTGTATCAAAGCTTCAAAATTAAGTAAACTACTGATATTGTATTGTTAAAATTTATAAATCTTCCCAGAAGAGTGATCTTTACTTGCTCCTGTAACAGATGCTAAACAGTTATTTTCTTTTCTTAATTTTAACACACCTAAAAAGCCAAAAATTAAAGCTTCTTTAAACTCTATTAATTCAGCAGATGGAATAACGATTTTAGCATTGGTTAAAGCTTTAATTCTTTCAACTAAAAAATCATTATACGTTCCGCCACCAGTTAGCAAAACAGATGCATTATCTTTTTGGTTAATCACCTTTGCTATTTGTTGCGCCACATGATGAATCATAGTGTGCAAAATATCTTTTACTTCTAATTTGTAGTTATCTATTAATGGAAAAATTTGCTGCTCTACCCATTCCAAACCTAAAGATTTTGGATATGAATTTTTATAGAAATCTAAATCATTTAACTGCTCTAATAGTTGTTGATTTATTTTTCCTTGTGAAGCTAAATGTCCCTTATCGTCATAGTCAAATCCTAATTGTTGTACATATTTATTAAGTACAATATTAACTGGACAAATATCGAAAGCGATGCGTTGCTTATTAATAAATGTAGACACGTTTGCAAATCCGCCAAGATTAATACAATAATCACACTCCGAAAATAAAAGCTGATCACCAATTGGTACTAATGGCGCACCTTGACCACCAAATTGTACATCTTGTACTCTAAAATCACATACAACAGTTTGCTTTAATTGTTCTGCCAATACAGGCAAATTACCTATTTGATATGTTAATTTTTGTTCTGGTTGGTGTAATGCAGTATGACCATGAGAGCAAACAGCATCAAGGTGATTTATGTTATTTTTTTTAATGAAAGTCGAAATAACTTCAGCTAAATAATTAGTGTAATCAACATCTATTTGTTGTAATTTTTTTATAGATTGTTGGGTTAAGTTTTTAAGTTTTCTAAGCCAATCTTCAGAATAGGAAACTGTAGTCGAATTTAAAATTTGAAATTGCCAAGTATCTTTTTTAATAAAATTAATTTCAGCTAAATCAATTCCGTCTAAAGATGTTCCAGACATAACACCTACTATGTGATAATTTTCTTTTAACATATCGAGTAAAAATAACTATAACGATTGAAAAAATGCTAATAAAAAGTTATCTTTGAAGACATTTTTTATTGAATTAACAATTTTATATACCACTATGGATTTTAATCTTACAGAAGAACATTTAATGATTCGCGACGCAGCTCGCGATTTTGCAAGAACAGAATTATTACCTGGCGTTATAGAACGTGACGAAAAACAAGAATTCCCTCAAGATTTAGTTAGAAAAATGGGAGAACTTGGATTTATGGGAATTATGGTAGACCCAAAATACGGTGGAAGTGGTATGGATGCGATTTCTTACGTATTAATTATGGAAGAGTTATCTAAGATAGACGCGTCTGCTTCTGTAATGGTTTCTGTAAACAACTCATTAGTTTGTTACGGTCTTGAAGCTTTTGGAACAGAAGAGCAAAAACAAAAATATTTAACAAAATTAGCTACTGGTGAGCAAATTGGTGCATTTTGTTTAAGTGAACCAGAAGCTGGTAGTGATGCAACATCGCAAACAACTACTGCAATAGACAAAGGTGACCATTATGTAATTAATGGAACAAAAAACTGGATTACCAACGGTGGTAGATCTGATGTTTATTTAGTAATTGCACAAACAGACAGAGAAAAAGGACACAGAGGAATCAATGCTTTTATCGTTGAAAAAGGTATGGAAGGTTTTGATATTGGTCCTAAAGAAGATAAATTAGGAATTAGAGGAAGTGATACACACACGCTACAATTTAACGATGTTAAAGTACCAAAAGAAAACAGAATTGGTGAAGACGGATTTGGATTTAAATTCGCAATGAAAACACTTTCTGGTGGACGTATTGGTATTGCTGCACAAGCTTTAGGTATTGCTTCTGGAGCTTACGAGTTAGCTTTAAAATATAGTAAAGAGCGTAAAGCTTTTGGTACCGAAATTTGTAACCATCAAGCAATTGCTTTTAAACTTGCAGATATGTATACAGAAATTGAAGCTGCACGTATGTTAGTAATGAAAGCTGCTTGGGATAAAGACCAAGGTAACAATTACGATATGTCTAGTGCTATGGCAAAATTATACGCTAGTAAAGTTGCTATGGAACAAACGGTTGAAGCTGTACAAATACACGGTGGAAATGGTTTTGTAAAAGAATACCACGTAGAACGTTTAATGCGTGATGCAAAAATCACTCAGATTTATGAAGGAACTTCTGAAATCCAAAAGATTGTAATTTCTAGAGGTGTTATTAAAGGGTAACATTTCAATTATATAAAATTGAAAAGGCTTCGCATATACTGTTGAAGCCTTTTTTTATGAGTTTAATTCGTCTAAAACCAACCTGATTTCACCATAACTATATTTATCATCTAGTTGATGTTTTAAATCTGAAAGTGTATCAAACGTTTGTTTTGGAATTAGTTCTTTTAATTCTTGATAATGCGCTTTTGGCATTAAATCGGAAATTTTAATTTCACCAGATTTAATAAATTTAGCCAAATGATCGAATATTGTATTTTCATTTAATTCTCTAATGTGAGCAATTTCTTCTATAGTTTTACCGTCTTTAAAAAGTGCTAAAGACTCTTTTTGTGTATCTCCCTTTTTACGTTTTGGCTTTTCTTCTTCTACAAATTCAAATTGAGTATCATCTGAAGTATCAATATCATTCTCTTCACAATACTCTTTAATTACAGTTAAAATATCGTTTCCATACTTTTCAACTCGCACTTTACCAAAACCATTGACTTGTAATAATTCTTTTTTGGTCGTTGGTAAGGTTTCGCACATCTCGTAAAGTGCTTTTTGGGTAAAGATTTGATAGTGGATTAAATCGTGTTCTTGCGCAAGAGTATTTCTTAATTCTCTTAACAGCTCAAATAATTCAATATTTGTAGTACCATCAATGACAGTTTTTCTGAGTTTTTTTGGTTTGTCTTTAGTTAAAAAGACCGATTTAGCTCTTAGACCTAAAAAATTATTGACTTCAAAACCTTGATTTAATTCAGAGAAGTAAAGTTTTTTAGTGGCTATAAGTTCTTCAATTGTATCTAATTGTTTGCTAATATCTTTATCTAAAGCTTTGTTATCTGTGCTAAAACTAAAGTTTTGATAAACATCTATAATTTTGATTTTAGTTTCTTCAGAAAAATAATTAATAGCTTTTTTAAAACGTTCTTGTATAACCTGATCGTTTTCTGGCAACTTATCTTGAGCTAATTCTTTTAGTTGAATTTTAAATGAATTAGCTACTTTCAGTAAGTTTGTAGCACAATCCTTAATAATGGTTAAAGGTTGCTCTACATTGCCTTCAATACTTCCTCTATTTTTATAATAGATATCTAGAATTCTATTTACAGGATATATAAATTGAAAAAAATCAAAAACTTCTGAAATTAATTGAAGCTGAAAAATTGATTTTGATTGTTCTAGTTCTTTTTCATCTGGTTGATTTTCTTCAGCTTGTTTGGTAAAATTAAGAACATTGGTGTCACTTATAATATGTCTTGAATCAATCTTACTTTTTAAGACTAAACCATCTAAAGATTTACATCTACTTAGGGCAACATAGGTTTGACCATGCGCAAAAGCACCTTCTGCATCAATAACAGCTTTTTCAAAAGTTAATCCTTGACTTTTATGGATTGTAATTGACCAAGCTAAGCGTAAAGGCATCTGCATGTAGCTTCCAATTTTGTCCTCTGTTATGGCATCTGTTTCTTTGTCTACTTTATAGGTAATATTTTCCCAAGTTTCAGGTTTTGTGATTATAGTAAAATCATCGTCTGGACATTTTACAACAACTTCGTCTTTGTCTAAATGAATTACTTTTCCTATTTTCCCATTGAAATAACGCTTTTCTGGTGAGCTATCGTTTTTAATAAACATGACTTGCGCTCCTACTTTTAATACTAATTTATCCTCATTCGGATAAGAAAACTCTGGAAATTTACCTTGTACTTTAGCTGAATAACTAACTAATTTCGTTGAAAGTTTATCTAATTCTGATTTATTAACTTGATCGGCTTTACGGTTGTGAGTAGTTAAAAATATGTAGCCTTCATTTTCTGAAGGTGAAAAATTTGAATCAAAACGTTTATTAAGCTCATATATTGAATTTTTAGATAAGTTATTAGACCTTATTTCATTTAAAATTTTAATAAACTTAGGATTATCTTGTCTATATATGTGTTTTAATTCAACAGTTATTGGATTACAATATTGATACGCATGACTACTAAAAAAATAAGCATTGTTGTAGAATGGTTTTAGCAATTCCCATTCATTATCTCTTACAACAGGTGACAACTGTTGTAAATCACCAATCATAAGAACTTGTACACCACCAAACACTTGATTTCTGTTTTTATATCGTTTTAAAATTTTGTCAATAGCATCTAATAAATCAGCTCTGACCATACTAATTTCATCAATTACTAATAAGTCTAATGATTTAATAATATTGATTTTTGTCTTACTAAATTTAGTTTTAAAACCACTAGCATTAGAAAGAATATCATCAGGAAGAATAGGCCCAAAAGGTAATTGAAAGAAAGAATGAATAGTTACACCTTTAGCATTAATTGCTGCTACACCCGTAGGTGCAACAATAACCATTCTTTTAAGTGAATTTAATTTTAATCTATGAAGAAACGTTGTTTTACCAGTTCCAGCTTTACCTGTTAAGAAAATATTTCGCTGGCTTTTGTTTACAAAATTCCAAGCTAATTCTAACTCTTTATTTATTTCCATCACCTTCAAAAATAAAAGAAATAAATATATTAAAAAGCATAAATAGAAAACAAAAGAACAAAAAAAAGTCCTCAACAAAATATGTTGAGGACTTTAAAAAAGGCGACGACCTACTCTCCCACAATGTAGTACCATCGGCGCTA
>NZ_JAYMEE010000058.1:0-5391 GCF_037029245.1 Mesoflavibacter sp. CH_XMU1422-2 | reverse complement strand
AATTCATTGCAATTTTCTATCTTTCAGTCTAAATCGGAAAATCGTAACCGATTTTCCGCAACTGAAATTTATACGCTAACGTTGCCAGTAATTCGAACTAACTCAATTCTGAAATTAAAATTTATGAAAAACATATTTTTTGTTCTGATTATTTGTCTGATTAGCAATTTGACTTTCACAAGTTGCAACTCAACTAAAGAACCAACAAGCTTTGAACAGGTGAAAATTGGAAATGAACTTGACAAAGCGACCAAAATAAACTTAGATGATTTTTTTCAGATATGGATGAAAAACGAATCTAATTCTAAACTTGACCAGAATTGTTATGAATTGTTTAAAGATGAAAGCTATACATATTTTGGAGAAAATGAATTAAAAGCTTTGAACATCAAACGGAAATTATACAAGGTTGAAAATAGTGCATTATCACAAAACTTTAAAAACTATGAAAAAGCTGATGGAGAATTAATTAGACAAGAATTTTGGAATAAAATTATTCCTGAGACTGATATGAATACTTATAAAAATTCGAACTGCTCTTCGAGTTCATCAAATCCAAAATATTCATATGAATTAATAAATAATGAGATTCAAATTACTCTTGTATGGAAATTTAGATGTGATGGAAAAAAATTAATTGATAAGACATATAAAAGTAATTATGATTTAGAAAAAATGGAATTTAAAAAATAAAAACTACTGGCAACAACGGCTATAATCCATTGCGGCTGAAATTCCTTTCGGAATTTCATTGCAATTTACTATCTTTCGGCTATGGCGGAAAGAATCCTGCGGATTTTTCCGCAACGTATCATAGCCAAACACGTTGTGCATAATACGGATAATCGTGTTAAAATTGAACATTTGAACTAATAACGCCAACGCACAAACAGCACATTTAGTTTTTTTGCCAACAAATAAGTCAACGCTAAAAAAACCAAAAGAGCTGTTTTTAACCAACGCTCAAAAACACAAATATGACCAAACAAGTAAGTTTAATCGGAAAACATCCAGACACAACACATCCTCTTGGAGCTTGGTTAAAAGCGAATGATATTCCAGTTACAGCTACCAAATGTCATAGAGAATTAACTGAGATAAATAACGATGAAAATGAGGACTTGATTTTATGGATGGCAAATAAATTAATCAGTCATCACTACTCTACTTTTCGGCTAGAGCAACTCAAGAAAAAATATGGAGAATTAGGTTTTCCAAAATACGCTGAACAAAATAGAAAACTACCAATAGTTGATAAAGTAAAAAAAGGAAATGCAACAGAAATTTTACTTACCGAATACATTCAAAGTACTTTAAATCGAGAATTAATAAAAGTTTTTAAACTTAAGTACAATCCGAATGTTGACCAAGCAATTAAAGGAGATGACACATTAATGGTCGACCTATTAGAACAAGAAGGCGGGAATGATTTAAAAATTTATCTAGGAGAATCAAAATTTAGAGGTACACCTTCAAAACAAGTTGTTGATGATGTTTCTTCATCTTTGGAAAAAGAAAAGATGCCTCTTTCTTATTCTTTTTTAGTTGAAGAAATAGCTAAAACCGATAACGAATTAGCACTAAAACTGGATGATTTTATAGTACAAGATATAAAGGATAAAGGTCAATTAATTTATACAGGTTTAATTTTAAGCAATGAACATACTTCAAGGTTCGTAGAAAATAATCTTAATAATGATAATCCAGAATTAATCTTAATTTCTATCGGTATTCAAAACCCAGAAAACTTCATAAATCTTGTTTTTGATAAAGCAAATGAACTAATTGCTAATCCATCAGCTTTATGACTTTTGACCAAATTCAAGAAAAATTAGATAGAATTGAAAAAGACTCAACTCTTCAAAATCTAATTGCTCAAGCAAATGCTAGATACATTCTTTATAATACTGCAGAAAGTGTAGATAACTTTCCAAAATACACTATTAAAGATGATAAGTTAAACCTTCTCGCATTTCATTATCTTAACTTAGGATGTAGATTTATAGAAAATGAACATTTAAAAAATGGAATATTCCCTTTAGAAAAAGGAGCCTCAATATTAGAAAACATTCACGGTTCGCCTGAAGTAAAAACTAATCTAGGCAATTACTATGGTCTTATTTCAGCGCTGTCTTATTACGTTTGTTTTCAATACTTAAAAGCATTCATATTAATTAAGAAAATTGAAAATGATACTGTTATTTCAAAAATTGTTTCCTTATTTATTAGTCGAAATTACCAAGAACTTCAGGCGATAATAAATAGTATGATGGTAAATGAAATTTACAATGACGACTATTTATCAGGAAACAATGATGAAATAGATTCAAGCAAAAACATCTATGAAATAACCATTGCAAAATCTTTAAATAACTTCATTAAATACTTCTACACAGGAGAAAAATATCTTTTAGAGTTAGCAAAAACCAATCTTAAAAATTTAAAAATAATTACTCAGATTAAAAACGAACCTGATGTTTGGTGGGTAGTTAGATTATTGATAATAATAACAGATGGTATTTCAGAAGCTTCTTTATGGAATTCACTTGGCAAATATTTTGACACCAGCGATGGATTAGCTCGTAAATATATTCATTCGTTAACGTATCAAAAATATGGAGGAATTTATGAGTTATTCATAACTCAACGCAATTCATTATCTAAAGTAATTAGCGAAGAAAATAATGGATGTGTGGTAAGCATACCAACAAGTAGCGGAAAAACAAGAATTGCAGAAATAGCAATTTTGGACTCTATTTCGAAAAACAAGGGAAGTAAAGTATTATACATCGCACCATTTAGGTCATTAGCTTATGAAATTGAAAATTCATTAGACGAAATATTCCATAGTATCGGTATTTCTGTATCACACCTTTATGGTGGTAGTTTATTTAGTAAACTTGACGAGAAAGTAATTGATGAATCTGATGTAATAATAGCTACACCAGAGAAAGCAAAAGCTATGCTTAGAGGTAACAATGAAATTCTAAATCAAATTAAACTTGTTGTTATAGATGAAGGTCATTTGCTGGGAGCGAATAAAAGACTAATTGTTAATGAGATTTTTTATGAAGAATTAAGATATTTTATTAAACAAAATACTGGTAGATTTTTACTATTATCAGCCGTTCTTCCAAATGCAGAAGATTTAGCAGAATGGTTAACTGACTCAAGCGAAAACGTTTTTAAAGCAAATTGGAGACCTTCGGATGAAAGATTAGGCGTTCTTCAATGGAATGGCGATTCAGTTGATTTAAACTGGAGAAGTACTGATACAGAAAGGAATTCTTTCAATCCAAAATTTATATTAAGTCAAGAACAGCCCTTAATAGGTAGACAAACTAGAATAAGATATTTTCCTGAGACTAAAAACCAAGCCATAGCAAGCACAGCTTATAAACTTAGAACATTTGGTCCTGTTTTAATTTTTGTCGGCAGAAAAGAATCTGTATTTACAATAGCTCGCGAATATGACAAATGTCTTGAAGATGATGTAAGTTATCCATACAAAAATCAAAATGATTGGAATGCATTTGAGCTAGCTTGTATTGAATCTTATGGCGAAGAATCAGAATGGCTATATTTTGCCAGAAAAGGAATATTATGCCACAATGCTGATTTGTTATCAGATGTTAGATTACCTCTTGAAAGGTTAATGAGTAAAGACAAGCCTAGAGTTATAATTGCGACTTCAACTTTAGGGCAAGGTGTTAATTTGGGTGTATCAACTGTAATATTCTCGACATTATATCAAGCAGGAAATCTAATTACTTCTAGAGATTTTTGGAATATTGCAGGAAGAGCCGGAAGAGCATTTGTAGACCACGAAGGCAAAATTTTAGTAGCATTAGATACTGTAAATAAAAAATCAAGAAAAGTTAATTGGGAAAGAAATCTAATATTTGACTATTTCGATAAAGCTAAAATTGATAATGCACAGAGTGGTTGCTTAGAGTTAATTAAAATTCTAAAGAAAATAGCTAACTCAAATGATGTATCATTTGAACAATTAATAGAATTAATAGCAGATAATAACATTTCAGAAATACACGAAAACTCAGAAGCAATTAATAATACTTTAGATTGGATTGATGATGGTCTTTTATCTTTACATAGTTTAAATAGTTCAGAAGATGACAAATACGGATGGACTGATGATTACTTTAGGAATTCATTAGCTTACATTCAGGCGGAAAAATCAGAAGAAATTACTGGAGAAGACGTAATTCAGTTTCTTAAAGCAAGAACTAAAGGAATCGTAACAAAAGTAGGTGATGACAAAAGTAAATGGAATTCGATAATTAAATCTGGCATACCGCTTAACAGCGATTTACAAATCGAAGAAAAATTAGACAAATTAATAAGCATTATTCAAGATTATTTATCAAATGACATAAATATTGATTCGAAAATTAACTTGCTAAAGGATATTGAAAATGAAATTAAAGAAATCAATGTTCTTTCTGAAGAATTTATAGAAAGTGTTAATAAAGATGAGATAAGAGATAAATGGCTAAAAGCTATTCCTTTATCAGAAATAGCAACTCTTGAAGAAGCAACTAACATCGTTACCAAATATTATTCATTCAGCCTTCCTTGGGTTTTAAACGGAATTTCGAAAAAACTAAGAAATAAAGAACTCAATATTGAAGCAGATACGATTGAAGAATTATCAATATTAGTTGAACTCGGTTTACCAAATTTAGTAAGTGTCAAAATTTATCAATGTGGAATTAGGTCAAGGTCTTCCGCTAATGAAATTAGTGGGTTATATGACAATGAATTATGGGATAAAAGCATCAAATTTTACAAAAATGATTTAATCAATAGCTTTGGAAAATATAAAGAATTGATTTCTGAAAGAGCATTTAAATGGATCATATTATTATCTAAATTTTCGAAAAGAGAAATTAACGTTTTACAATCAGTACCTAATTTTACATTTCCTGATAAGCACAAGATAACTAATCGTTTACTTGCTAAGAAAATTAATGGAATACAGTATTTAACAAGTCCTGATTATAAATTAATAGAAGACATAAGTACTTCTGAAATTGATTTCTCTTCTGTTAATGATGTTGATGGAGTCTTTTTTGATTATGATGCAAGTGATGGACTTTGGAAAATGATTAATTTAAACCCATATTTAAAATTTGAGGAATGAAGCCGAAGCTAAAGGCCATACACATTTGCAATTCGCTACAGCCAACGCTACACCAAAAATTGCAAAAGAGTATGTCTAGCCAACGCTCAATGTAGAACTAAATAAGAAACATCGGAAAACCAAGCAGAACGGAAAAAGTACTATGCACAACAAAGAACTGAGGCAATAAACAAGTAAAATATTAATTATTTATTGCTAGAGTACTTCTATGTTCACCATTGTAAGGC
>NZ_JAYMEE010000057.1:0-646 GCF_037029245.1 Mesoflavibacter sp. CH_XMU1422-2 | reverse complement strand
CCAGAAGTGTTAGCCACACCTTTCATAGTAAATCCTTCCCCAGGAAGTAAAGAACCGGTACTACGTACGTGTTGCCAATCTGCATAAGCACCAGATTGATTAGCGTATTTCCAAATCCAATAATCTGCAATACCAATAGGCGAACCAGAAGATCCATTATACCCATTAGTAATAAAGTTAATATTAGTAGGTGCAGCCGGATTAGTACCATCTCTAAAGACATTAGGTAAAGTGTAACTATTGTTATTAGTCGTAGAGTTAATCATACCAACAGGAGACGCCCAATAATTATAAGTATATAAATCGCGTGTACCTTGTTGATCACGTTCTAAACTACCAGAACTAGTAGGATCTAAATCACTATCTGTTGTTTGTATTAACTGTGATTCTCCTTCTAAATCAATTTTACCATCAATTTTAAGGTAGTGAGTTACAGTTAATCCATTACCAGCATTTGTAGCAGTATCACCAG
Source organism: Mesoflavibacter sp. CH_XMU1422-2 (assembly GCF_037029245.1). NCBI lineage: Bacteria > Pseudomonadati > Bacteroidota > Flavobacteriia > Flavobacteriales > Flavobacteriaceae > Mesoflavibacter > Mesoflavibacter sp. CH_XMU1422-2. The sequence continues at coordinate 174 of NZ_JAYMEE010000057.1, read as the reverse complement.
AAAGTTCAAGTTCGTTAGCAGTAACAAATAAACCAAGAACAGAACGGTTTAGATTATTAGCAGTAGGTAAACTAGCATTGTCCATAGTAATATTATGAGACGTTTCTACAATATTCCAATCTACAGTAATGGTAGGATCGACTATAGAAGCAGAACCAGGTATGTATTGCTCAG
>NZ_JAYMEE010000056.1:238611-347136 GCF_037029245.1 Mesoflavibacter sp. CH_XMU1422-2 | reverse complement strand
TACTGTTACATCTACTGTTGTGGATGCTGGACATACTCCACTTGTAGTATGTTCTACTGTATAGGTTGCTCCTGATGTACCGTTGGTAATCGTTCCTGTGCCTGAGTCTATTAGCGCTCCGTCGCCTGGTAATGGGTTAAAAGCATAGGTTCCTCCTGATGATACTGAACTATCTACTACCGCTCCATCACACGTTGGTTGCATCGTGAAACTTGGATCATCTGTTGTTAATACTGTAAAGTTTACCGTAGTTGTCGTTGGACATGTACCTGTTGTTGTATAGGTTACGGTATGTGTGGATCCGGATGCAGCACCTGTTACTGTTCCTGTTGCTGAATCTATCGTTGCTCCCGTTGTGGTTAATGCAAAGGTTCCGCCTGGTGTTACGACATTACTCATTACTGCGCCATCACACGTTGGTGTCGCTGTAAAACTTGAATCGTCATTGGCATTTACTATTAAATTGAATAATGGCATTGCGGTTGCACTATAACACGTTGCATCTCCCGATGCCTCTATTCTTACATAGATTGGCTCGTTTGGTCCGCCTACATAAGGACTCGTTAATGCGTTTGTGTCTGAATCTGCCTCTGCAAAACTATTATGATACGTCACTACATAATCTGAGGCTGCCTGTGTCCCTAATATAAATGGCGTCTGACTCTCTAAATCAAATGGCTCTACACCATCATTACTCGGATCATCACAAACTACCATATCTGACGCTGGATTGATTGATAAGGAATAAATATCTAAAATAAAACTATCAGTACCTACACAAGTTTCAGAAGCACTATCTTCTATTCTTACAAATATAGTTTCTGGGTAAGGACCTGAAGTTATATAATTATCAGGTGATGTTATTGGGTTTGTATCATTTTGAGCATCTGTTAGAGAATTATGATAACTAACATTAACCAGAGAAGCATCTTGAGTACCAATAGCTTCAGCATCATTAACCGTTAAATCAAAGGTTTCATCTGAAGAAAACACATCACATTGTATTAAGTCTATTGTATTTTCAACAGTAGGGCTAGGTAAAAATTCAATATAAATAGAATCTGAAGTTTGACAAGAAGCTGAATACACAATATCTACACTATAATTTCCTTCTTGATAAACATCTATAGTTGGTCCCGTTTCTCCTGCTATAGGATTTCCTTCAAAATACCAAGTATGTGTAGCTGTTGTAAGTCCTGTATCTAATGTAATAGGATTTCCTCCACAAATTGCAGTTCCTGCATTAATTGTTACATCATCACCTAAATCTCCTCCTAAGTCAAAAGAACCTGCTCCTAAAAATACAGCTGCGTTATATAGAGTATCTCCATCATCTGCTATAACCAACTTTATTCTGTAGTTGTTGTTAGGTGTAACATTTGAAAAAGCTGTCATTGATCTAGTGTAACCTCTAAAATCTATTGGATCGTTCACTAGAGGCTGACCTCCTGGACCATAGAAAGAGTCAAAATAACCTGGATTAACAGAAGGACATCCCGCGTTATAAGCATTATCACGCACAGTAAACACAGAAGCCACATCTGTTGTGCCTGGTACTAATGCAAGATTAGTAGTTACTCCAGTAGTCAAATCTGTTAGTAAAAAAGCGAATGCATCAGTAAAACTACATTGGAAACCACCATATTCTTCTGACGCAAATAAAAAGTCAAAGCTTATAGAGTTGGCGATAGGAACAAAGTCAAATTCTATAAAGCTTGCATCATTTGTATCACCTGCATTTAAAGCTGGAATTGCGTTTTCTAAATCGGCATCTCCTGGCCATCCACCACTACTTTGGGTTCCTGTTTCTGGACCTTCTGCCTCCATTGCATCACCTGAATTTAAAATAATTCCTGCTTCAAAAGGAAAAGCTCCTGGTAAGGCTGTAAAATATCCAATCCCGTTTTCTTGACCAAAATTAGTCCCTGTACTCCAATTAATATTTGAAACTGCTGCACATGGACTATCAATCAAAACATCTGTAACCAACTCATCCACAGTATAAGTTGTTTGATCTACATCTATATATGGACTAAGTACTTCTACTGTAACGGATGTTGAAGCCGAGCATCCTGTTGGATTTGTATCTGTTACTGTAAGCGTAGCTGTAAAAGTCCCAAGGTTATTATATGTATGACTAACTGATTGTCCTGAAGCTACACCTGCATCTCCAAAATTCCAGTTATAAGTAGCTCCAGTACCATCATCTTCAAACGTTGCACTTCCATCAAACAACACTGTACCTCCTAAGGGTATTTGAATAACACCAGTTCCATCTGCAACAGGATCTGTTGAATCTATACTAGGCGTTATAGTTTGACAAGATTGTAAGCATGAGATGTTTGCTGCCCATCCTAAAGTGTTAGCTCCACTATCTGAAGTAAACTGAATAGTAATACAACCTGTACTACTAGTTGGTGATGCAGAAACAGTACCTGGGTTATTTGCCGCTCCACCACCAGAATAACTACCTATTACTGGCGCTGTAACATCATCTCCATCATAAATAGTCATGACGTCTAAACTAACCTGAGTACTAAATAAAGTAAAGTCTAATTGAATAAATTGTTCTGGTCCATCTGGACAGATAGTTACGACAAAATCTTCATCATCTGCATAGTTTGATGAAGGTCCTCCAGAGTCATAAAAAACACCCGAACATTGGTTAAATGTTCCGTTTTGCATATTAATATCTTGTGCCCATCCTAAGATTACCAAGAAAAAAGAGAATAACGATAGTAAAAATTTCTTCATGCTACTGTAAAGAATTTGTTAAAAATGTGCTTGAATTTACGACATAGCATAAATTTTGCCTAATAAAATTGACAATTTAACTATTTCATCGATAAAAAATCGCTTTTTAACTATTTGAATAGTTTTATCAAATATAAAACAAGTTAGAACAATAAATTCCTAACTTTGAATTTAAAGTTAAACAATTAAAATTTTATTTATGAAAGAAGAATGGATTGATACAGGTATTATGTACGCTACTGATTATGGATTAAGAATAATCGCAGCAATTATTATCTGGGTTGTAGGGTCATGGATTATTAAAAAACTACTAAGCTCGACAAAAAAATTTATGAATAAAAGAGACTATGACGAAAGCTTAAAAAAGTTTCTTATAAATTTTTTAGGTTGGGTTTTAAAAATCTTGCTAATCCTAGCTATTCTATCTAAATTAGGTGTAGAAACCACATCCTTTGCTGCAATTTTAGCTGCTGCTGGATTAGCTGTAGGTATGGCTTTACAAGGATCTTTAGGTAACTTTGCTGGAGGTGTTTTATTAATGATTTTTAAACCAATTAAAATTGGTGATTTAATTGAAGCACAAGGTGAAATAGGTGTTGTAAAAGAAATCGAAATATTTACCACCAAACTTATAGGTCTATCTAACAAAGAAATTATAATACCAAACGGCGCATTATCTAATGGAAACATTGTTAATTACACTACAGAAGGAACAAGACGTGTAGATTTAGTTTTTGGAGTTGGTTATGATTCTGACATTAAAAAAACTAAAGAGGTTTTAATGAAAGTTATTACTGATAATCCGAAGGTTTTACAAGAGCCAGCTCCTACAGTTAACGTTTTAGAACTAGCTGATAGCTCTGTAAATTTTGCTGTTAGACCTTGGTGTAAGACTGAAGATTATTGGGCTGTATATTTTGAAACTATGGAAAAAACAAAAGAAGCATTAGATGCTGCTGGTATAGAAATACCATATCCACATCAAGTAGAAATACACAAAGAAAATTAATTACTTTTTTGATTTTAAAGCAATAAAATCTTTTAAATAAAAAGGCTCAAAATAAGCAACATCTTGGATGTTGCTTTTTTTATAGGCTTCAAAAGACAATGCACTCATTTCATTTGCAGAAGGTAGTTTTTCTTCTATAAAAACTGCATTTTCACTTTTAATTAAATCCATTGTCTTTTTTACACCATTTCCTATAAAGTAAACTTTATTCGCTTTTAAATATTCTGAAAAAGAATTGTCATCTAAAACTTGAGCTTCAATAGCTCTTACTTCTTGATAATCTGAATTGAAAATTGCTGAATACACTTCTAATCGTCTTGCATCTAACATTGGTACAATTAAACCGCTTTCAGCTTCAACTTGATGTGCTAAAGCTTCTAAAGTAGATACAGCAATTAAAGGAACTTCTAAAGCAAAACACAATCCTTTTGCTGCCGATACACCAATACGCAAACCTGTATAAGAACCTGGTCCTTTACTAACCGCAATAGCATCTAATTGTTGTTTTTCGATTTGAGCTTCTTTTAAAACTTCATCTATATAAACATGAAGTTTTTCTGCATGACTATAACCGTTGTCATAGTCTTCTTTTAAAGCTATAGTTTTACCGTCTTTTGCAACAGAAACAGAACAGTTTGTTGTTGCAGTTTCTATATTTAAAATGTATGCCAAAGTATTACTGAGTTATTGGTTTACCAAGGTAGAAATCTAACACTTTTGTTTTAAAAATAAAATCGTATTTAGCATTAATTAAAGATGATTCTGCATTGACCAATCTTAATCTTGATTGTTCTAAATCAAAAGCATTCATTGCGCCTATGTCATATCTTTCTTGTGAGTTTTGAAATGCTATTTTTTGAGATTGCAAACTAGACTTTGCAGCTTCATAAGCTCTTAAAGCAGCTTTAGCATCTGTAAACGCACGCTGTACATTTGCTTCTACATCTAACTTAGCTTGTTTAAGATTAAGCTGAGCATTTTCTTCTTGAATTTTTGCTTTAGCGACATTAGTTTTATTTTGAAACTGCGAAAATATTGGAACGCTTACATTTAGTGAGAATCTATGTCCTTTTTGGTTATTTAACTGATTGAAAAATGAATCTTCTGTATCTATAAGATTTGTAAAAAAGACATTAGATCCAAATGCGTAGTTAAATGAAACTGTTGGTAAATATCCACTCTTAGATATTTCTGTATTTAAAGCAGAGTTTTCAATGTTTTTTTGAGCTACTTTAATTTCGTATCTATTATCAAGAGCATAAGAAACAATAGGACTAGCGTTATTATACATTAACTCTGATGAAGGGTTATCTAACTCTATAACTTCTACTTCAAAACCTTCATAAGGTAATTGTAATAATTGAGATAAAGAAAGTAATGCTAGCTCGTAATTATTTTCTGCAACAGTAACACTTTGCAAGTCGCTACTTAATGTTGCTTCTGCATCATAAACATTGGCTTGTGGTTGCACACCTGCATCTACTAAATCTCTTACTTGATCTAATTGTTTTTTACTAAAACTGTATTGCGCTTTAGCTATTTCTAGATTTTCTATATTAAATAATACATTAAGATAAGCATTAACCACATTTAAAGAAATATCATCTTTAATTCTGTTAAGTTCTAACTTTGATGTTTCTAAATTTAATTGAGATTGTTTGTAAAGATTAGTTAATCTAAATCCATTAAAAACAGTTTGATTTAAACTAATCGATGCGTTAGTTGAGTTATCTGTACGGTCTACAAATTGACCAGGAAACAACTCTCTGTTACCTAATGACAATGTATGTCCAACAAAACCACTTACGCTTGGTAAAAACTGTCCTTTTGCAGCATCTATATTTTGCTCGTTATTTAATATTGAATTTTCTCCTTGTAAAATGGTTATGTTATTTTCAAGAGCGTAATCTACACACTCTTGTAAACTCCATTTTTTTTGTTGTGCTGAAGCAGATAATCCTACTAACAGCAATCCTGCTAAGGTTAGTTGTTTTATCTTAGTTGTTACCTCCATCATTATTATCTTTTGATGCTTTATTCCACACTTTTATTTTATCTCCTTCGCTTACACCTTCAGTAATTTCGATATTGATACCGTCTGATATACCAGTTTCTACATCTACTTTTTCAAAAGTTCCGTCTTCTTTTTGTTTTTCAACAAATGGCTTTTCTGTAATTCTATCAAACTGAAGTAATGATTCTTTAATTGAAAGAATACTGTCTTTGCTTTCCATTTCTATTTCTGCATTAGCACTATAACCTGCTCTAATTCTTGTAGATTGTTCTACATCTACATCTGCTTTAATAGTAAATTGTACTGCACCATTTTCTTCTATTCCTTTAGGTGCTACAAAGGTTAAAGTTGCAGGGAAGTCTTTTTCGTTTAAAGCTCCTAAAACTACTTTTATCTTTTTGCCTTCTTCTATTTTACCAACTTCAGCTTCATCAACTTTTCCTTCAAAAATCATTTTACTCATATCTGCAATAGTAGCAATAGTTGTTCCTGCATTAAAGTTGTTACTTTGAATGACTTGGTCTCCTTCACGAATCGGGATTTCTAGAATTGTTCCTGCAATTTGTGCAGTAATGTTTGTGTTTGCGCTACTTCCGCCAGATAACGATCCGCGTTTTATGATTTGATAATCGTTTAAAGCTTGGTTGTAAGTTTCTTTAGCTTGGTTGTAAGACAGCTCGCTATTTTCAAAATCTTGTTTAGAAACTACTCCTTTTTCAAAAAGAGTTTTGTTTCTGTTGTACAGTGTTTCGGCATTATTCATAGATAATTTAGCTGATGCAATACGACTGCTTGCACTTGCTAAATTTTGCTCGTTAGGAACGACTCTAATTTTTGCAATTAGATCTCCTTTTTCTACGATATCTCCTTCTTCTACTAACACTTTATCTACGATTCCTGAGATTTGAGGTTTTAACTCAATTTCTTCCTCTGGATTTAATTTTCCTGTTGCGACAACTTTAGTGTTAATTGAGGTATAAAATGGCTCTTCCACTTTAAACTCTTCAATAGCTTTAGAATTAGCGTTATTAAAATACTTTAAAACTACAGCTAGCAGTAATACTATTACTATGACGCTAATTAGGATTTTTGCTGTTTTACTCATTGTATTGATTATTAATTTTGATTGTTTAGTTTATTCTTCTCTTAATGCTTCTATTGGTTTTATACTTGTGGCTTTAAATGCTGGTATTAATCCTATTAATGTTCCTAAAACAACAAGTATAATTAATGCTATAAAAACGACTGCTATAGAGACTGAAGCGTTTACTATAACAGCTTCATCACCTTGTCCAAAAGCTGCATCTAATGCTATTAATATCCAACCTCCAGAAATTATCCCCAAAATTCCTGCAAATATGGTTAAGAAAACGGCTTCTACTAAAATTTGTCGTTTTATCTCAAAAGGTGTTGCCCCTAATGCGCGTCTTACACCTATTTCTTTAGTACGTTCTTTAACCGTAATTAGTAAAATATTTCCAATTGCAAAAACACCTGCAATTAATGTTGCAATACCTACAAACCAAGTTAAAAACTGCATACCAACTAAAAAGCCTGTTACTTTTTTAAACTCTTTACCTAAGTTAAAACTACCAAAAGCACGATTATCTTCTGGGTGAATTCTATTAAGGTTACGCAGTAATAATTTTGCGTCTTGTTCTATTTGAGCGATATCATATTCTGATTTACCGGTAATCATCATCCAACCAATTCTATCTCCTAAATTATAGATTTGCTGAAATGTTGTAAATGGTATGTGCATATCACTGGTTGGTCCCATGTTTACATTTCCGTTTTGGAACATACCAATCACTTTAAAATTCATGTCGTTTATTTGAACGTATTCGCCAATCATTTCAGCATCTTTTTCAAATAATTGCTTGTAGACTTCTTCTGAAATTACAACAACTTTTCTGTTGTTGTCAATATCGTTTTGATTGATAAATCTTCCATGAATTAGTTTTTTCTTCTGTACTTTATCTAATAAAGGATAATCTCCATTTAAACTAAATGTCCCTGATAAAAAATTTCTAACAACTTGTGCTTGATTTTGATTACGAGGTACAACAAACTCAATACCTTCTACATTTTCTTCTACTTTTTTAGCGTCAGATAATTGTAATTGTACTTGTCTTCCTTCTTGAAAACCTTTAAAAGGTTTGCTTGTACTTTGTCCCCAAACAAATACACTGTTTGTAGCAAAGTCACCAAATAATCTGTTAAACGAATTTTCTAATCCGCGTGCAGCACCAAGTAACCCGATAAGGAGTAAAATTCCCCACCAAACACCAACCATGGTTAATATGGTACGAAGTTTATTTTTGCTTAAACTTTCGTACACTTCTTGCCACGTATCTCTTTCGAATAAAAACTTCATATTAATCGTTTCTAAGTGCTACTATTGGTTTTATTTTTGATGCCTTTTTTGCTGGTAAATATCCTGCTATAGATCCTGCAATAATTAATGTAATGGTTGCACTTACAACCAAACTACTACTTACACCAGGATCTTTAATAAAGTAAGGTTCTAAAATTGGTCCAACAAATTCTAAAACACCAACACCAATTAACAATCCTACATAACCAGCAATTGCTGTGATTAGGATAGATTCTATTAAAATTATTGAAACTATTGATCGTGGTGATGCCCCAAGTGCTTTACGTATACCTATTTCTTTAGTACGTTCTTTAACTATAAATATCATGATATTACTAATACCAACAACACCTGCTATTAGTGTACCAAAACCAATAACTATAATTATAACAGTTAGTCCAAAAGTCATCATACCAACTTGCTTTGTCCCTTCTGCCATATTACGTACTCTAATGGCACGCTGATCTTTTGGAGACACTGTAAAACGTTCTTTTAATTTGTTTTCTAATTGTCTTCCAAAATTTATGGCTTGATCGTAATCTAATTCTGGATTGTAGCCTAGGTTAATCTGGTCTATATAATCGTTATTACCATAAATTTGTTGCGCGGTAGATACAGGCATATATATCATTCGTTCTTCATTATCACCGCCATCGTCTGTAAAAATCCCTACAACTTTATAAGGTATACCACTTAGGTTTATATATTTACCTAAAGCAGTTGTTTTTAAAAATAAATCTTCTTCTACCAAACGACCAATAACAACAACTTTAGACTTATTATCTATATCTAATTGGTTTATGTAACGTCCATCTCTTATCATTGTTTTTTCTAAAAACTGATGATCAGGATTTACTGCTCTTAAATTGTAACTGTTTTTTTCGTTACGAAAAGAGGCGTTGACATTTTTATAAATTCTAGAAGTGATGTATTGAACTTTATTACCATACTCGTCTTCAATAAAGTTTTGATCTTCATTTTTTAGTTGAATACGTCTACCTGACTGCAAACCTTTATAGGCTTTAGTAGTCATACCAGCATTGATAAAAATGGAGTTGGTAGCATCGTCAACAAATGCTTGTGCAAACGTATTTTTAAGCCCATTGGCAATACCAAAAAGTATAACAAACAACAAAATAGCAAATGCTACCGTAAAACCAGACAGTAAACTTCTAGTTCGGTTTTTGTTGATACTTTGAAATATCTCGCGCCAAAGATCTATATCAAACATATTGAGAAGCTCTTACTTGTTCTACAACTGTATCTTCCATAATCACACCATCTTTAAGACGTACTATACGCTTGCACATATTGGCTATATCTTCTTCGTGGGTAACCATTAATATTGTTTTTCCTTCATCATTTAAAGACTGGATAAAATCCATAATCTCATAAGATGTTTTGGTATCTAAAGCTCCTGTTGGCTCATCTGCTAGTAACAGTTTTGGGTTGGCTGCTAAAGCGCGAGCAATTGCAACACGTTGTTTTTGTCCTCCAGAAAGCTCGTTAGGTAAGTGATGTGCCCATTCTTTTAAACCTACTTTTTCAAGATGAAATAAGGCTTTTTCTAAACGCTCTTTTCTTTTTTGACCTTGATAGTATAGCGGTAGCGCCACATTTTCTAAAGCGTTTTTGTAACTAATTAGGTTAAACGACTGAAATATAAATCCTAAAAATTTATTACGATATATGGCTGCTTTTTTCTCTGTAAGATTTTTAATTGGTACACCATCTAAAATATATTCTCCTTCATCAGCTTCGTCTAACATACCTATAATATTAAGTAGTGTTGATTTTCCTGAACCAGAAGAACCCATAATGGCTACCATTTCGCCTTCTTCGACTTGTAAATCAATTCCTTTTAAAACATGTAGACTAGAATCCCCAATTGGGTAAGACTTGTGTAGTTTTTTTATGGTGAGCATAATTGATGGTTTTTGATTGATTTAAGTTACTCATTATCAATTAGACTACAAAGGACAAGATTTGTTACAATTTTTTTTAATATATTTTGTTAAAAGTTGATTTAGAGATTTTAAGCCTCTACTTTTTTCTTCCTAAAATATTTCCAATACACGAAAAAGCCTAAACCAAATACTAAGATATAAGGTATAGACATTAAATAAATAATACCGTCGTTAATTCCTTTTGCTGCAGATTGCCCTTCTTCATTTTCTAAAACAGCACGACACATTGCGCATTGCGCATTGCTTTTTAGAAAGAAAAAGCATGATATAATTATAAAAAGAAATTTTGTTTTCATTATTAATTAGTTCTCGACTGCGCTCAAACAGACAAATTAAACATAATAGGGTGAAATCATTATATAAACTATAACTCCTGTAACTGCAACATACAACCACAACGGAAAAGTGATTTTTGCTATTTTTTTATGTCTTTCAAAATTGTTTGTAATGGCTCTAACATATGTAATTAACACAAATGGTATTACTGCAACAGACAATACAATATGAGTAATTAAAATGAAGAAATAAATGTATTTTATAGCTCCTTCTCCTCCAAATTTGGCCGAGTCGCTAGTCATATGGTAAGCTACGTACATGACTAAAAACAATACAGAAAGTGTAATTGCAAACTTCATTAAATTTTCGTGTTGTTTGCGTTGTCCTTTTTTAATAGAAATTACAGCATATACTAATACTATTGCTGTTACTGCATTAATAGCTGCATAAATTGGAGGCAAAAAGGTTAATGGTTCTACATCTATACCAAAATCTTTAAGTTTTATACCGAATAATGCTGCTACAGCTAATGGGATAATTACCGAAAGTGCAACAATCCACTTGTTGTACTTTTTTTCTTCTTGTAGGTTTTCTATGCTCATGTTTTCTTCTCGATACAATTTTTCGTACCTCAAAATCACTGGAAGTGATGTTTATTTATTCTTTTAATAATTTGGCTATATCTTCTTTTAGCATTGAGATTTCTTGCGGATTGCCATCTTCGTCCACTTTTTCTTGCTCGCTAATTACACCTTTGTAAAAGATTTTTGGGTTACCAAAGTCATCTTTTCTAGATCGTAAAAATCCGTTTTTATCTACTAAAGCAAAATCTCCTGAATGTTCAAAATTCTCTACATCTACAAAGATATTAAATCCAATATTTGACAAGTTATAAATATCTTGTTTATCTCCTGTCATTAAATGCCAATTAGGATTTGTTATTCCGTAGTTTTCGGCATATTCTTTTAATTTTTCTGGCGTATCTGTCTCTGGCATAATACTAAACGACGCTACACCAAAGTTATCTTCGTTTTTAAAAGTATTTTGAACTTCGACTAAATTTCTATTCATTCTTGGGCAAATAGTTGGGCATGTTGTAAAGAAAAACTCTACCACATAAACTTTACCTAAGTAATCTTTGTTAGTAATCGTGTTTCCGTTTTGATCAGTAAAGCTGAATTCTGGTACCTTTTTACGTTTACCATTAATAACCAAATACTCTAAAGCTTGATCTTTTTTATCTACTTCTGAAGGATTTTTTAATATACTTCCTGATCTACTTTCATAGGTACGATTTACATCTTTGTTAGTTATTCTGTCTACAATTTTTGGAATAAAAATAATTCCAAACAGTAAAATAATAAACGATATCCCTACGTATGAATAGTTTGCTTTTTTACTCATTTTGCTCTCCTTTTAAATCTTCTGCTCTTCTAACTGTTGAGTTAAATTCGCCTTTACGTTTTTGTCTGTACTCTGTAAAAAGTACTCGCAAATCTTCTGCTGCTAATTTATTTTTTAACTCAGAAACCATTGTTGCATTGTATGAGGTTAAAATGTATGGCTTCTCTTCTCTTTTAATTTCTCGTTTTGACCTATCATCAAATCGTCCTCTTTGGTTTAGGTCTTTATCTACTATAAAAACATTACTAATAGCCTGATTATAGTCTAAAACTTGACTTGATCTTAAACTATTAAACAGTTTTTTTATATCAGAATTGTTTAATGAAACAAAATGCCAATATTCCAAAGGTTCAAATTTAGATAGCTCTTTAGATAATCGTTCTGTTTTATCTTCTGTACCTTCTGCTACAATCATCACAATTTGAAACTTTTTAAACCCTTGAAACTTATCATAAATAAGCTCTTTTAAATTTGAAGTTTCTACAATTTTTGATTCTGGATCTTCACCTAAAAAACCCAAAACTGTTATGTGATCTTTTAGAACTATGTCTGTTTTTGCTGAAGAAAGATTAGAAAAATCTAAAACATCTTCATGCACTACATCTAATGGATTATAATTATTTGTAGATGGATACAGAAACAAAAGAAAAATAACTGGTAGAAAGAATAGAATGCTTAGTATAGCTCCTTTTTTTATATTTTTCTTCGTCATTTTTATGAATTGTATTAAGTTATGCAAAAATAAAAAAAGGTGGCTTTATAAAGCCACCTTTTTTACTATAATTTATGTTAAGTTTCTATATTAGAAATCTCTTTTAATAAAACCATTATCATAAACATCATAAACGTATCCACCTTCTTGTAATAAGATAAATACTAGGTAGCAGATTAAGAATACACCTGTCCAAACAACTGCACGTCTTAACCCTGGTGTTTCGTCACGCATGTGCATAAAGTCCCAAGTAATGTAATATGCTTTTACTATTGTTAGTATGATAAAGATCCAGTTTAAGCCTTTCATCCCTAATATATGAGATTCTAAAGCTTCTGGTTTGTAAATACCTAATACAACTTCTACAGCTGTAACAATAGATAGTAAGATTAATACGCCCCAAATTTTTTGAGTGTTAGACTTAAACTTGATAAGTCCTCTAAATATTTCTAATTTATGTGTATCTGCCATGATAAATCTTTTTCTATTAAATTATACTAAGTAGAAGAATGTAAATACGAATACCCAAACTAAATCTACAAAGTGCCAGTAAAGACCAACTTTTTCTACCATTTCGTAGCTTTTTCGTCTTTCATAAGTTCCTAAAATAACATTAAACCAAATGATAATATTAATTACTACTCCTGATAGTACGTGAAAACCGTGAAAACCTGTAATAAAGAAGAAGAAATCTGCGAATAATGGCGATCCATATTCATTAACTTCTAAGTTTGCACCTTCTACAACACGCTTACCGTTATTTTTGATAGCTGCTAATGACTCTTCACGAGAAAGTACAGTTTTTTGTCTTTCTTCATTTAAAATTTGAGTTCTTACTAAAATATTTGGATTAGCTTCTAAACCAGCAACAACATCCTTCATTTGATAAGGAGGTAATGTACCTTCATCTACAAACCAAAGTCCGTTTTTACGCTCGTGATTAGTTCTTTCTGTAGGAGATACTATAACAAAATCTTTAACTGCTACTCTTTTAAATTCTTGTTCTCCGTTTTCGTTTGTTTTATATTCTCCAAACTGTAAAATGTTTCCTCCTTTTGTTTGAACAGCACCATAATCTCCTTTTATAAATGTTGCCCATTCCCAAGCTTGAGAACCAACGAAGATGATACCACCAATAATTGTTAAGAAAAGATACCAAGTTACTTTATTCTTTTTCATATGGTGACCAGCATCTACCGCTAATACCATTGTTACAGAAGACATGATTAATATAAACGTCATAAACGCCACATAAATCATAGGTAATTCTTGACCGTGTAAGAAAGGTACGTGAGTAAAAACCTCATCTGCTATTGGCCAAGAGTCTATAAATTTGAATCTTGAAAATCCGTAAGCTGCTAGAAACGCAGAAAAAGTAAGGGCATCTGTTACGATAAAAAACCACATCATCATTTTACCATAACTTGCTTTAAGTGGCTCATTTCCACCACTCCAAGTTTTACCTTCTGTATTGGTAGTTGCAACTGTCGTGCTCATAGTGTTAAATTAGTTGTTAAAAAGTGTGACAAAAATAATCAATTTATTGACTTAAAAAAATTGCTTCCGCTAAATTTTAACGCGTCTAAATAAGGTTTTACGCCAATTTTTAGCTTAAGAAAAAATATAAGAAGAAGAATAAATAAAGCCATAATAGGTCTACAAAATGCCAAAATATTTCGGCTAATTCAAAACCTGTATAATTTTCTGAGGTATATTTTCCTCTTAAATGATTTACTATTACTACTAAAATTGGTATTAATCCTGCAAGAACATGAATAATATGTACCACTGCTATAAGATAGATATAGCTTACCGTTACATTACTTGTTGGTCCTGTAAAATTATATCCCATGTCTATAATTTGATTAAATCCTTTAATTTGATTTAAAACAAATAATAGCCCTAAAACAAATGTAACTACTAGCATTACAGTTGTTAATGATTTATTATTTTTTTCTAAAGCTTTTCTAGCTATTATAAAAGTTACACTACTAATTATCATAATTATAATGCTAGTCCAAAAAGGCTGAGGCATTACAAAATCTGATAACCAATCTGGTCTAGAACTACTTACTATAAATGCACTAGTCCAACCTGCAAAAGACATAATTAATGCTCCTATACCAAAGTATAGCATCATTTTTCTTGATCTTCTGTGTTTTTCTTGAATTGTTCCTTCGGTTAAATCCATTGTTTATCTTAAAAATTTGTCTACGACGTAAATAACTTGAATAATTGTTATATAAAGTACACTAGATAACATTAATTGTTTTGCCGCTTTTTCGGTCATTTTCTTATAAAGAAGTATAGCGTAGTATAACATTACTAAACCTAATGCAAAAACAATAATTGCTGCTACTATCGATAATTCTAATTTTCCTGTAAAACCAAAAACTGGAATTATTGAAACTAAAATAGTCCAAATAGTGTATAGTATTACTTGAATAGCTGTTCCTTTATCTTGTTTTCCTGTAGGTAACATAAAAAACCCACCGCGTTTATAGTCTTCAAATAAAAACCAGCCTATTGCCCAAAAATGTGGGAATTGCCAAAAAAATTGAAGTGCGAACAAAGTTCCTGGTTCTATACCAAAATGATCTGTTGCTGCTACCCAACCTAACATAAATGGGATAGCTCCTGGAATAGCTCCTACAAATACCGATAAAGGTGTTTTTGTTTTTAAAGGTGTGTAAACACTAGTGTAAAGAAATATTGAAATAGCGCCAAACATTGCTGTTTGCTGATTAATTGTGTAAAGAATAACTATACCTAAAATAGTAAAAACACAAGCAATTATAAATGCTGTGTTTACAGTCATTCTTCCTGAAGCAACTGGTCTATTTTTTGTGCGATGCATTAAAGCATCTAAATCTTTTTCTATAATTTGATTAAAAGCATTACTTGCTCCAACCATAAAATAACCGCCAAGTGCTAATAAAATTAAGACTTTTACACTTATTGTATCTGCACCAAGTAAATAACCTGCAATAGATGAAAATACTACGCTTAGAGACAAACGCATTTTTGTAATTTCTTTAAAATCTGAAATTGCTGTATGTTTTACGACCGTAGTTGTTGTACTCAAAATTTTAGCTTACTTTTTTGCTTGCGCAAAGATACTGCTAATTGATTATTTAGCATAAAAAAACCTCAAGGTTTTTAACTTGAGGCTTTAATATGATAGTTTTAATTGTTTTTAGTAATCAAAATACCAATTAAATAAGTCTGTTCTTAAACCAAAGTTAAACCAAACAGTACTGTTGTTATAAACGTTTAATGTTTCTGCTTCTGGATTAAAATTTCTGTAGTTTACATTAACAAATGCTTTTAAATTAGAAGCTGGATTAACTAAATACCCTAATTGAGCACTTGCATTTATAGATGTTGTTTTTATACCTTGACCTATTTCTACACCTGTATCAAATGGTCTGTCATTATAATCTCTATAAATATCGCCACCATAGCTAAAGTTATCTGTTTCGTTATTGTAATCAAAACCTCTAACACCAGTTATAACCTTAACTTCTCCAAACCAACGTTGTTTTTGATAACGCCCAATTAAAACTAACTCTCTAAAATTTGCGCCCCAAAGATGAGCCATAGGTTGATTGTTATGTGCGTAATTTAGAACAATTGTATTATGAGAATATGTATACGGTCTTACTTGATTATATTCTGCTTGAAGCATTAAGTTTTTTACTTTAAAAGCATTATAATATTTAGCACCTAATTGAAACCCAAACTTATTTTTCCAGCTTTTTTCTCCTGCTTTCACATCATTTAAAGAAAATTCGTCTAAAATAAATTGTCCATAAATATTTACATTATCATTAAATTTATATTTTCCTGAAGCTCCTAAAATAGCATTACCTGCACCTTGACCAGTTTCAAATTCTATCGCTCTAAAGAAAATTACTGGGTTTAAATAGTTAACATCAAAGCCTCTATCGTTAGTATTTTCCCAAATAACAGATTCAAATAATCCTATGTTTAATTTTTTTGAGACATTCCAGCTTAAGTAATGATTTGCTATATATTTTGTTCTAAATGCATCATCTACTACCGCTTCTGGTCTTACATCTTTTAACCAGGTCCAAGTGTTGGTGTACTTAATTTTCCAAAATTTAGTATTCAACTTTAAAAAAGGATAAGGACTTGCTACATCACTTTGTAGTAAACTACGGTAACCGTCGCCAATAAATTGCTTGCCATGCCCAAACTGAACATTAATAAATTTTGCAGGTGAATATGACAAATATCCTTCTGCTACAGGATAATCATAAGCATCATCTTTAAATCGTTTTGCAATACCACGACCAGGTATTATGGCAGGATCAGGACCAAACGCCTTTAAACTTTCTGCATATTGATTAACATATTCTGCAAACCGACCTTGATTTTCGTAAACCGTTGCAGAAAAGCTAAACTTATTACCTAATCCACCTTGTATATAAACTCCACGGGTATTGTTATACGTGTAATCAAAATCTGCATCAGTATCTTTACCTAATTGTAAATCAAAAACAGGATCTACAGTAAACCAATACTCTTTACCTTGTAATTGCACTAAATGCTCATTCCATAATTTTTGTCCTGCCCAAGTCTGTCTATCTTGTTTTAAAGCTTCGTTTTCTGCTTCAAAATCGTAATAATTTTTAACATCTTCATACATAAATGGTTTTAATGCTGTGTGACTATTGGTCCCTACTAAATTCATTGAACGGTCAAAACGAAAATAGTTTTCATGACTAAAAGGGATATTTATTTGACTCTTATATTCTTTATTTTGATATTTTGTTACTGCTTTTTGTACGCTATCAAATTCGGCTTTAGCCTTCTTTTCTAAAGCTGATAACTGTTCAACCTGATTGGTTTTAGATTGATTGCTGTTGTTATCAACACTAAAAGCTTCAACTTCTGAAGGTTTATTAGCTTCGTTTAATGGCAAATAAATAGACATAGAATATTGTCTAAACGTTGGATTACCGTTGTAAGTTGCTGGTTCTATTTGAGGAAACTGATTAAAAACACGTTGCGTTTCTTTCTTTAAAGATTTATGTTTTGCTTCTACAAAAACTGTTTTAAAAGTTCCTTTTTCTGTGACTTCAAAAACTACAACTATTTCACCTTTATAATTAGAATCAATATCTTCCGGAGTTTGAAAATTATTGAATATAAAGTTGAAAACCTCTTGATTAAAACAATTAAGTTGATTGTTACCTTCTTGATTTTTACAATTTTCAAAAACCGGTGGTTTACCACTGTAGCTTGTGCTTTGTGCGTAGGTTGAACACGTTACTAAAGTGAATATGATTAAAATGAATGACTTCATTTATTTTGGGTTTAAATTTTGCTGAAAGATAAGGCTTTTTTTAAAACAGCTTTAAACGAAAAAAGTCGCTATCTATTACGATAACGACTTTTAAAAAATGATAGTATCTGTTTAATATCTTACTTGAAATATTATAGGTAAGGTATATAAAACCGAAACTTCTTTTCCACCTTGTTTACCAGGTTTCATTTGTGGTATTTTACTAACCACACGTTTAGCTTCTTCTTCTAAATCTTGATGTGGTGCACGTGTCTTTAAAATTTGAACATTACCAGCTTTATCAACTCTAAAATTCACATAGATTTTTTGAATACCTTCGTTTAAACCTAACTCGCTACCAAGACCAGTATCAAACTTTTTTCTAACTAATTTGGAGAGCTTATCTGATAGACATTTTTTTCGCCCATTATTAGTGGTTTCACTTTCACAACCTGGGTAAATTGGTACTTGTTCAACCAAATTTACATTAAAATTTTTTTCAATTTCTTCTTCTGGTTCATCAACATTTAAATCGTCAGGGTTTAAATCAATTGGTTTAGTCTTTACATTTGTTTCTGTAACAATATTCTTTGTGATTTTTTCATCAGGAGTATCATCAGGCACTTCTTTTAAATCAATCAATTCCTTTGGTTGCTCTTTTGGTTGCGGTTCTTCAGTTTTAACTGCATCTTCAACAACATACTTTTTTTGATCTAAAGTGTATTCTTCAAATTCTGGCACTACAGAATTTTCGACAATAGCTAAATCTGTTGATTCGAAACGCATTTCTAAAGCGCCATAAACAGCCAATAAGCAAAGAATTAAACCCACTTGAAAATACAACGTTGAGTTTTTTTGTAAATTTGCATCATGTTTTTGTGAATGCTGCACTTTATTCTCATTTTGGCGAGTGAGATTGTGCTCTTTTTTAAGATTTTTCATAATTAATAAAGTTTAAATGTTAATATTATGAAAATGTCACAATAAACATACCAAAAACAAAAATCCCGTTACAATTGTAACGGGATTTTTAATATATGATAGTTATTTAACTATTCTACTCTAAATGTAATTGGTAAAGAGTAAGGTACGTTTACTGGCTTACCTCTTTGCTTACCTGGCTTCATTTTAGGTAATTTTTGAATTACTCTTGCAGCCTCTTGTTCTAATCTTGGGTGAGGCGCTCTTGATCTAATTCCTACAATGTTACCTTGTGTATCTACTTTAAATGATACAAAGATTCTTTTAATACCTGAATCTAAACCTAAATCTTGAGCTAAATCTGTATTAAAGTTACGTTGTACAAATTTGTTGATTTTGTCAGACATACATTTTTTCTTAGCATCATTGTTACCACTTTCGCAACCAGGAAAAACTGGTACATTTTCAATAATTGAGAATGGTACGTCTTCAATAACTTCTTCTACTTCTTCTACCTCTACTTCTTCAACCTCTACGATTACTTCTTCTTGAGTTGTTTCTGTAGACTCGATTACTGTTTCTTCCACTTCTTCTTCATCTTCCACGACCTCGATAACTTCTGGAGCTGCTGGTGGTGGCGGTGGTGGTGGCGGTGTATTTTGTATTTCAGTAATTGGAATTTCTTCTTCTATTTCATCACCAAGATCTAATTGACCAATGTCAATTGCTTCTTTGTCATATGTTTTATGATTGATCGCTGTATATGATATAAACATCATAAGTGCTAAACCTACTGCTAGATATAGACTACTGTTACGACCTACATTTGCTTCTGGATTTTTCTTTGGTTCCATGTTTGTGATTTTTACTGAATGCTAAAATAACTATTTATTTGCTAAAAAAACAAGGTATTAGTTGTTTTTAACTTTCATTTTTAACGCTAATTTAATAATCAATACAGCTAAAAGAGCTCCTATTATATTGGCAACTACATCTTTAATATCTGCTTCTCTGTGCTGTGTTAATGTATGTTGTAATATTTCAATAATTATGCCAAAAACTATGGCTAATCCAACTGCTTTACTTAAAGCTTTTTTTAAAAAGTAACTTTGTTTTAGTGTTAGATACCAAATCATGGTAAAAAACATATAAGCAATTGCATGAAATACCTTATCACTATTACTTGGCATATTACTTGGTCCTACTTGTGGCAATAAACTTAATATTGTAAGTACAATTGAGTAACCTATGCTAAGTAATACTAATAATTTACGCACCAATTATGGCTTTATAATCTTCTGCAGAAAGTAAGCTGTCTAATGATGTTACATCAGATACTTTTACTTTAATCATCCAACCTTCTCCGTAAGGATCTGTGTTTACTTTTTCTGGTTCGTCTTCTAAAGAATCATTAAAAGCAATAATCTCTCCTGCTACAGGTAAGAATAAGTCTGATACTGTTTTTACTGCTTCTACTGTTCCAAAAACTTCTTCTGCATCTAATGTTTCGTTTAAAGTTTCAACCTCAACGTAAACTATATCTCCTAACTCACTTTGAGCAAAATCTGTAATACCAACTGTTATTTGGTCGCCTTCAATTTTAACCCATTCGTGGTCTTTAGTATATTTTAAATCTGCTGGAATATTCATCTTTTATTTTTTAAGTTGCTACAAATGTATTTAAATGAGTAATAATTTCAAATAAAGAATTACTAATTTCCGAAATTATATCTAAGTGTCAAACCTGATCTAATTGTTGTTTGAGGAAATGCTGTTGAAATTGCATATTCTGAGAAAGTATAATCAAAGTAAAAAATACCTGTTAGGTTTCTACTAAAAGCATATTCTGCATTGTATTTTAATCCCCAAATGGTTTGACCGCTTGTTATTTGGTTGTTATCTACATCTAAGTATCTAATTATTGTTTTGTTATCTCTTACAGACAAGTCTGCAGACATAATTAAATCTGATACTATTGATCGTCTTGGTCCTGCTAATTTTGATTTTATGCGTACGTCTTTAAGGCGGTAACCTAATCCTACCGTATACTCGTTTCCTGCAATTTCGGTCATTAGATTATTATCAAAACTTAATGATAGCATACGGTCTTTTTTCATCTCTAAAAGTACTCTTACTGAGTTTTTCATCTCCATATCAAAACGGAATAATGGGCTAAACATTTCTGTTAAAGTTACACCGCTTAATAAACTTTTTGCTTTATAGTTTCCTGCTTGATCTAAAGCTTCGTTTGGTTGAGAATCGTAATCTACTGTAAAATCTATTGGCGTATAATCTAAGTTTGTTCTAAACTGTTGAATGGTATATGTTGAACGATAACCGTGTGTTAAAGAGAAGCGTTTAAATCGTTTTTTAAACCAATTAAACTTCATAAAACCTGTATACTTTAAATCCCAGTTAGGAATTGGTATATCTCTTAATGCATCTAATGGAGTTTTGTTAGCGCCTCTTCCTGTATATGCACTAACAAATGATGGCAATAATACTTGTTGACTTGTTTTACCAAACCCTTTTGGATAACCTTCTGCATCTAAATTTGTAGGATCTGTCACATCAATTCCTCTTTGTGTGGCTAAACGTTTTGCAACTTCAATTCTATTTGCTCTAAAATCATCAAATGCTTGAGATCCGTTCTCATCACTTTTACTAAATGCTGTTGGCAGTGTAAATGCTGATATACTAAAATTACCGTACGTATTTGGTGTTAAGGACACATACTCGTCATTTTCTATACGGTAGTTTTCTGTATAATTTTCTGCATAAGTCCTAAATCCAATTAAATCAATTTTTAAATCTTTAACCGGCTCTAAGTTTGCAGATAAATCTAACTGTTTAGTTTGGTTAGTCGTATACTGCTGATTAAAATCTGGGAAGATGGTTAACCATCCATTTCTTGCTGCAAGATCACGCACATCTCTTTGACTACCTAAAGTATAACCTAATGTTGGCTTTGATGTCCCTAAAAAACCTGGTGTTTGTAGGTATCCTGGTAAATATGTCCCATTAGTTTCGCTATAAACAGCTTGTATACGTTTTATCGATGTTAATATTCCTATACCAAAGTTGCCTAGTTTGGCTCCAAAACCATCTCCGCTTTTCTTTTGCTTTGCTTTTTCATCTTTATTGGCAACAGCTGGTGGTTGAGCGCCACGTGTCCTGCTAACCCTATTACTACGTCTTGGACTTCTCTTTTTTGCTATACCTAAATATTTATACAACTTATTCATGTCTAAAGTTGAATTAATATTGTGTGAATTACCATTGGAAATTGAGTTACCTAAATCGTATGTATTACCATCATCTGCTGTAAGATTACCAAATAAATCAGATCCTTTTTGCCACTGGTATAACCCAGAGTAACTATAAGTTGCTTTTATAAAGTTTAAGGTTGGGATTTTAGCAAAAGGAATTTCATAATTAATACCAACTTGTTGTTGTTGACGGTTTGGATCTCCAAAATCAAAGAAACCGTCCCAAACATCTAGCATAGGATCTGGTTCTCCGTTAATAATATTGTCTTTAAAATAATTACGAACAATATTGTTATTTGAAGCAGATAAGTTAAGTTGAAGTGATTTTGTAAGATTCCAGTTGATATTGTATTGATAGTCGAAAGTGTAGTTTCTTCTGTATAGTTCCTCTAATCCAATATTATTACCTCCTAAATCTATGTCTCTAAACTTTTGCCTATTATACTGACGGTTTAAATCTGTGTTTACAGTAAAACTAGCAGGTAACACATTAAAGTTTAAATCTTTTAACAGCTTCCAATATTCTCCTGTAAATAAAGAATCATTTTTCTTAAATGGCTCAATTACTTTTGGTTCGAAATTATAAGCATAATTAACGCCTGCTCTTACTTGTTTGTCTACAGAGTTTTTAATTTCAAAATCTCTATGTTCTGTTTTGTTATAAGAGTAGTTAAGTGTTAAATTTTCTACATCGTAAAAACGAGGTTTTGCTTCTCCTGTTCTATTCTTTTTAACTCCGATAAAGTTGATGCTTTTTCTTTTAGTATATTCTTCGGATTGTTCTAAAATTTGATCACGTTCAGCATCGTCTGCAGCCTCATCCATTCGTGTTTGTAACTCTAAATCTTCGTATTGTTGATCAAACTTTGGTGTTACCACTTCTACTCCTTGACCATAATTAAATGGTATTTGTAATCCCCATTTTTCTGGTAATAATTGACCAATATTAACATTAGTTACAACATCATATTGTTTTACATCTTCTAAGCTACGTTCGCTAGGTCCTTGGTTGATGTCTCCAAAACCAGAAGTGCTCATTCTACCTGTAGCACTTACTGTTGCAAAGTCTGCTAAATTAGTATCTACACTCATTACTGCAGCCCAACCACCTTCGTTATTCATGTCTGATAGTCTTAGCTCATTAAACCAAACGTCACCACATAAATTACTATTAGTTGCGTTTTTTACACCAACCATTAAGGTTCTAATATCTCCAAAATTAGGATTACCTTTTATTGCCACACGATGTTGACCAGATACATAACCTTCAAATTGTTCAGAAAAAGGAACCTCTATTAAATCATCTCCTACAACATCATAAAAATTAGCCTGACCACTTGTTAAGGTTTGGTTACTAATAGCTAAAGCTTTTAGGCGTTGTAAAACTTCAAGTTTTAAGTTTATTTCATTTACTTCTGGCCAAAAATCTTCTGCTGTACCGCCTCCGTTGTAAACTTCTAATGGAATTTCAATTTGATAATAGTTTTGGGTTAAATCGTTACCCATTCTTATAAACCCTACCATCTCATTATCTCCTAAACCAGGTGTTTCGCCTTGACGTGCATGCATAAACATACGCAACTTTTTATATTGACGCATATCTATTGCAATATTCTTAAATACAGCTCTAGCATCTTTAGCTTTTAAATCACATACTTTAACGACTAAAGACTGTTCATTTTGCCTAACAATGGTATTGTTATTATTTAATTGTTCTGGAACTACGCTTGGTGGCGATACATAACTACCTTCGTTTTCTTGTGTACTTACTGCACCTACGCTAAAATCTGTATCTTCAAATGTTGGATCTGTTGGACCGCCATCTAATGCTAATCTAAATCTTCTCCAATCACTTCTTACTAGATCTAATGTACCAAATCTAAATACTGTAGCTTGCTCAAAGCCATTTAAGAATAGTCTTGTAAACCTTATAGATCTTAAGTCTGTAATACCATTTACAGCTTCACCAGAACTTACTGGTATTCTAAATTGATACCATTTTGGATAAGCGGTATCTCCGTTTGGTAAAACTCTTGGATTACTGTTTCCGTTAACATTTTTAGTATCAACAATAAATTCGTTATCTAAGTTTAATGTAGCTGGTGTTATTTCTATTTCATATTGATAATAGCTATCAATAGTATTCATAGTATTATCACGATTAACATCTTCTACATCTGGTTGTGTTGTTGATCCTCTGTTAGTATCGCTAAAGAAATCTGGAGAGTTACCATCTACACCGTTATATTGTTTGTAACGCTCAAACAAATCGCCTTCTGCATTTAAATAATAGTTGTAGTTATCTTTTGCTGGATCTGCTATACCAGAAAATGCTGCTGGAAAATTAGCTGCTTCTTCTGCATCATTATAACCATCAAATCCAACATCTTGATTAGTTCTTTCTTCTCCTGTCGTATCAAATGCATAAATTAACGCTTGGTTTTGTGGTACTACAGACTGGTAAGCTGTTTGAGGCAACAAACTAATATTACCGTCTTGTGGTAAACCGTTTTCATATTGTTTACGTCCATCTTTTAAGATATCTTCTGAAATACTTCCAAGATTTATAAATAATTTACCTCCTGGATTAGATGGATTTTCTTGGAATGGATCTTGAAGCCAAAACTCGATATACTCAACATTAGATTGCTCAAAATCTGTAGATGTTATTTGTCTAGTTATACCTGCCCAACTCTCTTCAGGATTTACTGTATTTCCATTCTCAGAACCTGGTTGAAAATTGTAGGGACCACGTTCATCTGGATAATAAACTAAGTCTAAAGTATTAATAACTGTAGTTTGTCCTTGAGCTATATCTTGCTGCGGAAAAAGTTCGTTTACAAATACTCGGCTTGTATAAAGGCTTGACATATCATCATCTGAGATACCTGTTGGTCTTTGACTTCCGTAGAAAATTGGATCTATAGAGTACCAGTTTAACATTGCTCTACCGTAACCGTTTTCAATACCAACAGCATCAAAAGCTGTCGAGTTATTTAAATTTAAAGGTCTAGAAGATAGTGTCCAAGCTTGAGGTGATTTTAGATCAATTCCGTTTTGAGTCCCTTCAAAATCATCTATATATGCAGTAGCTTCTCCATTAAAATTAGTTCCTTTTGGTGCGCCTGGTAGTAAGTATGCAAAGTCACCACGAACAGATAAATTAGATGGTGCGTCTGTATCTATATTTGGTAGCTTATTAACTAATCTTGTGAAGAAAGGAACTTCTGTTGAAAAGTTACCATTAAAACCTAAAATTGTATTGTTTATTGGCTCTGTTGCGTAGTTAGCTTTTTGCGTGATTGGTCTTTCATTAAGGTTTAAATACGTAGCGCCAACCACAAAGTTTTCGTTAAAACGATGTTCTACATTTATTCCTGTAAAACGTTTAGTTTGTTGCCCAAAGATTGAGTTATTTTCTGTAGAAACTTGAATTGGTGTGTTTGAAGCTTTTAAAGCATCATCAATAATATATACTCTACCTAACTGATAATTTACTGTATAATCTACACCTTCTACTAACACTCGTCCTCCTGCTTGTACACGTACTGATCCTCTTGGCACATTAGATCCTCCAATCGGGATACCATCACCACCAGACGATTTGTAACGTCCTTTTATTTGGAATTTATTTTTTTCGGACTCGTCTAAAGCAGCAGTTTTTGTTGCTTTATATAACAAGTCATAAACGTATTTTTCTTGGTTTGGGTTAGTGTAAGTATCTGCTTCATAATCTGCAGCATTATCACCTGGGTTACCATCATCATCTAATAAGTCGAATAAATAACGTCCAAACGGTTCTACTTTAGTAAAAACTATTTTACCGTTTTCTGGTATTACAGTTATTCCTGATACAAAATCAAAAAATCCGTCTCCTCCTATTTGAGGATCATTATTAAAATTTAGTTTATCAAAATTGAATAATCTTAGCAGCGTAGTTTCTTGTATAACCTCATCATCTGTTGTTGGATTATTATCTAAATCTACTGTAGGAAAAGATGTTCCTTCTACTGGTGTGATATAGTTAAGTGGTGCAGCTTCGTTATAAAAGATATTAAGCTTAAAATCTTCTTGACTTAATTGATAAGCTCCGGTATCGTAAATATTTTTCATCATTAGATCCCAAATTGGCTGCTGTACACTAGTAATACTACTTTTTAAAAGTTTTAAAACTAATGCGTTGTTAGTTACATTAGTTACTTGACCTTGAGAGTTGGTATTAACATCTGTTGCATCAAGACCATCGTTAGCAAATTCTCCTACTTGAAATACTTGCCCACCAACAGTATATTGATAAGCTACTGCTAAAACTTCATCGTTATTAAGTCTTTGATTTAATGAAATATATCCTAATTGTGTATTTACTTTATATTCTTGTCCTTCTATTAACTTTCTGGTATTTTCTTGTTTTGCAAAGTCGAAACCTTCGTTAAAACCAGGTATTAAAATTCCGTTTTGTACCGTTGCAATATCTCTAACTGCATCTGTTAATTGAGACATTGGCTGCCCAATAATTGTTGGATCTAAACCGTTGTTTCCGTTATCCGGAAATGCGTTTGGACCTTGATAAACATTTACACCAGCATTACCTATAACACCTGTTTCTCCTAAATCTTGAAACGCTACAACGTTACGTACATTTTGCGTTTGATTACTTCTGTTTGTTACCCATACTTCTATTCTTGTAATCTGAATATTGTTATTTATAAACGGGTAGTTTTCTAATGCTTTATCATAGTTGTTACGGAAATATTGTGCTAAGAAGAAGTGACGGTTTTCATCATAATCTCTAATAAAAAAGTCAAATTCATCTAAAGTTCCGCCACCTTGAGCAACTACAGATCTTGTGTCTGATCTTTGATCTGAAAACACACCTGTAATTGTTGTTTTACCAAATTTAAGTTGTGTTTTAACACCAAATAAACTTTGAGCTCCTGAAATTAATGAGTTGTTTAAAGGCATGTTAACGTTACCAACTTCAATTTTTTGAATGATATCGTCTTCTGTTGGTGTATATTCTAATTTTATTACGTTTTGAAAATCAAACGTAGACTGTGTATCGTAATTTGCATTTACTTGTAAACGTGTTCCTACTTTACCCAACATACTTAAGCTAATACGTTGATCAAAGTCGAAAGTAAAATTACGTCTGTTTCTTGGTGAAAATGAAGGGTTATCTTGCTTTGTAAAAAGGATACCTAAATCCATTTCTACAGATCCTTGAGGGATAAACTCAATAGTATTTCCTCCAAAAATGCTTTCAAAAAAACCTGAATTCACATAAAATTCTGGTAAAAGGTTTTTCTGTGCTTCTTCTGAGTTTTCTTTCTTACCATCATAAGCATCAATCTTCTCTTTATAGTAAGATTGCATATTTTCTTTATCTACTAAAGCTTGATACTCTTGTGGTGTTAAAATTACAGGATAGTTAATATTAAATTCGCCAACAGATTCGGTATAAATATATCTATCTGTTACTGCATCATAAGTATATTTTGAAACAATGCTGCTAGGATTAGGCATTTGTATTTGCCCTAAATTATAACCTGTTTTGGTACTATCGGTTTCTGTTTCTGGAGTTTCTTGAGCTACAATAACAACACTAAATAGTAATAAAAAAGTGGTAAATAGGTTAGTTAGAGTGGATTTATAAAAACTATGTTGAGTTGTATTCAAAATAAATTATAAATTTTTTAGTGCTAGTTTTATTATAGTTTCTACGTTGGCATCTGGTTGTTGAGCCACTATTTGATCTATAACTTTTTCGGCTTGCTTTTTAGCAAAACCTAAAACTTCTAATGCAGATAACGCTTCTTCTTTATTAGTATTGCTTTCTTTAACAGAAACTTCATCTATATCGTAGATTTTTAGAATTTTATCCTTTAAATCTATGATTACTCTTTGTGCTGTTTTGGCTCCAATTCCTTTTATAGATTGAATTAAAGCCACATCTTCTGTAGCAATACCTTCTCTAATTTGTTTTGGAGTTAATGAAGACAACATTGTTCTTGCAGTATTTGCACCAATACCACTTACCGAAATTAATAGTCTAAACACTTCTCTTTCTGCTAAAGACGCAAAACCAAAAAGCGTATGCGCATCTTCTCTTACTTGAAGATGTGTATACAGTTTTAATGCTTCTTGATCTGGTATTTGAGAATACGTATGAAGTGAGATATTTAGCAAATAACCTACACCATTGCAGTCTATTACAACATCTGTCGGATTTTTTTCTACTAATTTACCTTGTATATGAGTAATCATAAAATAGCCCTATTAAACCCTCAAATGTAATAAAATTATTCTTACTCAAAATTACTTCTTATTCCTTAGACTTTCTTCTAGTTTTTGCTTTTGCTGAGCATCTATTACTGCTATAGCTGCCATACTTACAATTTCGTCTACACTTGCATCTAATTGTAGTATATGAGCGGGTTTTTTCATACCCATCATAATTGGTCCTATAGAATCTGCTTTATTCAATTCTTTTAAAAGCTTGTAAGTAATATTAGCTGCATCTAAATTAGGAAATATTAATGCATTTACTTTACGTCCTGCTAATTTTGAAAAAGGAAAAATGTCTTGAAGCATTTTACTATTAAGAGCAAAATCTGTTTGCAACTCTCCATCTACTACTAAATCTGGATAAGCTCTATGTAAGTAACTTACAGCTTCTCTTACCTTTGATGCTCTTGGATTTGTTGATGAACCAAAATTAGAATATGAGGTCATTGCCATTACAGGCTCTAAACCAAACATTTTCATGGTTTTTGCTGTCATCTGAGCTATTCTAGCTAAATCTTTAGCAGAAGGATCTACATTTATAGCCGTATCACTTAAAAATAATGGTCCACGTTGTGTCATCATTAAGTTTGTTGTAGCTATTCTTGAAGAACCAGGTGCTAAACCAAATAGTTCTAACATTGGTTTTACAACAGAAGGGTAACTACGAGAATATCCTGTAATTACAGCATCTGCATCTCCTTCGTTAACCATCATAGCTGCAAAATAATTACGCTCTCGCATAATCTTTTGTGCATTAAAAAGAGTTACGCCACGTCTTTGACGTTGTTCCCAATAGACTTGAGCATATTTATTTTTTTGCTCTAACTGCTCATCTGATTTTGGGTCTATAATAGGCACTTCTGCATCAAACTCTATTTCTTCTTTAAGACGCTCTATTTCTTCTTGACGACCTAACAAAATTGGATGTGCAATACCTTCTTCATATACAACTTGAGCTGCTTTTAGTACGTCTAACTGATCTGCTTCTGCAAATACAACACGCTTAGGATTCATCTTAGCACGATTAAATAACAAACGCATTAATTTGTTATCAGATCCAAGACGTTGCATTAATTCGTCTTTATATTTTTCCCAATCTTCAATTGGCTCTTTTGCTACACCACTTTCCATAGCTGCTTTTGCTACTGCTGGTGGTACTTCAGAAATTAATCTTGGGTCAAATGGTTTTGGTATAATGTAATCTTTACCAAATGCTAAACGCGTTTCGCCATAAGCTATATTTACTTGTTCTGGCACTGGTTCTTTAGCTAAATCTGCTAAAGCTTTAACTGCTGCCATTTTCATAGCTTCGTTAATTTTTGTTGCTCGAACATCTAAAGCACCTCTAAAAATAAATGGGAAACCTAATACGTTATTTACTTGGTTAGGATGATCACTACGTCCTGTAGCCATTATAATATCTTCTCTAGTTGCTATTGCTAAATCATAAGCTATTTCTGGATCTGGATTTGCCATAGCAAATACAATAGGATTTACAGACATTGAACGTAACATCTCTTGATTTACAATATCTGACGTTGATAAGCCAATAAAGACATCTGCATCTTGCATTGCTTCTTCTAATGTATTTATTTTTCTATCGGTTGCAAATTCTGCTTTTTGAGCTGTTAAGTTATCCCTATCACTTCTAATTACACCTTTACTGTCTAACATGACAATGTTTTCGCGTTTTGCTCCAAAAGCTTGATATAGTCTTGTACATGAGATAGCAGCAGCACCTGCACCACTTACTACAATTTTCACTTCATCTATCTTTTTTTCTGCTAACTCTAAAGCATTTAATAATGCTGCTGCAGATATAATAGCAGTACCATGTTGGTCATCATGCATTACTGGAATATCCAGTTCTTCTTTTAATCTACGCTCTATTTCAAAAGCTTCTGGCGCTTTAATATCTTCTAAATTTATCCCTCCAAAAGTTGGAGCTATATTTTTTACGGTTTGGATAAATTCTTCTACATTTCTTGTATCAACTTCTATATCAAACACGTCAATATCAGCAAAGATTTTAAATAATAAACCTTTACCTTCCATTACTGGTTTTGATGCTTCTGGACCAATATCTCCTAACCCTAAAACTGCTGTTCCGTTAGATATTACTGCTACTAAATTTCCTTTAGAAGTATATTTATAGGCATTATTTTTATCTTTTTCTATTTCTAAACAAGGCTCTGCAACACCTGGTGAATATGCAAGAGACAAATCTCTTTGAGTTGCATATTTTTTTGTTGGTACTACTTTTATTTTTCCTGGAGTTGGCTTTGCGTGATATACTAAAGCTTCGCGACGTCTACTTTGTTTACTCATAAGGATATAATGTTTCTGCTTACGCGGAATTTTTTTAAGTTTAAATTGAATTACAAATGTAAGCTATATAATTGTTTGCTTAAAATTAGTGTATAAAAAAAGCCACCTTTAATAGGTAGCTTTTTTTAAAATTATGAATAATTTTTTTAAAACTTAACTTGATTAGGTAAACCTCCAATGTGTTGAAGTTTTTGTTTTGCTATTTTTTGAGCAAAATCAACACTATCCTCTAATTTTTTATTATTTAATTGACTATATAAAAAACCTGTCCAAAAAGCATCACCAGCACCTGTTGCGTCTTTAATATTTTCTATTTTTAAGCTTGCTTTTTCTATTAACTCTCCAGACTTATCAGACACCACAACTCCATTACTTCCTTTTGTTAAACATACTAATGATGCACCTAAAGAATGAAAATAATCAAAAATAAATTGGTCTTTTTTATCTTCTTTAAATAATCGCTTACAATCATCTAAACTTAATTTTACTAAGGGATCTAGTTTTAGATATTCTTTAATTACAGAAATTGCCTCTTCTGTGTTTGGCCAAATTTTTTCAGAATAATTTATATCTATACTAAGTGACAATCCTTTTTCTTTTGCTTTTTTTGCTTTATTTAGAATTGTTGTTCTTGCCGGATTTTTACTTAACGCAAAACAAGTTGTATGGTAAATTTTTGACGACTCTATTAATTGTTCTGAAATTTGACTTTCATTTATATGAAAATCTGCTTGTCTAAATGGTAAAAAATCTGGAGTTTCTGTAGATTTTGCCACTAAAATGATAGATGTTGGATACTCTTCAATTTTATTTAGTGCACTTACATCTACATTGCTTTTGGTTAATTTATCTTCTACAAAACTTCCTAATCCATCATTACCACAAGTAGCAACTAATGCAGATTTTAAGCCTAGCTTTACTGCATTTACTGCAACATTTGTAGGAGAGCCTCCTAAGTATCTTTTATATGCGCTTGTTGTTTGTACCGTTTTATTAGCTTCTTCTCCAATAAAATCTAACAATACTTCACCAACGCATAAAATATCTATAGTTTTCAATTTAAATAAATTTTATTTGTTGTTTTATAGACTGAGTAAGTAATACAGATGCTGCTGCGCTCCATGCGCAATAAGGCACTCCGTTAGGTTCTGTTGTTTTAGTATTAAAGTTTTCGTAAAACTTATAATCTTCAACTTGATTAACTTTATCTATATTTTTAAGTATTTTTTTTGCTTGTTCTGTTTTTCCTTGTTTAAGTAGTCCTAATCCAAAAAAACCATTAACCATTGCCCAACTACCACCGTTATGAAACTCGTATGGGTAATTTCTAAATTCATATTTACAGTTGTCTTTAAGTAAATCCCAATGTTGATCGTTTGGTTTTATAACTGGCCAAAAAGCAGGTAGCAAACCTAATTTTGTGGATTCTGCTAATTCTAAACTGTAATCTATTAGTTTGTTTTTAAATTTTTTATCTCCAAAATCTAAAATTAACAGCAATGCATTTGCAAACGCGTCGTAGTTAGTTTTATATCCTGATGGTGAGAATGAGCATGGTAAAAATGAATCTATCTTTATTGCATTATAAGCACGATCATGAAATTTTTCTTTATTAGAATTAGGAAAAAAGTTTGCTTTAATTTGATTTTTTATTTGAATAAGCTTATTACTTAAGCTTTGATCGTTTTCTAAATAATTAAAAGATTGTATTGCCCAATACCTTAATAGTTGGTCGTATAAGACATATCCGTCGGTAATATATTCGTCAGCCCAATTACCCGATAACGGAATATACATTAGGTGTTTATTATTAAATTCCCAAGCATTTAAAAGCTGTAATACTTTGTATATTTTTGGTTTTAAATCATTAAAAAAAGCAAAATCATTAGTATAGTTAGCGTATTGGCAAACACCAATTACAAACCAAGTAGCAGCATCTACACGACCTGCCAATCCACCATAACTTACAGATTCATCTTTTTTTGAAACACCTACATTAGATGGTATTGTACCTATTTCGTGTTGATGCTTTGCTAGTGTAAGTAATGTGTTTTTAAATGTTTTTATTAACTCTCTATGTCCAGAAGCTAAAGCAGATAAACCACATATTACTCCATCTCTAGCCCAAACACGTTTATAATTTGAAATATCTTGAGCGCTTGCAACAAATCCTTTTTCTGTACTGCATTTTAAAAGTAACTCTATGGACTTTTCGTAGTGCATATATTAAGCTTTATTTTTTGTTTTAATAATTAATGTTAACGCAGCACTGATAACCAATAATACTGCTGCAAAAGTTATTGCGTTTCTTGGATCATTACCTAAAAAGTGTTTAAGTATGTATCCAAACGACAATGTTTGAATAATCATTGGTATAACTATCATCATATTGATAATTCCCATATAAACTCCGTATCTTTCTTTTGGTATGTCTGATACAACAATTAAATAAGGAATACCCATCATACTTGCCCAGCCAATACCAAATCCTGTTATTGCCACAAACAATAAATTTTTATTCTCTATAATTGGAAATGCAAAAAAACCAATTGCTGCTACAAGTAGACAGATAGCATGTACATGTTTTGGTTTTATTTTTTTTGTTAGATATACTAAACCAAAAGCAACTAAAAATGTGATAATATTATACCAACCGTTAATTAATCCTGTCCAACCAACTGCTTCTGCATATGCATCTGGATTAGAACTTGGTGTAGCATTCCAGACAGAAAGCGCTACACTTTTTGAAGAATTTTGCCAATAACAAAATAATGCATACCACTGAAATAGATATACTAAAGCTAATTGCCACATTACTTTTGGCATATCTTTGATAGCTTCTATTATCTCTAATAACGGATGAAAAACTCCTTTATCATTGCTTCTTATTAACTCTAACTCTTCTTTTGTTGGTGGATCTTCTTTAGTCTTACTCATACTCCACAAAATAGATCCGATAGAACATATAGATCCTAAAAAGAAAGATGCATAGACCCATGAAGGTAATGAACCTGTGGTACCAACTATAATTAAAGGAAAAATAAATAAAGATAAATTAGCTAACGTCTGTCCAAATCCTGTAAAAAAGCTTTGCATTTGAAAACCAAGCGGTTGTTGCTCTTCGCTTAATTTATCTGCAATCAAAGCACGGTAGGGCTCCATAGCAGTATTGTTACCTGCGTCTAAAATCCATAACAAACCAGCAGCCATCCATAATGAACTACTAAACGGAAAAGCTAACAAAGCTATACTACATAATATTGCTCCTATTAAAAAGAAAGGCTTACGTCTACCTAACTTAGGATGCCAAGTCTTGTCACTTAAAGCACCAACTAATGGTTGCACAATTAAACCTGTAACTGGTCCTGCTAAATGTAGTATTGGGATTTGATCAGGACTTGCTCCTAGAAAATCGTAAATAGGTGTAACTGCGCTTTGTTGTAAACCAAAACTGTATTGGATTCCGAAAAACCCAACATTCATATTTAGTATTTGCCAGAAACTTAATTTTGGTTTTTTTAGCATTACGTTTATTCTTTTATCTTATTTAAAAAATCTTCAA
Organism: Mesoflavibacter sp. CH_XMU1422-2; assembly: GCF_037029245.1. Classification (NCBI taxonomy): domain Bacteria; kingdom Pseudomonadati; phylum Bacteroidota; class Flavobacteriia; order Flavobacteriales; family Flavobacteriaceae; genus Mesoflavibacter; species Mesoflavibacter sp. CH_XMU1422-2. Next base: position 312,947 of record NZ_JAYMEE010000056.1, on the reverse strand, counting down.
ACTTAATGTTATTTGTAAAGATGTTTCCGTTTTTATCTATTACCGGTATCTTTAAATCTGAAACACTTATTTTTTTTTCTCTTAGTTTATTAAGCATTTCATTTAATGCTTTTTCATTTTTATCAATATCATAGTACGTATACTTAATATTGTTTTTATCTAAAAATGTTTTTGTATCCAAACAGTAATGGCAAGTATCACTTCCATAAACTATTATTACATCTTGAATATTATTATTTTTAAATTGGTTTTGATCTTCAATTACACTTGTATTGAAAAGAAATATTAATGAAAAAAAAGTATTTAGAATTATTGTTTTCACAGTTAGTTTTATTTAAAATAGGCTGATACTTTTTAAATACCAACCTATTTTTATCAATCAAATCAAATAAATTTTAAAATTTATATTGTAAACCAAGTGTCATAGATCTTCCTGGTAAAGGTCTAGCTCTAACATAATTGTCTTGATTTTCTACAATGCTTCCTTCTTCTACCTCTGTCACACCTATACTGTCAAAAATATTGTTAGCAGAAATATTAGCAAAAAGTGAATCTGTAATCTTAACGTTAGCAAAACCACTTACTATAACAAATCCTGGCATTACTAATTCGTTATTATCCTGCGCATAAGCTTCTGTTTGACCAGTAAAGCTTAATCCTATAGAGTTTTGTTTTGTTTCACCAAAGTTATTAAGATGGCATTATGTTATAAATAAAATCTGGTTGTCTTCTTGGTGTATTACCTTCGTTAGCACCAGAGTCTACTTCTGCATCTGTGTAAGTTACAGCACCGCGTAAGTTAAAGTTATTAATGTTGTAAAAACCTTCTACTTCTAATCCCTTAGATTTATAATCATTTTCTATGATACTATTTGTAGAAGCCTCAAAACCACCTTCTTCGGCTGTATTAGCCATAAAGAAAGTTGCATACAAAGCTCCGTTTTTAAATCCTTGTTTAAAACCTAATTCTGCTTGTCTAATAAAGTCTAAAGCGTTTATTCTATCTCCGTCTGTATAGTTTAATCCAGAAAATAAAATTCTATCTGCTTTTGCTGAAGCACCTTTACTATATCTTGCAAAAACTGCTTGGTTTTCTTTAATCTTGAAGTTTGCTCCTATTGAGTATGAAAAATAATCGTAATCGTAATCTACTGGTGTTACATTAGCATTATCTATTGCAGCTACGCTTTGTTCTGGTACAGAAATAACTCCATCATTATTAACATCAAATTGAGTTGTTACTGCGCCTGCAAAAGAACCATCTACTCTACCTTTATCATACCTTGCACTTGCATCAAAAGTTAATTGATCTGTAGCTTCTACTGTTACGTTAGCATATGGTGCAGAAACATTGTATTGTGTATCGTAGTTTCTTGTACAACAGTTACCCCAAAACGGAACTCCGTAAGCATACAATCCGTTTTCACTTAATGGATTATTTGATGCGTCAAATGCATTTATTAATCTTGCGTTATCATCATTAACTTCTTGTAAGTAAGAATTCCATAACCAAGACATTGACACATTTTGTAAAGATTTAAAGTAACCAACAGTTAAATCTACACCTTCAAAAGATTTTTGAAGTTTAAAATCATTCATAAAGTTGTTAAAGTTGTTTAACTCTACATCAAACATATGTATTCTAGCTACTAAACTGTTTGTAGGGACTGCTGTTCCATCTACAAATTGTAATGTTGATCCTGTTCCAAAACTATCTGCTATTGAAGATGCTGAAGCAACTTCTGCTGGAAATGGAGACACAAAGCTTCCGCTATTTGCAGAAAATCTTGCGTTGTTTTTAATTTTCCAACCTTCACCTATATCAAATTTTGCTTCCATACCTACAGATGTAGATTTAGGGTGCATACCGTCTCTTACATCTCCTCTTCTTAACTGTCCATCTGCACCTAAACCTACTGTTTGTAATAAATTTGACGAGTGTAAAGATCCTGTTGTTGCATCAAAATTAGGTGCATTACTCCAATCTGGATTACTATTTGTTCCTGTTACCTTCATTGGCATTGGTAAGTAAGCTGCAGCTTTATCATTTAAATATTTAGCATAAACTCTAATTTGACCTTTTTCAAATTCTTTTGTTAAACTTAATTTTAATTGTCCTCCATTATTAGCCGTAAAACCTGTCTCTCTCACACCTTCTCCTACACGATAAAAACCACCTGTATGCAAGTATAAGTCTTCTCCTACTTTAGTACCATAATCAAAATCTGCTCTAAAAGAATTATAATCTAAACCAACTGTTGTTGCTAAGTTACCACCTTCTGTTTTTCCCGTTTTACTAATGATGTTTATAATTCCACCTGGTCCATTTGATGTTAATGTAGATGCAGATCCACCTCTTATTGCTTCTATACGCGCTACATTAGAATCAAATCTTGTAAAAATATCTGCGGTACCAAAAGAAATATCACCAAATAACAACACTGGTAATCCATCTTCTTGTAGTTGGACATATTTTGATCCACCTGAAGAAATTGGTACACCACGAACAGCAATATTGGAGTTTCCTTCTCCTCCAGAAGATTCAGATCTAATACCTGGTATCGTTCTAAAAATTTCTGCAGTTGTACGAGGCGCTGACTGAGCAATAACCTTAGGCTTCATACTTGTTACAGATACACTAGATTCAATTTTTGATCTAGGATTAGTAACACCTGTTATAATAATTTCATCTAAAGATTCTGTATCTTCTTCTAAATCAAAATTTAATGTTACATCTGCATTATTAACTGAAACATTTTTAGATTGGGATGCATACCCTAAATATGACACCTTTACAATGTAAGTACCATTTTCTACGTTAGAAATCGTGTAATTACCTTCAAAATCTGTTTGAGATCCTTTGGTTGTTCCGTCTAAAATTACATTAACACCTGGTATTGGTGTACCGCTAAGGTCTTTAACTTTTCCTTTTATCGTTGATTGAGCCAATACAAACGATAAAGAAAAGAAAAAAGAAACTGCTAAAAAGCATTTTGTTTTAATCGTGTTCATCATGCAATGAGTTTTAAATATTCAAAATTATTAGTTGTTTGTTGTCAAATTTATAACTAGATCTTAATAAAAATATAAATTTCTAAACGAAAACGTTTTCGAAAATAACAAAAACGTTTTCGTAAATTTTAGTTACTTTTACAAAAACATATAAAATGCCAACTACTTTAAAGGAAATTGCAGAAAAAATTAATGTTTCTGTATCTACTGTATCTAAAGCTTTAAAAGGTTACGCTGATGTAAATCCTGAAACCAAAAAGCTTATTCTTAAAACTGCTAAAGAGATGAATTATAAACCAAACTCTTTTGCAGTAAATTTAAGAACTAAAGAGTCTAAAACTATTGGGTTAATAGTTCCTGAAATTGTACATCATTTTTTCTCTAGTGTTATTAAGGGTATTATTGCGCAGGCAGAAAAAAAAGGGTATTTAGTTATAATCTTACAGTCTAACGAGTCTTATGAGCTAGAGAAGAAACAACTAGAGCTATTACAAAACAAAAGAGTGGATGGAATTTTAGTTTCTATAGCAAATGGCACTTCTAAATTTGATCATTTTAAAGAGGTTATAGATAATGATACACCTTTGGTTATGTTTGATAAAATTGCAAAAATTATTGACTGCTCGAAGGTAATTATTGATGATAGAAAAGCTGCTTATGAAGCTACAAAGTATTTAATTGAAATTGGTTGTAAAAAAATTGCCCATTTTAGAGGTCCATTGCTACCTCAAAACTCAATTGATAGATTTTTAGGATACAAAAAAGCACTAGAAGATTTTAACATACCTTACGATTCTAAACTAGTTTATGTTTTAAATGATGTTAGTTTTGAAGAAGGGAAATATTATGCAAAAAAATTAGTTGAAGAACATAAAAATGTTGATGGTATTTTTGTAAATACAGATTTAGTTGCTATCGGAGCAATTACTGCTTTTAATGAAATGAATATAAAAGTTCCTGAAGATATTTCTATAGTTGGATTTAGTAATTGGTTTATGTCTACAGTTGTATCTCCTTCTCTAACAACCATAAATCAACCAGGATTTAAAATGGGTAAAGAAGCTTTTAAAGTTTTATATAAAGAGATTAAAGCTAAAAAGAAAAATGAGGAATTTAGATATAAAAAGGTTGTACTAGATACAGATTTAATAGTTAGAAACTCTACTAAACCTATTTTAAAAAGTTAATATTTCTTTGTAAACCAGAAAATTTAGTACGTTTAACCGCTGATTTTTTAAATAGTTTATTAAAAACATCCTTGGTAATATCTTGCCAATCATTTTTAGTCATAGATAGCAATTCTGGATGCGGATTAAATAATGGTTCATTATGAGGTTTACTAAACCTATTCCATGGACAAACATCTTGACACACATCACATCCAAACATCCAATCGTCAAATTTGTCTTTCATATTGGACGGTAATTCGTCTTTTAACTCGATAGTAAAATAGCTAATACATTTACTTCCATCTACCACATAAGGCTCTACAATTGCTTGTGTTGGGCACGCGTCTATACAAGCTGTACATGTCCCACAATGGTCAGTTGTTGGGTTATCGTAATCTAACTCTAAATCTATAATTAGTTCTGCAATAAAATAAAAGCTGCCCGTTTTTTGGCTTAATAGGTTACTATGTTTGCCTATCCAACCTAACCCACTTTTTGCTGCCCAAGCTTTATCCAAAACTGGTGCAGAATCTACAAAAGCACGACCATAGACTTCTCCTATTTCTTCATTTATAAATGCTAGAAGTTGCTTTAATTTATCTTTTATTACAAAATGATAATCTGTACCGTATGCGTATTTTGATAGCTTGTAACTATCTTCTATTTGCGTTTGTTCTGGGTAATAATTAAGTAATAACGAAATGACGCTTTTAGAATCTTCTACTAATTTTGTTGGATCTAAACGCTTATCAAAATGATTTTGCATATACGACATTTGACCATGCATATTCTTATTTAACCATTTTTCTAAACGTGGCGCTTCTTCTTCTAAAAATTGAGCTTTACTAATTCCGCACGACAAAAAACCGAGACGTTTTGCTTCGGTTTTAATTAATTGCGTGTATTTAGTTTTAGTATTCAATATTATCTAGCTTCAAAATTTAAGATAGCATTTTTTGGTTTTAAAGTAATAAGAGGCAAAATATCTATAGATTTAAATTCTGGCTTGATTTTGTAGCGTTTTATAATTTCGTTTATTGCTATAATCATTTCAAACATTGCAAAATTATTACCAATACATTTTCTTGGTCCAGCTCCAAAAGGAAAATATTGTGAAGAAAATTGTCTACCACCATCTTCAAATCGTTCTGGTAAAAACTTATTTGGTTCTTTCCAAAGTTTTGGATGACGATGAATTTCGAAAACCGAAAACAATAAATTTGAATTCGCTTTAAAATGATAATCCTTAAAATTATCGTCCTCAATATTTACTCGGTCAATAAAATAAACTGGCGGATACAAACGCATAGATTCTTCTAAAACTTGCTGACAAATTTTTGAATTCATTACTTGATTCATCAAGTCTTGCTCATCTTCATTCGCTTTTATTTCATTATAAATTTTGTCTTGCCATTCAGGATGTAACGCTAATAGTTGTAGAGTAAATGTTAGCGCATTTGATGTTGTCTCATGACCTGCTACAAATAGGATTAAAATTTCGTCTAACAGCTGCTTCTCTTCCATTGAAGAACCATCATCATATCTTGCAGACAACAACATATCTAATAAATCGTTGTACTTAACACTAGATTGCTGGCGTTGGTTTACAATTCGTTTTAAAATATCTTTAGACTCTTGCCCTAAATCTAAGTGATCTTGTAATGTACCACTTATTTTAAACCACCAACCTAGGTACGGTTGTCTAAGCTCTTTGACCAACATTTTCTGAACTTCTTCAGTAATGTGTTGTAGTCTATTAATCTCGTCTTCATTTGCGGCACTACTAAATAAAGATTTAACTACAGTTTGAAACGCTAAATCATTAAAAATAGGAAAGACATCTATAGGTTTATTAGTTTCGATTTTATCATACTCAGTATTAATTGCAGACTGAATCGTATCTAATAACTGTTGAAGATTTTTTTTATGAAATGCAGGTTGAATAAGTTTTCTCTGCGTTTTCCAATGATCTCCTTCTGCAGTTAATAGTCCTTTACCAACATATTTTGCTAAATCTTTAGTTTGAATTTTTGACTTTGTATAATTTTTTTGATTTTTCTGAAGTACGTGAATAGCTAATTGTGCATCACGGGAAAAGAAAATATGATTTTTTGCTCCAATATTTAGCCTAAAAATATCACCATATTTATTAAAATTTCTATGATGAAATGGTAACGGGTTTTTAAGAATTTTGAAAGAATGTTTTATAAACTGAAGCAATGAAACCTCAGGAATATGTGTTTGTTGCTCCATAAATTTTATTCTTTTCTTAAAACAAACCGCCTTGTGTTGGTCCTTTTATTTTTCCAAGATGCTTGTAGGCTAGTTCGGTTACTTCTCTTCCTCGTGGCGTACGAATGATAAAACCTTGCTGAATTAAGAATGGCTCATAAACTTCTTCAATAGTTTCTGAACTTTCACTAACTGCAGTAGCAATGGTTGTTATACCGACTGGTCCACCTTTAAACTTATCGATGATGGTAGAAAGGATTCGGTTATCCATTTCATCTAAACCATAAGCATCTACATTTAGTGCTTCTAAAGCATATTTAGCTATTTTGATATCTATAGATCCATTACCTTTTATTTGCGCAAAGTCTCTAACACGACGCAATAATGCATTAGCAATTCTTGGTGTACCACGACTACGTCCTGCAACTTCTATTGCAGCTTCCATAGAAATTGGTACATTTAAAATGTCTGCACTACGCTGTATGATTGTTGTTAATAATTCGGTACTATAATATTGTAATCTACTTTGAATACCAAAACGAGCGCGCATAGGTGCTGTAAGCAATCCTGAACGCGTTGTAGCGCCAACTAAAGTAAACGGATTTAGATTGATTTGAACGGTTCTTGCATTTGGTCCAGACTCAATCATAATATCAATTTTATAGTCTTCCATAGCAGAATATAAATACTCTTCTACGATTGGACTTAAACGATGAATTTCATCTATAAAAAGAACATCTCTTTCATCTAAGTTAGTAAGAAGTCCTGCAAGATCACCTGGTTTATCTAAAACTGGTCCAGAAGTCACTTTAATACCAACATTAAGCTCATTAGCTAAGATATTGGCTAATGTCGTTTTACCTAAACCTGGTGGACCATGAAAAAGCGTATGGTCTAATGCTTCTGACCTTTTATTGGCTGCTTGTACAAATATTTGGAGGTTTTCTAATACCTGATCTTGACCTGTAAAATCGCTAAAATTTAGAGGTCTTAAAGTTTTTTCGATATCAAATTCTTCAGGAGAAAAATTATCGTTTGTTGGATCTAGGTTTTCATTCATACAAAAGCAAATATAAAGAAAAAGCCTTTCTGTTTAGAAAGGCTTTTTAAATATTTTAGAGTGATGATTAGTGTTGTAACTCTTCTTCTCCTTCTTTTAAAGGTACATCTTGAGGAACAAAGTCGTCATCATGTCCTGGTTTACTATAATCGTAAGCCCATCTGTGTACAGTTGGGATTGCTCCTGGCCAGTTACCGTGTATATGCTCTACTGGAGTAGTCCATTCTAAAGTGTTAGACTTCCATGGGTTTTGTTCTGCTTTCTTTCCGTAGAAAATACTAGAGAAGAAGTTATAGAAAAATACGATTTGGAAAGCTCCACCTACTAAAGCAAATACAGTAATAACAACGTTCACATTTGATAAATCATCAAATAATGGGAATGCACTGTTTGTATAATAACGTCTTGGTAATCCTGCCATACCAATAAAGTGCATTGGGAAGAATACACCATAAGCACAAACTGCAGTGATCCAGAAGTGAACGTAACCTAAGTTTTTGTTCATCATTCTACCAAACATTTTAGGGAACCAGTGATAAACACCTGCAAAGAAACCATAAAGTGCAGAAATACCCATTACTAAGTGGAAGTGAGCTACTACAAAATATGTATCGTGGACGTTAATATCTAATGCGCTATCTCCTAAAATAATTCCTGTTAAACCACCTGTAATAAAGGTAGAAACTAAACCTATAGAGAATAACATTGCTGGATTAAGCTGTAAGTTACCTTTCCACAATGTGGTAATATAGTTAAATGCTTTTACAGCAGAAGGAATTGCAATTAATAATGTTGTAAAAGTAAATACTGAACCTAAGAATGGATTCATACCTGATACAAACATGTGGTGACCCCATACAATTGTCGATAAAAATGCAATTGCTAAAACTGAAGCAATCATGGCACGATATCCAAATATAGGTTTACGTGAGTTGGTTGCAATAATTTCTGAGGTAATACCTAATGCTGGTAATAATACGATATAAACTTCTGGGTGACCTAAGAACCAAAATAAATGTTCAAATAATACAGGAGATCCTCCTTGGTAATGTAAAACTTCACCTTGAATAAATATATCTGATAAGAAGAATGATGTCCCAAAACTTCTATCCATTATTAATAATAAAGCTGCAGATAATAATACCGGGAAAGAAACAATACCAATAATTGCAGTTACGAAAAATGTCCAAATTGTTAAAGGTAATCTAGTCATAGACATACCTTTTGTTCTAAGGTTTAATACTGTAACAACGTAGTTTAATGATCCTAAAGCAGAAGAAGCAATAAAAATAGCCATAGAGGTTAACCATAATGTCATACCAAGACCAGATCCACCTTGAGCCATAGGTAAAGCACTTAATGGAGGATAAATAGTCCAACCTGCTGCTGCTGGTCCAGCTTCAACAAAAAATGAAGCAACCATTATTACACAAGATACAAAGAATAACCAATAAGACACCATGTTTAAGAAACCTGAAGCCATATCTCTTGCTCCAATTTGTAATGGTATTAATAAGTTACTAAAAGTACCACTTAAACCTGCTGTTAATACAAAAAATACCATGATGGTACCATGAATTGTTACTAAAGCTAAGTAAATATCTGCGCTCATTACACCGTCTGGAGCCCATTTACCTAAAAAGGTTTGAAGGAAAGCGTTAGGTTCTCCAGGCCATGCAATTTGCATACGCATCATTAAAGACATTACAACTCCAATAATTCCCATTATAAGCCCAGTAATTAAATACTGCTTGGCAATCATTTTATGGTCTTGACTAAATATATATTTAGTTATAAATGTTTCTTTATGGTGATGACCATGATCGTCATGTGCATGTGCTTCTACGTGTGCTGACATAATCTAATAATCTTTTCTTTAATTAAAATTTTTCTTTTTCTAGAATTACAAATTTAATGAATTTTTGAACTGTTTTTGTTCTTTCATCCAAGCGTCGAACTCTTCTTGAGTTTCTACAATAATTTTCATTTGCATATTGTAGTGAGATGTACCACAAATTTTATTACATAAAAGTAAGTAATCAAACTCGTAAGGTTCTAAAGCTTCTTCACCATTAGCAATAAGTTCTTTACTATTTTCAGTTCTTATTTTATTAATGTTTGCAACTTTATCTTTAATTTCTGGTACTTCTCTCATTTCAGCAGTAGTTTTTGTTGGAGTAAAACTAAACTGAGTAATCATACCAGGAACACAGTTCATTTGTGCTCTAAAGTGAGGCATATAAGCTGAGTGAAGTACGTCTTGAGAGCGCATTTTAAATAATACTGGTTTACCTACAGGTAAGTGTAATTCTGTTACAATAACATCATCTTGGGCATTAGGGTCAGATTCATCAACACCTAAAATATTAGCCTTATCTAAATCAATTAATCTTACGTTAGCTTTACCTAATGCGTTATCTGCTCCAGCATATCTTGCTTTCCAGTTAAATTGTTGTGCATAAAGTTCTACAACCATAGGATCTGCTTCTTCATCAACATTCATGATGCTAGTCCAAGTAAATAAACCTTGAATGATTAAACCTGCTAAAACTATTACCGGAATGATTGTCCATATAGCTTCTAATTTGTTGTTATCTGCAAAGAATAAAGCTTTTCTTCCTTTTTGACCTCTGTATTTAAAAGCAAAATAGTGTAATAAAAATTGCGTTACAGTTTGAACAAAGAAGATTACGACTAAAGAGATTATCATTAATCTATCTACACTTGGTCCATGCTCTGATGCAGAATTAGAAAGTAACGGTAAATCACCATATTTTGCAATACAAACAATTGTTATTGCATAAATGAAGATTAAGAAACCTATCATTAAGTAACCGTTTACTTTGTTGTCATTATCATTAGCAACTTGGTTATTTTCTGTTGATTTACCCGTTTGAGTTAAGTCAAAGATTTTAACCATTTGCCAAATGGCAACGAAAATAAATACTAAAACTAAAATTGATATTAAAGCCGTCATTGTTGTCGTTCTTCTTTATTTGTTTTTTTATTAATAATGGAAATGTTCACTTTCTTTTACAAAAGGATTTCCTTTTGCTGTTAAAGGTGCTTTTGATATTGCATAGAATACTAACAATAAGAATAATCCAGCAAATAATAATATTGAACCTATTTCTGGTACACCAATAAACCATCTATCTCCTACTGTTGCAGGCATAATCATATTGAATATATCAAGATAGTGACCTGCTAATATTACAACTCCTGCCATTACAACAAACCAAGGAATACGTTTGTAATCACTGTTCATTAATAATAATAGTGGGAAAATAAAATTCATTGCTACCATACCAAAGAATGGTAATTTATAATCTTCTATTCTAGTTACAAAGTATGTTACTTCTTCTGGAATGTTTGAGTACCAGATTAACATAAATTGAGAGAACCATAAATAAGTCCAGAAAATACTTATACCGAACATGAATTTTGCTAAATCATGAATGTGACTATCATTTACTTGTGGTAATAACCCTTTAGATTTTAAATAAATTGTAATTAATGCTATTACAGTAATACCACTTACAAACATACTTGCAAATACATACCATCCAAATAATGTTGAGAACCAGTGAGGATCTACACTCATTATCCAGTCCCAAGACATCATAGATTCAGTATAAATAAAGAATACTAAAAATCCAGCTGCAATACGGAATGATTTTTTGAAATTAGAGTTATCTCCAGCTGCTGCTTCATCTTGAGCTAAAGAGAATTTACGAGCGAAGAATCGGTATATACTCCAACCTGCTATAAAAATAATACCTCTAATTAAGAATCCTGTTGAATTTAACCAACCAGATTTTCCTGCTACTAATTTGTCAAAGTGTTCGCTTTCTGGATTAACCATGTCTGGATTCATCCAAACAAAAATATGATCTCCTGCCATCATTGCAATAGCTAGAACAATTATAGCACCAGGTAAAAGGTAATACGTAATACCCTCCATTACTCTAAATAATAAAGGAGACCAACCTGCTTGTGCTGCAAATTGAATTGCATAAAATGCTAATACACCTAATGCTATCATCATAAAGAAAAATGCAGCCACATATAATGCTGACCATGGTCTGTTATGTATCTGATGTTGAACATGTTTTGCATGCTCGTCACCGTGATGAGCATCTGTACTTAAGTGATGTCCAGCATCTTCTAGTGCTCCATGCGAGTTTGTATCATGTGCATTGTCTGAATGGTCATTACCTCCTTTAACAACATGCTCTTCTGTTTGATGAGAATCGCCATGACGTCCATGACTTGCTTCTGCCGCTAACATTTCTTTTACTTGGTCTAATGTTTTATGAGAACTCATAAAACCATAGGTTACCCCTAAAAGTCCTAAAACAATTAAGATACCAGCAAAAATCTTTAGTCTATTTGAAAACGTGTACATATCTTTATATAAACTTTATCTAAATCTTATTTTTCTAAATTTGCTTTTAAGCTTAATACATAAGCTACAACTTGCCAACGCTCTTCTTCATTTAGTTGATTAGCATAGCTACCCATTGCATTCTTACCATAATAGATAACATGGTAAATACTACCTTCATTTATCGCTCTACCTGCATCTGCATAACTAGGAACTCCAAGTATTTTTTCTCTCTTTACTAATTGTCCTTGTCCTGCACCTTTATTACCGTGACAAATACCACAATAAATATTGTAAAGTTCTTTACCTCTATTTAAATCAACTTGAGTAGAATCTAATGGACTTGTTAATTCAGCTTTAGCTAAATTGTATCCATCAGTGTCTCCTGCATAATCAAAAGGCATATATCCTCTTGAGATTGTTCCTTCAACAGGCAATTGTGCTTCTACACCATTTGCAAAAGCATCAGATTCTTGATAAGCCTCATAAGCAACAGATTCGTACATGTTTGGCATGTATTCGTAATTAGGTCTTGTCTTTTTATTACATGACGTAAACGATACTGTAATTAAGGCTACTATTGTTATTTTAATTAAATGTTTCATTGTATCTAATTAATGAGCTTTATCAACTACGTTAATTTCTACTGCACCAGTTTCTACTAACAAGTTATGTAATTCGTTTTCGTTTCCACTAACAGGTATTTCCATTAAGAAATGGTCATCAGTAGTTCTAGGATCAGGGTTTTCAGCTTTTTTGAAAGGCCACATTCTACTTCTTAAATAGAATGTAATTACCATTAAGTGAGCTGCAAAAAATACAGTAAGCTCAAACATAATTGGTACAAAAGCTGGCATGTTTTCTAAGTAGCTAAAACTTGGTTTACCTCCAATGTCTTGAGGCCAGTCTTCAATCATGATAAAATTCATCATTAAAACTGCAACTGTTAAACCTACACAACCGTATAAAAAAGCTGTTATTGCTATACGTGTTGGTGCTAATCCCATTGCCTTATCTAGTCCGTGTACTGGAAAAGGTGTGTAAATTTCTTCTATATGATGTTTTGCAGCTTTAACTTTTTTTACTGCGTTCATTAAAACATCATCGTCGTTATAAATAGCGTGAATTACTTTTGAAGCTTCCATATGCTACTTTTAGTTTATTAAATTTTTAGCTTGTCCTGACCAATCATCACGTTCTGCTCTTCCTGGGAAAGAACCTGTAATTTCATCTAACAAGTCGTATTCTTTCTTTGTCATCTTACTTACTTGAAGGTAAGTATAAATACCTATACTGTTAAGTACTTCTTCCATTTTAGGGCCAATACCATTGATTTTCTTTAAATCATCAGCAGTTTGTGTTGCTGGGTCAAAGGTTCCTATTCCTGAAAGTAAATTACTTACTTTTTCAGTGTTTTCAGGTTTTGGTAATGCTTCTGTTGTTGGAGCTGCCTCTACTTTAGGTGCTTCTACTTTATTATAAACAGAAGTTCTTTTGTCTGCGCCTGTTCCTACTAAACTGTCACCTCTTTCTCTTATGTTTTTATAGCGTTGTCCTGAAGATTTCAAGATTGTTTTAACCTCTGCTTGTGCTATTACAGGGAACGTACGAGAGTATAATAAGAATAATACAAAGAAGAATCCTATTGTACCTACAAAAATACCTATATCTACAAAAGTTGGAGAGAACATTGTCCATGAAGACGGTAAGTAATCACGGTGTAATGATGTAACAATAATTACAAAACGCTCAAACCACATACCTATGTTTACAACAATAGAAATAAAGAATGAGAACATAATACTTGTACGTAACTTTTTAAACCACATAAACTGTGGAGAGAATACGTTACAAGACATCATCATCCAATATGCCCAAGCGTAAGGACCAGTTGCCCTGTTTAAGAATGCATATTGTTCAAATTCTACTCCAGAGTACCAAGCTACGAAAAGCTCAGTAATATATGCCACACCTACAATAGAACCAGTAATCATGATTACGATGTTCATTAACTCGATGTGTTGTACTGTAATATAATCTTCCATATTACACACTTTTCTCATAATGATAAGAAGTGTATTTACCATTGCGAAACCAGAAAAAATTGCTCCAGCAACGAAGTATGGTGGGAAGATTGTTGTATGCCATCCTGGTATAACAGACGTTGCAAAGTCAAACGATACAATTGTGTGTACCGAAAGTACTAATGGTGTTGCTAAACCTGCAAGTACTAAAGATACTTCTTCAAAACGTTGCCAGTCTTTTGCACGACCTGTCCAACCAAAACTTAATAAACTATATATTTTCTTTTGAAATGGCTTAATTGCTCTATCACGTAACATTGCAAAGTCTGGTAGTAATCCAGTCCACCAGAATACTAATGATACTGACAAATACGTAGAAATTGCAAATACATCCCAAAGTAATGGCGAGTTAAAGTTAACCCATAACGATCCAAATTGGTTTGGAATTGGTAATACCCAATATGCTAACCATGGACGACCCATGTGAATAATCGGGAATAAACCAGCTTGAACTACAGAGAAAATTGTCATTGCTTCTGCAGAACGGTTAATTGCCATTCTCCATTTTTGACGGAATAATAAAAGTACTGCTGAAATCAGAGTTCCTGCGTGACCAATACCAACCCACCAAACGAAGTTAGTAATATCCCAAGCCCAGTTTACTGTTCTGTTTAATCCCCAAGTACCAATTCCTGTTGATACGGTATAAATAATACAACCTATTCCCCAAAGAAAAGCAACAAGAGCAATTGAAAAAACAATCCACCATTGTTTATTTGCTTTACCTTCTACAGGAGCAGCGATATCTACTGTTACATCGTGATACGATTTCTCGCCGGTAACTAGAGGTCTTCTAATAGGTGCTTCGTAATGAGACGCCATAATCCTTATATAAGTGTTTCTTAGTTAATTTATGATTCTGTAGTATTTCTTACTTTAGTATGGTACATCACATTTGGTTTTGTACCTACATGCTCTAGTAAGTGATACATTCTATTATCTTCTGTAAGTTTTGCAACTTTACTTTCTTTATCATTGATATCTCCAAAAATCATCGCTCCACTACTACAAGCTGCAGAACATGCTGTTTGGAACTCTCCATCTTTAATCTCACGTCCGTCACGTTTAGCATCAAGAATGGTTTTTTGTGTCATTTGGATACACATAGAACATTTTTCCATAACACCACGAGAACGTACTGTTACGTCTGGATTAACAACCATACGACCTAAATCGTTATTCATGTGATAATCAAACTCATCGTTTCCATTGTATAAGAACCAGTTAAAACGACGTACTTTATATGGACAGTTGTTAGCACAGTATCTTGTACCTACACAACGGTTATATGCCATATGGTTTTGACCTTGTCTACCATGAGCTGTTGCTGCAACTGGACAAACAGTTTCGCAAGGTGCATGATTACAATGTTGACACATTATTGGTTGAAAAGCCACTTGAGGATTATCCGCTGGATGTTCTAATTCTCCAAACCCACCTAATGATCCGTTATCTCCGAATAGTCCAGAGAAACCTTCTTTCTTTTCATCATCAGCTTCAAAAGTTTCTTCAGAAGAATAGTATCTATCAATACGTAACCAATGCATATCACGACTACGTCTTATCTCTTCTTTTCCTACTACAGGAACGTTGTTTTCAGCATGACATGCAATAACACATGCTCCACATCCTGTACAAGCGTTTAAGTCTATAGATAAATTAAAGTGGTGACCTATTGATCTATCAAATTCATCCCATAAATCTACTTCTGGTGAAGTTACCGGAGTTTCTTCATGGTTTAATGATACTTCAGGAATTGGGTTCCAATAATGTTTATCTTTAGTATTGAAAATTTCTAAAGTTGTTTCTCTAACAATATCACCACGACCCATTAAGGTGTTTTGTAATTGTACGCAAGCAAACTCATGCATTCCAGTAGCTTTTTCTACTGTTACAGATTGCACATTGTTAAAGTCTTTATATAAAGGATAAGCGTTTACACCTGTTTGCATTTCTTCTTTTAAACCAGCTGTACGACCGTATCCAAAAGACAAACCAACAGATCCTTTTGCCTGTCCTGGTTGAATAATTACAGGAACTGTAACACTTACACCATTGGCTTTTACAGTAGCATAACTACCATTTAAAGCACCTGTAGCTTCATGTTCATTTACTAATCCCCAAGCTTCAGCATCTGATTTTGATACTGTTAAATAATTATCCCACGATGTTCTAGATATTGGATCTGGAAACTCTTGTAACCATGGATTATTAGCTTGTTGTCCATCTCCCATACCTGTTTTAGTGTAAAGCACTAATTCAGTACCTTTTGATTTAGCTGAAGATGCTAAAGCTCTTGCAGCATTACTTGCAGGTGTTTCGTCTTGCTCAACTTCTTCAGTTTCTGCAACTTCAGCTGAGTTAATTGAACCTACAAATATTCCATCGTGTAATGCTTTGTTGAATGAACCTCCATTAAGTACACCTGCATTCCACGTAGTTTTGATATATTCATTTAAAGAAGAATCGTTACCGTTCCACTTTAATAATGCTTCTTGAAATTGTCTTGTATCAAATAAAGGACGAATTGTTGGTTGCATTAAACCATAGTGTCCTTTTTTAAATTCTACATCTCCCCAAGATTCTAAATAATGTGGTGCTGCAGCAAGATATTCTGAAACAGATGCAGTTTCATCTTCTTTCATTGTAAAGTAAATTGAAAGATCTGTTTTCTTAATTGCTTCAGCAAAATCTTTAGCGTTAGGTAAAGTATACATTGGGTTTACACCACTCATAATTACCGCTCCAACTTTACCAGCTTTCATATCTGATATTAAAGTTTGAACAGCTTTTGCATTACCTTGACGTGTTTTTATAGGTGTTTTAGCATCAAATGCTTTACTATTTAAAGCTTCGTTAATTTCTAAAACAACTGTTTGAGCGTTTACATCTTGAATACCTGATACTAACACACCATTGCTTCCTGCTCTTTTTAATTCTGAAGCTACTTTTTGAACAGCCTCTTTTACATTTGCTGGTAGTGCATTAGCATTTACAGATCCACCGACAATTAAACTATGTAATTGCGCTAACACTAATTTTTGGTTAGTTGGTGTTACAGGAACACGCTTATCTGCGTTTGCACCTGATAAAGACATATTAGATTCAAATTGGATGTGACGTGACATCTTACCATCTTTCGGTATACGTCCTTGCGCATAACCTGCATCAAATCCTCCACCTTGCCAATCTCCTAAGAAATCTGCACCAACAGAAACTATGGTCATTGCTTTAGAAAAATCATAATTAGCTAAACCACGCTCTCCGTATTTAGCTTGGAAAGCATCTAAAGCAGCAGATTCTGAAACAGCATCATAAACCACATGGTTTACATTACCATAAGCTTCAGTAAATTCAGCTACTAATTTGTTGGTTGATGGACTTGAGTATGTTTGAGTCAACAAAGCAATTTGCTTTCCTGACGCTTTAATTTCATTTAATTTTTTTGAGGTTTCAGCATCAAAATCAGACCAAGAGATATTATTACCTCCTTTTTTTGGTCCTTGAAGTCTTAAGCTATCATACAAATCTAAAACTGAAGCATTAACTCTTGCATTAGCACTACCGTGTGTTGGTGCTAAAGTGTTATTTTCAATTTTAATTGGACGACCTTCACGAGTTTTTACTAAAACACTAACATAATCAAAACCATTTGCAATTACAGTAGCATAATAGTTAGCTACACCAGGAACGATTCTTTCTGGCTGAACTACGTAAGGAATTGATTTTACAACTGGTCCTTCGCAAGCCGCTAAAGAAGCAGCAGCTGTACTAAAACCAACATACTTTAAGAAATCACGACGTGTTGTTGAAGAACTCTCTAACTTATCTTTATCTCCTAAAAACTCGTCAGTTGGAATTTCTTGAACAAATTCGTTTTGTTTTAGCGTCTCAACAATAGAGCTATTCTCATTTAGCTCCTCAACACTTTTCCAGTATTTCTTGTTTGATGACATATTATATAATTGAATTTATTTCTTATTAATAATTAATAGTGACATTTACCACATTCTAATCCACCCATTTGAGCAGCAGTAAGGTTTTCGACACCATACTTTTTAGATAATTGCTCGTGGATTTTTGTGTAATAAGCGTTGTCTTTAACTTTTACATTGGTCTCTCTATGACAGTTAATACACCATCCCATTGTTAATGGTGCATGCTGACTCATAATTTCCATTTCTTCAACTGGACCGTGACATGTTTGACACTCTACACCTGCAACAGTTACGTGTTGCGAGTGGTTAAAGTATGCAAAGTCAGGTAAGTTGTGTATTCTTATCCATTTAACTGGAGAAGTTTCACCAGTATATTTTTGTTCAGCATCATCCCAACCGACAGCAGCATAAAGCTTTTTAATTTCTGCGTTGTAATCAACTCCATATTCAGCTAAACCTTCTTGTTGAGTCTCTGGCGCTACTTCGTAAATTGATTTATGACAATTCATACAAACGTTTAACGAAGGAACACCAGAATGCTTGCTAACTCTTGCTGAAGAGTGACAATATTTACAATCTATACCATTTTCTCCAGCGTGAATACGGTGAGAATAGTGAATTGGCTGTACCGGCTCGTAACCTTGATTAACGCCAACTTGCATAAAGTAACCGTAGACAAAATATGCCGAAGCTAACAACAACACAATTACACTTACCAATACTAAAAATTGATTTTGAATAAATGCTTTCCAAATAGATGTACGTTTTGTAGATTCTAATTCAACACCTTTTGCTTCAGCAAAGCGACGTAATGTTTTGTTTACTAAAAATAATGCGATTGCTAATAAAGCAAACAACAAACCTAAAGCACCTAAAATAATATCATTTGAAATACCACCTTCTACTTGAGCTGTTCCTGTCTCTGTTCCAGGAGTTGGCGCAGGTGGCGGAGCTGCTTCGGTAGCAGTGTATGCTAAGATATTATCTATATCTGCATTAGATAATTGAGGAAATGGAGTCATTGCTGCACCACCATACTCTTCATAGATTTTGTTAGCGTAAGCATCTCCAGACTTAATCATTGATGGACTATTCTTAATCCAAGTGTATAACCACTCTCTATCTAAGCCTTCTTCTTCAGAAAGACGCTGCTCTACATTACGTAGCGCTGGACCAGTCATTTTCTTATCAAGCTTATGACAAGCCGCACAATTAGCATTAAACAATGATTTTCCTGCTACAGGATCGCCATCTTGAGCGAAAAGCGAGGTAGAAAAAGTTAGTAAAAAAATTAAGCTTAAACGAAGGGAATTAATGCCTAACTTACGGTGAATCACCTGTTTCATATTATATATTGAATTTACTTCTTGACTTTGGTATGATTTTTTCATCTATATTTTACAAACACAGTTATAAAATGCGCTATGCAAAAGTAATATTTAAAGTCGATTTTAGAAATGTTAGCGAACTGTTAATTGGTAATTTAGAGTAATTCTAAATAATAAATTAACTAATAAATAAGTTTATAAAATTTACATTTGCATTAAACAAAGATAAAAATGAATAAAATTAATACCTTAAAAACCTTATTGTTAACAACTGTTATTATTCTATTTAGTAATGAAATATTTGCTCAAAATGGAAACATTACCGTTAATGAAGACGATAAATTGACTAAAGTTATCGAGATTAAAAAAGATCTAAATAAGGAGAATACAGATTTTAATAAATATAAAATTCAGATTTTCTCAGGCTCATTAGCAGCAGCTGAAAAAGAGAAATCGAAATTCATTAATTCTTATGAAAAATGGTCTAGTGAGTTGGTTTATGAAACGCCAAATTATAAGGTATGGATAGGTCGTTTTAGAAGCAGATTAGAGGCTGATAGAGCGCTTATTGAGATTCAAAAGAAATTCCCTTCAGCATTCATTTTTAAACCTAAAAAAGACAAAGATTAAGACTGTTTTTTATTTAAAATAAAAAAGCGATTCTAAAGATATTAGAATCGTTTTTTTTTATGATTTAAATTAAAATTACTTTAACTTCTTTTTTACTTCTACTTCATGGAATGCTTCTATAACATCTCCAATTTGAATGTCGTTATAGTTTTTAATCTGAAGTCCACAATCGTATCCTTTAGACACTTCTTTAACATCATCTTTAAAGCGTTTTAGAGAAGCTAATTCGCCTGTATGAACCACAACTCCATCTCTAATAATTCTAACCTGAGATGATCTTAAGATTTTACCGTTAGTTACCATACATCCTGCAATTGTACCAACTTTAGATACTTTAAACAGTTCTCTAATTTCTACAGTACCTGTAACTTCTTCTTTAACTTCTGGAGATAACATACCTTCCATAGCGTCTTTAAGATCGTTAATAGCGTCATAGATGATAGAATATGTTCTGATATCTACTTCTTCTTGATCTGCAATTGTTCTTGCATTACCAACTGGACGAACATTAAATCCGATAATGATGGCATCTGAAGCTGATGCTAATAACACATCGCTTTCTGTAATTGCACCTACACCTTTGTGTAAGATTTTAACTTGAATTTCTTCTGTTGAAAGTTTTTGGAATGAGTCTGTTAATGCTTCTACAGAACCATCCACATCACCTTTAAGAATGATATTTAACTCTTTAAATGTTCCTAAAGCAATACGACGACCAATTTCATCTAATGTTAATGTCTTAGTTGTTCTAACATCTTGCTCACGTTGTAATTGCATACGCTTGTTTGCAATTTGCTTAGCTTCACGTTCATCTTCAAAGACATTAAACTTATCACCTGCTTGTGGCGCACCATCTAATCCTAATATAGATACTGGTGTTGATGGACCAGCAACTTCTACATCATGACCTCTTTCGTCATGCATTGCTTTAATCTTACCACTATGTTTACCAGCTAATACGTAATCTCCAATTCTTAATGTACCTGCTTGCACTAAAACGGTTGCGACATAACCACGTCCTTTATCTAAGAACGCTTCTACAATTGTACCAACTGCAGGTTTATTTGGATTTGCTTTAAGCTCTAATAATTCTGCTTCAAGCAATACTTTTTCTAATAAATCTTTTACACCTGTACCAACTTTTGCAGAGATATCATGCGACTGAATTTTTCCTCCCCAATCTTCTACAAGTAAGTTCATGTTTGCTAAACCTTCTTTAATCTTATCTGGATTAGCTGTAGGTTTATCTATTTTGTTAATTGCGAAAACAATTGGTACTCCTGCAGCTTGTGCGTGAGCAATTGCTTCTTTTGTTTGAGGCATAATATCGTCATCAGCAGCTGCTACAATTATTGCTATATCTGTAACTTGTGCACCACGAGCACGCATTGCTGTAAAGGCTTCGTGACCTGGTGTATCTAAAAAGGCTATTTTTTGTCCATTTTCAAGCTCTACACTATATGCTCCAATGTGCTGAGTAATTCCTCCTGATTCTCCTGCTATTACATTTTCTTTACGAATATAATCTAATAAAGATGTTTTACCGTGATCTACGTGACCCATAACAGTTACGATTGGTGCACGAGATTTTAAATCTTCCGGTTTGTCCTCTACTTCTTCAATAGACTCTTCTATATCTGCAGTCACAAATTCTACTTCATAACCAAATTCTTCTGCTACAATAGTTAATGTTTCTGCGTCTAAACGCTGATTCATTGTTACCATCATACCAAGAGACATACATGCTGAGATAATAGATGTTACTGGTACATCCATCATTGTTGCAACTTCGCTTGCTGTAACAAACTCTGTTACTTTAAGAATTTTACTATCTGCTTGTTCTGCTTGTAAGTCTTTTTCGGTTTTTTCTCTGTGCTGCTCTCTTTTTTCTCTTCTATATTTAGCACCTTTACCCTTATTAGACTTTCCTTGAAGTTTTTCTAAGGTTTCGCGGATTTGCTTTTGTACTTCTTCTTCGCTTGGTTCTTCTTTTACAGGAGCGCTTTTACGTCCTTTTTTACCTTTAAACCTACTGTCTTTTTTATTATTGTTATTATTTCTGTTATTACCAGAGTTGTTGTTATCTCCAGGTTTAGAAATACGTCTTCTTTTCTTTTTGTTTGAAGAATCGTTAGATTTTTTATCGTCTTTCTTTTTCTTAGGCTTATTGAATTGAGAAAGATCTATTTTATCTCCAGCTATTTTTGGACCAGAAAGCTTTTTATATTGGGTCTTTATGGTTTCTTCTGCTGGTTCTGGTTTTACTTCTTCAGCTTTTGTCTCTTCGGTTTTTGGCTGTTCTTTTTTAGGCTCTTGTTTCTTTTCAGCTTCAATTTTAGACTTTTCTATTTTAGGAGCAGCAGCATCTTCCTTTTTAGAAACTTCTTTTGAGACTTTTTCTTCTTTTGGCTTAGGCGCTTCTTTGGCTTTTTCTGCGGTTGGCTTTTCTTCTTTTTTAGCCTTTTTACCTTGGTCTAAGTCGATTTTACCGACAGTTTTAGGACCAGAAAGTGTTTTTGAAGCCTTAACAACTTCTTGCTCTTTTTTAAGAGCTTCTTCTTTTGCTGCTTTTGCTGCTTTTGCTGCCTCTTCTGCTTTCTGCTTTGCCTCTAATTCTTTTTCGCGCTTTAGCCTAAGTTCTTCTTTTTCTTTATTCTTTTCTTCATTTACTTTTTGCGACTTGATTTTTTTATTTGCATCAGTCTCAAATTCATCAGAAAGAATATTGTAAGTGTCTTGCGAAATTTTTGTAGTAGGACGCTTCTCTATTTCGATACCTTTAGAATCTAAGAATTCTACAGCACGATCTAAAGAGATGTTAAGCTCGCGTAATACTTTATTTAATCTAATTGTTTCAGCCATAAATTGCCTTTAACCTTGTTTTTTTTCAAATATATGTTAATCTTCGAATTCTTCCTTAAGAATTCTGATAACATCTAAAATTGTTTCTTCTTCTAGGTCTGTTCTTTTTATTAAATCTTCTACGTCTTGTTCTAGTACACTTTTTGCTGTATCCAGACCTACTTTAGAGAACTCGTCTATGATCCACTCTTCGATTTCGTCCGAGAATTCTCTTAATTCTACATCTTCTTCTGCACCTTCACGTAACACATCAATTTCATATCCTGTTAATTGACCTGCTAGACGTATGTTGTGTCCACCTCTACCGATTGCTTTACTTACTTCTTCTGGTTTTAAGATGGCTTCTGCTCTTTTATTTTCTTCATCTATTTTGATAGATGTTACTCTTGCTGGGCTTAATGCACGCGTAATATACAACTGTAAATTGTTTGTATAGTTAATTACGTCTATATTTTCGTTTCCTAACTCGCGTACAATTCCGTGAATACGAGATCCTTTCATACCAACACAAGCTCCAACAGGATCTATTCTATCATCATAAGAA
This sequence comes from Mesoflavibacter sp. CH_XMU1422-2, assembly GCF_037029245.1. Taxonomy (NCBI): domain Bacteria; kingdom Pseudomonadati; phylum Bacteroidota; class Flavobacteriia; order Flavobacteriales; family Flavobacteriaceae; genus Mesoflavibacter; species Mesoflavibacter sp. CH_XMU1422-2. The sequence goes on along the minus strand of NZ_JAYMEE010000056.1, from coordinate 289,701 downwards.
TCTACTGCTACTTTTGCTTTTTCACCAGGTATTCTTACTACGTTTTTAATTGTGATTAATCCGTCAAATACTTCAGGGATTTCTGATTCAAATAATTTTTCTAAGAACTTTGGCGATGTTCTTGACATGATAATTGCAGGCTTATTTCCTTTTAGCTCTACACTATCAATAATACCTCTTACATTATCTCCTTTTCTGAAGAAATCTGATGGTATTTGTCTGTCTTTAGGAAGGATAATTTCATTTCCCTCATCGTCTAATAAAATTACAGCTCTGTGACGTATGTGGTGCACTTCTGCTGTATATAAATCGCCTTCTAATTCTTTAAACTGCTTGTATAGATTTGTATTATCGTGCTCGTGAATTTTTGAAATTAAGTTTTGGCGTAATGCTAAAATCGCTCGACGACCAAGATCTATTAATTTTACTTCTTCAGATACATCTTCACCTACTTCAAAATCAGGTTCTATTTTACGAGCTTCGGATAATGAAATTTCTTGATTTGGTTCTTCTACTTCTCCATCTGCAACAACTATTCTATTTCTCCAAATTTCTAAATCTCCTTTATCTGGGTTTATAATTATATCAAAATTATCGTCATCTCCAAATTTCTTCTTTAATGCATTTCTAAACACATCTTCTAAAATAGCCATTAGTGTAACACGATCTATTAACTTATCGTCTTTGAATTCTGAGAAAGATTCAATTAATGCTATATTCTCCATAACTCTATTACTGAATTAAAATTTTATAATCACTTTAGCCTCTAAAACGTCTTTAAAAGCAATATTTTCTTTTTTTTGAACTGTTACTTTGCCTTTACCAACTGGTTTAGGTTCTCTCGCTTTCCACTCTAAAGTTATTCCGTCATCTGACACAGATGTTAACTTTCCTTCAAACTTACCGTTTTCGGTCTTAACTTCAAGTGTTCTTCCTTCATGTTTAGCAAATTGTCTTGGTAATTTAAACGGTGCTGCTGCGCCTGCTGACATTACATCTAAGGAAAAGTCATATTCTTCTCGATCTATGTTATGCTCTATTGCACGACTGATATAAATACAGTCTTCTACAGTAACACCTTTATCACCATCTATTATAATTTTAATAGCGTTATCGTTAGACATCTTAAAATCTATCAAAAATAAATCTTGACGTTCTTCTAATGCTTTGTTTAATAAATTCTTGACTATATCTGTAAACATGTGTAAGTATAAAAAGAGGGGACATTTCCGTCCCCTCAATTAATCTTTTTCTTTCAACGCTGCAAATATACACATTTTTATTGATTTACATAATATTTTGATTATCAATTTTTATTCATAAATTTATAAGACTATCCACCCAAAAAAACATCTTTTTTATGAAAAAAATATTAGTACCAACAGATTTTTCTAACGAAGCTGAAAATGCTGTAAAAGTGGCTGCAGAATTAGCTAAGAAGCACAATTTTGAAATTGTATTATTACATATGCTAGATTTACCTATACAACAACTTAATACTGGAAGCGCTCCTGCAGATTTACCTGAGGCTATGTACTTTATGAAACTTGCACACAAGCAGTTTGAAGATGTTTTAAAAAAAGATTACCTAAGAGATATTACTGTTACCGAAACTGTAGATTTTCATGACATCACTAAAGGTATTCTCGAAACTTGCGAAAAAGAATCTATAGATCTTATTGTAATGGGATCGCATGGCGCAGAAGGATTAAAAGAGCTCTTTATTGGGTCTAACGCAGAAAAAGTAGTAAGACACTCTAAAACACCTGTTTTAGTTATTAAAAACAAGCATGAACATTTTGATATTAAAGAATTTGTTTTTGCTTCTGACTTCAAAAATGACAATAAAGAAACTTATAGCCAAGCGGTTAAGCTAGCCCAACTTTTTGATGCTAAGATTCACCTTCTATATGTAAATACACCTAGTAATTTTGTCACTACTGCTACTTCAAAAGTTAGAATTTTTGACTTTATTGAAGGACAAAACTATAACAACTACACTATTAATATTTACAATGACGAAACTGTAGAAAAAGGCATTTTAAACTTTTCTAAAATTATAAACGCAGACTTAATTGGCATTAGCACTCACGGTAGACAAGGTATAGCTCACTTTTTTAACGGAAGTATTAGTGAAGATTTAGTTAATCACGCAAACAGACCTGTAATCACATTTAAGATTTAATCTACTAAATACCTTAAAATAAAAAAGCTTCCTAAAATTAGGAAGCTTTTTTTGTTGGCCTACTAGGGCTCGAACCTAGACTCTTCTGGACCAAAACCAGACGTGTTGCCAGTTACACCATAGGCCAATAACCTTATTGAGCGTGCAAATTTAAAACATTCTTTTATTTGTACAAATATTTTTTAAAGAAATTATCAATAAAAACTTAACGTTAACTTAAAAACCTTACTTATAACATAATAATTACTAAATTCGCCCACGTAAATAAAACAAAACATATGATGTCCTTAAGTTTTAAAAAATGGAATCTAATTTTAGGTTGGTTCGCTTTTTTAATTGCATTAATCACTTATTCTTTAACTGTAGAACCTACAGTTAGTTTTTGGGATGCTGGAGAATATATTTTAACTGCTTCTAAATTACAAGTTGGTCATCCACCAGGAGCACCTTTATATCAAATGCTTGGTGCTGTATTTTCTGTTTTTGCTTTAAACCCAGATCAAATTGGACTTTTAATGAATATGATGAGCGCCGTATCTAGTGCTTTTACCATTTTATTCATGTTTTGGACTATTGTTTTAATTTTAGAAAAAATTTTAGGAGAAGGCAAAACTCTTAAAAGTGGTCAACAAATAGCTGTTTTAGGTAGCGCTTTAGTTGGCTCTTTAGCCTTTTCTTTTACAGATTCGTTTTGGTTTAATGCTGTAGAGACAGAAGTATATGCTATGGCTATACTTATAATGTCTATAATGTTTTATTTGGGCTTACGTTGGGAAAAAGACATGCACAAACCACGTGGCAATAGATGGCTAATCTTAATTGCATTTGTTATAGGTTTATCGTTTGGTATTCACTTTATGGGATTATTAACCATACCTGCTATTGGTCTAATTTATTATTTCAAAAATTATAAAAAAATAACTGTTAAGAATTTTATTATAGCTAATGTGGCTTCTGTAGCCGTTCTACTTTTTATATTCAAATTAATGTTTCCTAATGTACTTAGGTATTTTAGTGCTTTAGAGTTGTTTTTTGTAAATCAAATAGGTCTACCTTTTAATTCAGGTTCTATCATTGCTGGTATTTTACTTATAGCGGCTTTTTATTATGGATTAAAATATACTAGAGCTAAAAAACTTTATGACTTTAATACTGGTATTCTTTGCTTGTTATTCATTTTAATAGGTTCATCATCGTGGTTAATGCTACCTATTAGAGCTAATGCCAATGTAGTAATTAACGAAAACAACCCTTCAAGCGCTAGAGAACTTTTAGCCTATTATAACTTAGAACAATATCCAGAAACACATCTTTTTTACGGACCTTTATTTACTGACCAATATTCTGGTTTAGATGAAAATGAACCATATGTTGACGACAAGCCTAAATATGAAAAAGATGAAACTACAGGCAAATACATTATAGTTAACGATTACAAAAACGCTAAGCAAAACTACAACTCTAAACACGCTGCGGTATTACCTCGTATGTGGAGCGCAGAAAACGCAGAAAACTATATGCTTTTTACTGGTTTTTTAGATTTTAGAATAAAACCTGCTTACCAAGGAGAACCACGTTTAGAACAATCCATTTTAGATTTTAAAAATGATGTTGTTAAAGGGAGAATTGATTATGAAGATTACCATAATTTTTTAAAGCAATTTGGTCAATTTTTAGATGTAGAGAAACCTTCTTTTGGAGATAACCTTGCTTTCATGTTCGAATACCAATTAGGTTATATGTATTGGCGTTACTTTATGTGGAATTTTGTTGGCAGACAAGATGATATACAAGGTAAACTAGACCAACACGGTAATTGGATTAGTGGCATTCAATTTATTGACGAACTTCATTTAGGTCAATCTCAAGACAATCTACCTAGTGATGTAAAAAATAATAAAGCAAGAAACACGTATTATTTCCTTCCTTTTATATTAGGATTAATTGGACTATTTTTTCTTTTTAATAAAGACAAAAAATTATTTTGGGTTATGCTAGTATTTTTCTTGTTTACAGGAATTGCTATTCAAGTCTACACAAACGTAAGACCTTTTGAACCTAGAGAAAGAGACTATTCTGTAGTTGGTAGCTTTTACGTCTTTGCTATTTGGATTGGGTTTGGGGTATATGCCATCTTTGATATGCTAAAAAAATATCTTTCTGGTAAAATCTTAGCTCCAATTATAACTGTGCTTTGTTTAGCCTTAGTCCCATTAATTATGGCTACTCAAAATTGGGATGATCATGATCGTTCTGACAAGTACACAGCTTTAGCTATGGCTAAAAAATACCTAGATTCTTGTGATGAAAATGGTATTTTATTCTCAATTGGTGATAACGACACCTTTGCGCTTTGGTATGCTCAAGAAATTGAAAAATATCGTACCGATGTGCGTGTTGTCAATACAAGTTTATTCCAAACAGATTGGTACATTGATCAAATGAAACGTCAAGCTTATGAAAGCGAGCCAATACCATCTGCTCTTACACATGACAAATACAAACATGGGACAAGAGACTATATAATGAAGCGCTTACGTACTAAAGATACATTAGCTATAAAGGAGTTTATGACCTTTATAACAAGTGACAATCCAAAAACTAAGTTAAAACACATAATGCAGCAAGAAGGAGATGATGTATCTTCTTATCCAAGTCAATTAATTAACTCAAATTATTTCCCTGCAGAACATGTCCGTATTCCCGTAGACAAAAAAGAAGTAATTAAAAACGGAATTGTTAAAGCTAAAGATAGTGCCTTAATAGAAGATAATCTTTACATAACAATAGACGATAGTGCTATATATAAAAACAGATTACTAATGTTAGATATTGTAGCAAACAACAATTGGCAACGTCCAATCTACTTTACAGGTGGCGCATTTGGAGATGATGATTACATTTGGCTTAAAGGTTACCTGCAATTAAACGGAATGGTTTACAAATTAGTACCAATAAAAACTCCTGTATCTAGAGCAAACCCATACGACATGGGACGCATTGACACAGATTTTATGTACAATAAAGTTGTAAATTGGGATTGGGGAAATAGTGGCGGAGACATCTATCATGACCCAGAAACACGAAAAAACTCGATTGCTTATCGCGGTAACTTAGCTCGTTTAATAGAAGCTTTATTAAACGAAAACAAACTAGACAAAGCAGAAGAAATTGCAGATATTGCTATGGAAAATATGCCTGTTGATAAATACGGATTCTACACGCTTTTAGAACCATACATTAGCACATATTATGAGGTAAATAATAAAGAAAAAGCAAGACAATTATTTAAAGAGGTTGCAACAAAATACCAAGAATATTTAAGATACTATGGTAATTTAACGATAGAAAACCAAGAGTATAACTTTACAGAAATCCTAACTAACATCGAACGTTATAAGGCTTTAGTAGATGTTCTTAGAAGTTACGACAAAGAGTTTGCAGAGCAAGAAACAAAAGCTTTTAATAACTACCTTGATTTATTTAAGCACTTTTACGAAGAAGAACCTACAGCAAAACCAATGTCTGAAGAAGAGTTCTTAAAAGAATTTGATACTGTTTTAAAAGCTGAATAAATGTTAGCTTTTCCTGTAAAAATTCCAATAATAATTAAACGTCTTTTTCCTAAATACATATGGAAAAAGACGTTTTCTAATAAAACATTATACCTAACCTTTGATGATGGTCCAACTCCTGAAATTACAGAATGGACATTAAACACATTAAAACAATTTAATGCAAAAGCAACTTTCTTTTGTATAGGAGACAATGTAAAAAAATACCCAGATATACTTCATAAAATAAATCTAGATGGTCACAGTATAGGCAATCATACTTTTAATCATATAAACGGTTGGAGTAATAAAACCAACTCTTATGTCAACAACACAGAAAAAGCTCAAAACACTTTAGAAAAAGAGTTAGGTTTAGAATATTTTTCAACTAAAAAATTATTTAGACCGCCATACGGAAAGATTAAAAATAAGCAAGCTAGACAACTAATTAAAAAAGGCTACCAAATTGTAATGTGGTCTGTAATTAGTTATGACTGGAATATAAATTTAAGCGGTAAGGATTGCTTAAACAATGTTTTAAAACATACTAAAGATGGTAATATAATCGTGTTTCACGATAGTATTAAGGCTAAAAAAAATTTACAATACACGTTACCAAAAGTACTATCTTATTACTCTGATAGAGGCTACAGTTTCAAAAGTCTTTAAATAAACTGTTCTACAACATTAATTATAGAGTTTGCATCAAGCTGTCCTGTTTGCCTCCATTTCATCTCTCCATTTTTATAAATAATTAAGGTTGGCAAACCTTTAACTCGTAAAGCCTCAGACAGCTCTTTATTTTTATCCAGATCTATCTTAATGACTCTTGCTTTATCTCCCAATGCAGCTGCAACATCCCTTAAGACCGCATGCATGTTTTTAGATGTTTCATCCCATTCTGTAAAAAAATCTAAAAGCACAGGAATTTCTACATCAATTAATTCTCCAAATTTTGACATTTGATTAAAGCTTTTGTATTAACGTATCTTTAAAAATAAAACATTTAGTTTAATTTAAGCCTCTTGAAGTCCTTTTTTAAGCTTAATAACCGTTATTTCTGGCCAAATACCTACTCGACCAGGAAAAGCCAAGTAACCAAATCCTCTATTTACGTTTATTATTTGTTTGTTTTGTTCATATAAACCAGCCCAATATTTATAACGCCATTTTGCTGGGCTCCATTTTATCCAACCTGGTATTTCTATTCCAAACTGCATACCATGTGTATGACCACTTAACGTTAAATGATAGTGTAAGGGATGGTTGACAGCAACTTTTTCCCAGTGTGTTGGGTCATGAGACATTAAAATTTTAAAATCACCTTGATTTACGCCTTCAGAAGCTTTATCTAAATCTCCAACTTGCTTAAAACCTGCTCCCCAATTTTCAACACCTATCAAAGCTATTCTTTCTCCATTTCGTTCTAAAAATCTATTTTCATTTTTCAACAAATCAAAACCCATTTCTTTTTGAATTTCAAAAAGATACTCTAAGTTTTCTTGCTTAGCAGTTTCGTTTGGCCAGTTCATATAATCTCCATAATCATGATTTCCTAAAACTGAAAACACACCATCTTTTGCTGATAATTTTGAAAAAGTACCTTTCCATTGTTCCATCTCAGAAGCCTCATTATTAACCAAGTCTCCAGTAAATAATATTACATCAGATTGCTGTTTATTAATTAAATCTATTGCGTATTCTATTTTTTCTTTATTATCAAAGCTTCCAGAATGTACATCACTAATTTGTGTGATTTGATAACCATCAAAAGCTTCTGGTAAATCTGGATATTCTAAAGTATAAGTTAACACTTTGTAATTATATCTTCCTTTATAAATTCCATAAAGCATGGATGCAAATGGTATTGCTGCAATACCTAAAGCTATTTGGCTTATAAATTTCCTTCTAGAAGGCAAATAAAAGGTTTCTTTATCTCCAAACACTTTTTGATATGCTCCGTATAAAATACGGATTACATCTTCTGTAAATAAAAAAGAAATCAGTACTACTTTTAAGGCAATAACAGTTAGAAAAAAACCTAAAGCATAACTCTTAGCTGGCGTAAGTACACGACCTTGAGTAGGTATTATAAATTGGTAAACTAAGTTTACTAATACCATTATTGTAAGGGCAAAAAACAAGAAATAAATCCATTTTTTACTTGTTAGAGTTTTTACCGATTGAAAAGCATAAAAATTAAAAATTCCGTATAAAACTATTATTATAATCCAGCGTAACATATCTATAATTTTAACAAAATTACAGTCTTAAAAATCATATCTACTTTAATTTAAGGGAAGATTAACATTAATTACATTAGTCAAAAATTAAATTATTGCTAATAAGGTTTTAAAAAATCTAAGTAAAGCTGAGTTAAGTTTCGTAATTTTGATGTTCTTGTCTGTTCGAGCGCAGTCAAGAACTTTTTATAAGATTAAAATTCAAAATATGTCAGAACAAAAACGCCTCTTTTTAGTCGATGCTTACGCGCTTATTTTTCGTGGGTATTATGCTTTTATAAAAAACCCAAGAATTAACTCTAAAGGTGAAGACACCTCAGCCATTATGGGCTTTATGAACTCGCTTTTAGATGTTATTAAACGCGAAAGACCAGACCATTTAGCGGTATGTTTTGATAAAGGCGGAAGTGTAGATCGTGTAGAAATGTACGAAGACTATAAAGCCAACCGCGACGAGACACCAGAAGGCATTCGCACTGCAATTCCTCACATTTGCAACATTTTGGAAGCTATGCATATTCCAATTATGGTAAAGGAAGGTTTTGAGGCAGATGATGTTATCGGGACACTTTCCCGTCAAGCGGAAAAAGAAGGTTACAAAACCTATATGGTCACGCCAGATAAAGATTTTGCACAATTAGTGACCGAAAACATTTTTATGTATCGCCCAAAATCGTTTGGTGGCGGATATGAAACTTGGGGAATTCCTGAAGTACAGAAAAAATTTGAAGTCGAAAGACCAGAACAAGTCATTGACTTTTTAGGAATGATGGGCGACTCTAGTGATAACATTCCTGGTTTACCTGGCGTTGGCGAGAAAACTGCTAAAAAATTCATCAAGCAATTTGGTAGTATGGAAGGACTTTTAGCCAACACAGACCAGCTAAAAGGTAAAATGAAAGAAAAGGTTGAAGCTAATGCCGAATTAGGTAGACTTTCAAAAGAATTGGCGCGAATCATGCTTGATGTTCCTGTGGAATTCAACGCGAAAGATTTCGAATTAGATCATCCTGATATTGAAAAAGTAAAAGAAATTTTTCAAGAGTTAGAGTTTAGACGTCTTACAGACAATTTCATTAAAACGTTTACTACTGGAGAAGAAACGGCTTCGACTTCGCTCAGCCAACAAAATAACCAAGCGGTGACTGAGCGTAGTCGAAGTCAAAGCAATAATAATCAAAATGCTGGCGCAGGACAATTCTCTTTATTTGGTGGTGGCGATGATAGTTCAAATTCTGAAACAAACACATCTTTTACAAGAAATACAGCCGAAAACACAAGTCACTTTTATCAAAGTGTTGCTAGCGGAATGGCAACTAAACTGTTTGTAAAAAACCTGCTTAACCAAACATCGGTATGTTTTGATACCGAAACTACAGGCTTAAATCCGTTAACTGCAGAATTGGTTGGCATTGCATTTTCTTGGGAAACTGGTAAAGGATTTTACTTACCGTTTCCTGAAAACAAATATGAAGCACAAGAATTAATTGAAGAATTACGTCCGTTTTTTGAAGCTGAAAACATTCAGAAAATTGGTCAGAATTTAAAATACGATATCAAGGTTTTAGCCAAATACAATATTGAAGTTAAAGGACCTTTATTCGACACGATGTTAGCGCACTATTTGATTAATCCAGACATGCGCCACAACATGGATGTACTATCAGAAACGTATTTAAACTACTCGCCTATTTCCATTGAAACCTTGATTGGTAAAAAAGGGAAGAATCAGTTATCTATGCGCGATGTGCCTTTAGATAAACAAACGGAATATGCTGTAGAAGATGCCGATATTACACTTCAACTTAAAGAACATTTTGAAAAAGAATTAGGCGAAGCCAACACACAAAAATTGTTTGATGAGATTGAAATTCCGTTACTACGCGTGTTAGCTGCAATGGAATTAGAAGGTATTAACCTTGACAAAGACTTTTTAAACAGCTTATCAGAGCAATTAAATACAGACATTGCCAACTTAGAAAAAAGCATTTATGAAGCTGCTGGCGAAGAATTCAACATTGCATCACCAAAGCAATTAGGTATTATTTTATTTGAAAAAATGAAATTGGTAGACAAGCCAAAAAAGACCAAAACTGGGCAATATTCTACCGCAGAAGATGTGTTAAGCTACTTAGCAAAAGACCATGAAATCATCAGAAACATTTTAGAATTTAGAGGTTTATCCAAACTAAAAAGCACCTATGTAGATGCCTTACCACTTCAAGTTGAAGAAGCTACAGGACGCGTACACACAGACTATATGCAAACTGTTGCTGCAACTGGTCGTTTAAGTAGTAATAACCCTAATTTACAGAACATTCCCATTCGTACAGAACGAGGTCGACAAGTACGAAAAGCATTTGTACCTCGTAACGAAGACTACACGTTATTAGCTGCCGATTATTCTCAGATTGAATTACGTATCATCGCAGCGTTAAGCGAAGAAGAAACCATGATTGAAGCTTTTAAACATGGCGAAGACATTCACGCATCAACTGCTTCCAAAGTATTTAATGTTGCTATTGAAGACGTGACTAGAGAGCAACGTAGCAACGCAAAAACGGTAAATTTCGGAATTATTTATGGTGTGTCAGCATTCGGTTTAAGCAACCAAACTGACTTATCTCGTAGCGAAGCTAAAGAACTAATCGACACCTATTATGAAACCTATCCAAAACTGAAAAACTACATCAGCAAGCAAGTCGATTTTGCGCGTGATCATGGTTATGTGCAAACGGTTTTAGGCAGACGCAGATATTTAAAAGATATTAATTCTAGAAATGCGGTTGTTCGTGGTGCAGCAGAACGAAATGCGGTAAATGCGCCAATTCAAGGTAGTGCTGCAGACATCATCAAACTAGCAATGATTAACATTTATGAGAAGTTAGAAGCTGGTGATTACAAAACCAAAATGCTATTACAAGTACATGATGAATTGGTATTTGATGTTTACAAACCTGAATTAGAAGAAATTTCGAAATTGATAAAAACCGAAATGGAAAATGCCTTTACATTATCGGTACCATTAGATGTTGAAATTGGTCTTGGCGATAACTGGTTAGAAGCGCATTAAATTTAAAATCTTTATCGAGTTTTGAAAATAGACAAATTCGTCATTGCTATTATAATTACCGTGATAGTGGCATACATTTATCCTGATTTGGGTAAAGGTGAAAGCGCGCAGGTTTTAAACACGTTAAGCAGTATTGGTATATCGCTTATTTTCTTCTTCTACGGATTAAAATTAAGTCCGCAGCAAATTAAAATCGGTTTAAAAAACTGGAAATTACATGTATTAATACAAGCGACAACTTTTATTGTTTTTCCTTTAATTGTATTAACTGCATACCCTTTAATTACTGAAGATAACAAAGCACTTTGGTTGGCTTTTATGTTTTTAGCAGCATTGCCTTCCACAGTATCATCATCTGTAGTTATGGTATCTATTGCCAAAGGAAATATTCCTGCAGCTATTTTTAACGCGAGTATTTCTGGATTAATTGGCGTGATCCTTACACCGTTGTGGATTGGTCTTTTTATGACGTCTACAGGAACAGATTACAGCTTAATCGAAGTTTATCAAAAATTATTATTAGAAATTTTAGCACCAGTTATTTTAGGCTTATTATTAAGACGATTTTTAGGTGCTTTTGCATTAAAACAAAGCAAAAAAATTACGCTATTTGATAAAAGTGTCATTTTGTTGATTATCTACAAAAGTTTTTCTAAATCCTTTTTAGATCGCATTTTTGAAAATTTAAGCCCGTTAAAATTACTAGCCGTTTTAGCTGTTGCTATATTAATCTTTTGGATAGTATATTTCTTTGTAGGTTTTGTTTCAAAACAATTTCATTTTTCTATTGAAGACCGAATTACAGCACAGTTTTGTGGTACAAAAAAGTCTTTAGTACACGGTACTGTATTTTCTAAAATACTATTTCAAAACGCTTCTTTTTTAGGCGTTATTTTACTACCAATTATGATGTTTCATGCATTTCAAATTGTAGCAATTAGTGTGATTGCTGCTAAGCATGGAAGAAGGGACTTGTAAAAAGAAGAAAAATTACTTTCGCTTTTTCTTCTTATACTTCACCTTATTTTTTCGTTGGTTAAAAGGTACAGCATCGTTAAAGGTATTTTTAGTTTTACCAGGTTTATTTTTACGCCATTTTTCATCTTTTTTAGGCAGTAAAACATCTAGTAAATCTTGTCTTCCTAATTTATTAAGCGTGTTTTTAATCCAAGCTTTGTTTTCATCTTTATACCAGAAGAAAAAACGGTGCTGTTCATCCTTTTCCTTTCTGGTTTTTGGCGTATTTACTTTTTTTAGCGTGTACGGATGATAACCACTGTAATAAATCACCGTTGCAACCGTCATTGGCGTTGGCGTAAAGCCTTGTACTTGCTCTAGCTGAAAACCCATATCTTTAGTTTCAGCAGCAAGATTAGCCATATCTTCAACTTCGCAAGCAGGATGATTTGAGATAAAATACGGAATCAACTGCAAGTTCAGTTTATTCTTGATATTGATTTTGTCAAAACGTTCTTTAAACTTATGAAAGTAACTAAAGGACGGTTTTCGCATTAACTTTAATACGGGATCACTTGTATGTTCTGGCGCTACTTTTAGTCGACCAGAAACGTGCTTGGTCATCACTTCTTCGGTATAATCGTCTAACTCTTTTGGGTCGGCGTTTTTATTAAATTCTGGCACCAACATATCGTGTCTAATTCCAGAACCGATAAATGATTTTTTAACCTTCGGATGACTATCAACCGCTTGATATAATTCGGTTAAAGGTTTATGAGACGTATCTAAATTACTACAAATTACTGGCGAAATACAACTTGGCGCAACACATTTATCGCAAATGGATTGTACTTTACCTTTCATTTGATACATATTCGCGCTTGGTCCACCAATATCAGATAAATAGCCTTTAAAGTCTGGCATATTCGCCACTTTATCAACTTCTCTTAATATAGACTCTTTACTACGACTCGCTATAAATTTTCCTTGATGTGCCGAAATGGTACAAAAACTGCACCCACCAAAACATCCACGATGAATATTTATAGACGTTTTTATCATCTCGTAAGCAGGAATTGGTCCACGCTTATTGTATTTTGGATGCGGTAAACGCGTGTAAGGCAAATCGAAAGAGGCATCAATTTCGGCTTCCGTCATTGTAGGATACGGCGGATTTATCATCAATATCTTATTACCTACTTTTTGAAAAATTCGTCTTGCAGCTAACTTATTTGATTCTTGTTCTATAATCTTAAAGTTAGATGCGTAAGCCTTTTTATCTTTTAAACAGGTTTCGTGTGAGGCGATTTCAACATCTTCCCAATTCTTGTTTTTTGGGATATCGTTTTCATCATTAATAAGAATCGCTGTTTGGTTTACGGTATTAATGCTATTAAAAGGTACACCACGTTCTAATAAGCGTACAATTTCACGAAGTGGTTGTTCGCCCATTCCGTACACCAACATATCTGCTTTAGAGGTTTCTAAAATAGTAGGCATTAATTGGTCACTCCAATAATCGTAATGCGTCACACGACGTAAAGAGCCTTCAATACCACCAATTAAAACTGGTGTATCTGGCCATTTTTCTTTTAAAATTTTACTATAAACCGTAGATGCATAATCTGGTCTAAAACCAATTTCGCCATTTGGCGTGTAGGCATCTTTATCACGTCGCTTTTTATTGGCGTTGTAGTTGCTAATCATAGGATCCATGCAACCACCTGTAACACCAAAGAATAAACGTGGTTTACCTAACTTAACAAAATCCTGAAGATTATCGTTAACGTTAGGTTGTGGCACAATAGCCACTTTTAGTCCAAAACTTTCTAACAAACGTCCAATTACTGCTGGACCAAAGGTTGGATGATCTACATAGGCATCGCCGCTAAATAGGATAACGTCAAGTTCTTCCCATCCGCGAATTTTCACCTCTTTATTTGTGGTAGGTAACCAACTAGAAAGTCTTAATTCTTCTTGCATAACGCTGCAAAATTAATCAAAAATTATACTATAAATGATTTTTTAAAAGGAATTATTAAATAAGACTCAACTTGCTTACACAACAAAACAACAACTCATAATGAGACAGTTAACAACTGTGCTAATTAAGTTTATCTGCGTGTAATTGTCTTAACTTATTCAGTTTTGGATCTATGACATAGGTACAATACCCGTAATCTGGATTGTTTTTATAAAATTCTTGATGCTCTTTTTCGGCTTCATAAAAAACACCCATTGGACTTACTTCTGTTACTATTTTATTGTTATATAAAGGATTTAACTCTTCTAAAACACGATTAGCAATTTCCTTTTGTTTATCATTATAAAAGTATATCACAGATCGGTATTGCGTCCCAACATCTGCTCCTTGCCTGTTTAAAGTTGTAGGATCGTGTGTTGTCATAAAGATTTCAAGAATTTCTTTATAACTAATAATATTGGCATCAAAAGTTACTTTAACTACTTCGGCATGACCTGTTAACCCAGAACAAATTTCGCGATAAGTTGGTTTTCCTGGTGCATTACCACCAGTATAACCAGAAACAACTTCTTCTACACCTTTTACATGATTAAACACAGCTTCTGTACACCAAAAGCATCCGCCACCAACAGTAGCAACTTCTAACTTTTTTGTAGTCATTAAATTATCCTTCTTTATTAAGAATTAAAGATTCTGAATTTACACAATAACGTAAACCGCTTGGTTCTGGACCATCTGGGAAAACATGTCCTAAATGTGCATCGCAAGTATTACACATAATTTCTACACGAACCATCCCAAAAGACGAATCTTTTTCATATTTGACTGCATTAGTTTGGATTGGCTGCGTAAAACTAGGCCAACCTGAACCTGAGCTAAATTTAATTGTAGAATCAAATAAAGGCGAATCACAACATACACAATTATATTGTCCAGCTTCAAAAGCACTACATAATGCACCACTATGTGGCGCTTCAGTTCCTTTTAATCTTGTAATTCTATATTGATCTTGTGTTAATTGTGCTTTCCATTGCTCATCTGTTTTCTCAACACGTGTATCTGGAGTTGGATTTCCGTTTACAGTAAAACTTATAATATCTTTCCAAGTTAGCATTGTTTTCTTTTCCTATTAAATGTTATACATTAAGTCGTGTTAATAAAGCTATCCTTTCAACTTAAATAAAACACTAAAATAATATATTCTTAACTTCTTATAATTAAAATGTTAGTTGTTTTTTTACTTGAAAAAAGAGCTAAAAAAAAGATATCAACAGAGTTATCAAATAAAAGTAAGCCCACTATTTGGTAATCAAATATATAATCGTAAATTTGCAAACTCTTTTTGAGAGAGGAATGTTTAATAAAAAATAATTAATAACGTGGACACATTAAGCTACAAAACGATTTCAGCAAACAAAGCTACTGTAGATAAGCAGTGGGTTTTAGTAGATGCTGAAGGTCAGACATTAGGTCGTTTAGCTTCTAAAGTTGCAAAACTTTTAAGAGGAAAACACAAGCCTAGCTTTACACCACATGTTGATTGTGGAGACAATGTAATTGTTGTTAACGCAGAAAAAATCAACTTAACAGGAAACAAGTGGAACGAAAAGACTTACTTACGTCACACAGGTTACCCAGGTGGTCAAAGAAGTTTAACTGCTACTGAAATGTTTGGAAAAGATCCAGCAAGATTAGTAGAGAAATCAGTAAAAGGGATGTTACCTAAAAACAAATTAGGAGCAGACTTATTCCGTAATTTAACTGTTGTGGTTGGTACAGAGCACGCTCACGAAGCTCAAAAACCAAAAACAATTAACTTAAACGAATTCAAGTAATGGAAGTAATTCACAAAATTGGTCGTCGTAAGACCGCAGTTGCTCGTGTATACTTATCTAAAGGAGAAGGAAACATCACGATTAACAAAAAAGATTTAAATGACTACTTCACTACAGGTACATTACAGTACAAAGTAAAACAACCTTTAATGTTAACAGAAAACGAAGGTGACTTTGATATTAGAGTAAATGTATTTGGAGGTGGTATTACAGGACAAGCAGAAGCTGTACGTTTAGCAATCTCTCGTGCAATGTGCGAATTAGATGCTGAAAACAGAGGTATTCTTAAACCTGAAGGATTATTAACAAGAGACCCAAGAATGGTAGAGCGTAAAAAATTCGGTCAGAAGAAAGCTCGTAAGAAATTCCAGTTCTCTAAACGTTAATATTATTGCTAAAATTTTTAGCACAAAACAAAAAATTAAACTAGTTATTGTTGTACTTAGCCTAAAAGGCAAGTATAGTTTAGCATCTAAATAATTAAGGCGAATTTATTTTAATGACCACTTAATTATTGCTAATTCAACAGAACGTAAACTATTACAAAATGGCAGTAGAAGTAAAAGAATTACTTGAAGCAGGTGTACACTTTGGACACCTTACACGTAAGTGGGACCCAAACATGGCTCCTTACGTATACATGGAGCGTAATGGCATCCATATCATAAACTTATACAAAACAGCAGCTAAAATAGACGAAGCTGGTGCAGCGTTAGCAAAAATCGCAGCATCTGGTCGTAAAATTTTATTTGTTGCTACAAAAAAACAAGCTAAAGACATCGTATCAGAAAAAGCGGCAAGTATTAACATGCCTTACATTACTGAGAGATGGCCTGGTGGAATGTTAACAAACTTTGTTACTATTAGAAAAGCGATTAAAAAAATGGCTACTATTGATAGAATGAAGAAAGACGGAACATTTAATACGTTATCTAAAAAAGAACGTTTACAAGTTGACCGTTTAAGAGCTAAGTTAGAGAAAAACTTAGGATCTATCGTTGATATGACACGTTTACCAGGAGCTTTATTTGTTGTAGATATTAAGCGTGAGCACATTGCAATTAAAGAAGCACAAAAATTAAACATTCCTATCTTTGCTATGGTAGATACTAACTCTGATCCACGTGAGGTAGACTACGTAATACCAGCAAACGATGATGCTTCTAAATCTATTGATAAAATCTTAACGCACGTTACAGAAGCTATTACAGCTGGTCTTAACGAGCGTAAAGCAGAAAAAGCTGAGAAAGACGCTGCAAAAGCAGACAAAAAATCGGCTCCTAAAAAAGCAAAAGCTTCAAAAGAGGAAGAAGAATAAATTAACAATTTTCAAACATGAATAAGTCGTTTAGTTCTTTTCTTTACTGAAAATTAATTGAACGACTTTTTTTTAAATTATAACTTATTATGAGTGAAGTAAAAATTTCTGCAGCAGAAGTAAACAAGCTAAGAAAAGCTACTGGTGCAGGTATGATGGACTGTAAAAAAGCATTAGTAGAAGCTGGCGGAGACTTTGATCAAGCAATTGACGTTTTACGTAAAAAAGGTCAAAAAGTTGCTGAAAAAAGAGCAGATCGTGACTCTTCTGAAGGTGCTGCTATCGCTAAAGTAAACGATGATAACACAACTGGTGTTGCTATTGTATTAGGTTGCGAAACTGACTTTGTTGGTAAAAACGAATCTTTTGTTGCTTTAGCTAACGAAATGGCAGATAATGCTATCAACTTTGATAACAAAGAAGAATTTTTAGCTTCTGACTTTAATGGTATTTCAGTATCAGAAAAATTAGTAGAACAAACTGGTGTTATTGGTGAAAAATTAGACATCAATGCTTTTGAAAAAGTAAACGCACCTTACGTTGGTTCTTACGTACATATTAACAAAATTGCTGCTATCGTTGGTTTTTCTGCTGCTGTAGATAACGTAGAAACTTTAGCAAAAGACGTTGCTATGCAAATTGCATCTATGGGTGCATCAATCTTATCTTACAAAGATTTTGATCCAGCATACGTAGCTAGTGAAACTGAAGCAAGAATTGCTGCAATTGAAAAAGAAAACGAAGAGTTAGAACGTTTAGGAAAAACATTAAAAAATGTACCACAATACATTTCAATGTCTCAATTAACTCCAGAAGTTTTAGCTCAAGCTGAAGAAGACGCTAAAGCACAATTAAAAGCTGAAGGTAAGCCAGAACAAATCTGGGACAAAATCTTACCAGGTAAAATGGAGCGTTTTATCTCTGATAACACAACTTTAGATCAAGAACAATGCTTATTAGATCAAAAGTTTATCAAAGACGAAAAAATGACTGTTGCAGAATACGTTAAGTCTTTTGGTGATGTTGAAATCACAGGATTTAAACGCGTAAGCGTAGGATAGTCTTTTATTGTAAACGCAATAAAACATAAATATAAAAAGCCATTACAACTTAGTAATGGCTTTTTTATAGATTATACCCTATCGAAAACAAAAAAACTCTAGGAAAAATATAAGTTTTGGAATCTGAAATAACATAGTTAGAAAAACTATATTGATTTTTAAACTTAATATCAAATATATTATTACTTTCTAACTTAAAACTCCATGGGCTATTCTCTTTTCTATAAAATAAGGTTGAGTTAGTAATGTTATATGTGTTTTTTTGATTAAATGATTTATTGGAATAATAATTTAAGCTAAAGTCTATTTTAACATTGAGACCTTTAAAAAAAGAATAATCTAAATTTGCTATAAATTGATCTGCTCTAAATTTAGAAGAAATATCATTTAATAAATATTCACCAAAAACTTGCTTAAACTCTAGATCTACAGAAGGAAACTCATCATATAAAGTACTTATTGACGTTTTATAAGTAAACATATTATTCTTGTTATTTTGTAAATTATCATTTACATTTTGTTTATAACTAGACGTATTGTAATGCAACTCGAAACCGTATTTAAAATTCCCAATTTTTTTCCTAATGTTTCCCTTAAACCACCATCGATTTTGAGGGTTATCCAACATGAGAATTGAAACATTTTGGTTAATATTTTGGTATTGTATTTTATTTATAAACCCTTTTACTTGTTTTATATAGTTACCCATCAAGTAAAATCTTAATCCCTTAAATAGAGAAAATCTACTATAATTTATAGATAAAGTATGATACAGTTCATTCTCCAAATTTTGATTACCAAAATATGCAGAATTATAGGAAGTTAACATATTTTTATTGGTATAATTAACAGCATCAGAAAAGGAAGATTTTAAGTTATAATTAAGTTTAATTTTCTTTGATTTATTGAACTCTAATAAAATAGATACTTCAGGAAGGATAATATTTTTATGTTTGGACAATATTGACTCTTGGTCTACTTCCCAATTATAAAAGTGCCACATAGCACCTTGATTAAAGGTGAATTTTCCTGTTCTAAATTTATAATATTGACCGATAAAAAAATCATTTAATTTAAAAATCAAATTATTATTAAAGCCGTTTATATTATTTATTAAATTGTTGTCTAAGACTTGGACATCTTGTGATATAAATTTATTTCTTATATATGTATTACCAAGTATCGTCTTTAAATGATTGTTTTTGTTTATGACTTTATAATAATTAAAGTTGTTTTCAAAGTTTAAATTTTTTGTTCTTTTAAATTGTTTTAAATTATAATTTTCTTGTTCTGATATAGGGATAAAACCTACTAGTGTATTGTCTGGTGTTAACCACTGTTTATTTATTGCACTATTATCTAATAATAAATTAGACATAAAAGTATAAGTGTTTTTATTTGATGACTTTTTGTACCATTCTAATGTTTGAAAAAAGTAAGTAGCATTTGCTGTTTTTTGGTTAAAAAAAGAACTATTTGTAGTTGGAGTTATAGACTTATTATCTTCTGAATAATTATTAGATGTACTTTTTATTTGGGTTTTTAAGTATACTTTATTTTTAAGATTAGGAAAATAACTCAATTGGATATTACCAACGTAAAAATCATTATGATTAATTGACTCATAATTACTGTTCTCTGTAAAATTATTGTATTGGTTAATTGTTTCATTTAATGCGTTGTCTTTAGTCTTTGAAAAAATACCATAACTAGAAATATTCATTTTGTTATTTATCTCTTGATTAATATTTAAAGCTCCAAATTTACGATTGCTTTTAATTACATCTTCTTTTTCAATAAACTGCATAAAATCATTTAATGAATTATTGATAACTGTTTTTCCTTTATTAAAAATCTGGCTTACATTTCCTTGAAAATCGAAATATTGTTTATAGGTAAGTACTTGATCTGAAGTATTATTTAGATTACCTATTAGATTAAATGTTGTTTTTTTTCCGTAGTAAAACAGGTTTGCGTGAGTTCTGTAAAAATTTCTATTACCTTTTCCTGCTTCTACATCTCCAAAAACAAAGTTTTTTTTATCTTCTTTTAGGTTAATATTCATAGCAGTCTCGCCGCTATCTACTAAATTTTTCATAAAAGCTATTTCGCTATAATTTTCTATAACTTCAATATTGTCAATAACATTTGCAGGTATATTATCTACACCTAATTTTGTTCCTCCTCCAAAAAACTTTTTATTGTCCACCAATAAGGTTGTAATCTTTTTACCTTGAAAAAGAACACTTCCATCTTGTTCTACTTCTATACCAAGTAATTTTTTTAAGACGTTTTTTAATTTCCTTTCGTCTCCTGATGTAAACTTATCAATCCGATAAGTAATTGTATCATTTTTTATAGATACAGGAAGATCTATAATAACCTCTTCTAATAAATTACTTTGACTTGAAAGTGTTAAATTTTTAATCGTATTTTTTTTTGGTTAACAGAAAATTTGTACGGATTATAACCTAAGTAAGTTACAGTAATTTCGTAAGGTATTGGCTTCAGTTCTAACCTATAATTACCTTTAAAATCTGTAATAGAAAATTTAATTTTTTGAGATTTATCTGTTGGTTTAGCAATTAAATTAGCATTCTCTAAAGGATTATTAAGACTGTCTTTTACAACGCCTTCTAATCTATAATTTTGAGAGTAACCAAAAAAAGAAAACAATATAAAAACCAATAATAATTTTGGGGTTTTTAACATAAAAAGTGTAAGTTAATGAAGTTCTAAATTAATCCTCTTGATTACTGTCTTTCATATAACCTTTTATTAATTTATGAGATTGCTCTTCAGTAATTATTTTGCCCGAAGGTTTATTTATAACAATATTTTTAGAAGAACTTAAATCAATATTCATAGCTCTAATTGAAAACATGTTACATTCTATCTCTAAAATTAAACCTGGTAAACCACTGTAATTACTTGGACCAAAACTTAAAGGTATGTCTGGAGTAAACCAAGCAACAATCTGCCTATTATAATAAAAACCTTTTCTGCTAAAGAGCTTTTCTGTAGCAATAGCTTGGTTACAATTATATTTACCTATCTTTTTTGTATTATTGGTTATTTCCCAATCTAAAGGGTTATGTTTAATATTACCAAAATATGAGCTTTCTTCAATTATATCTGTAGTACTTGTAAAATAAGAGTTTTTATTCGCTTTACTACCTATATTATACCCTTCATCTGTATCAAGTTTTGGTATTAAAGAATAATAAGATTTACCATCTTTAAAAAAAAGATTAAATTCATCAGGTTGAGCATTTCTATACATATCTACAACACCTTGTTTGATATGCATAGGCAAATCTTCTTTTTTTTCTAAGTCTTTAATAAAACTATCAACATATTTGGTATTAATAAGAGCCTTATATTTAACGATTCCTTTAATATCATTGTTCTGAAAGTTTGAAAAACTAACAGTTAAAACAAATAATAACGCTATTGTATAATATTTAAATATTTTATTCATATAAACTTTAATTTAAAAGGTCTATACTTTTAAGCAAAAGCATAGACCTTAGTTTAACTATCCACAACCATTAGCTTCCATACAATTAGCAAATGCTTCAAAGTTGTCAGGATGAGCATTATCACAAACTGTGTATACTGTAGGACATGGCACATTTTTTTTCAAATCTGTTTTAGGTGAATTAACAGATTTATCTGATTTTGTAGCCATAGCTGATAAGCCAGACATAAATAATACGCCTAACATTATTGTTTTTAATTTTCTCATAATTAAAAATGTTTATAGATGATCATTACAGATCAAAAGATTAATAAAAACAGTCTTAGTTTAAAATAAAAATCAGTACTGATTAAGTTGCAACAATACCTAACAAAAAAATTTGACAGACTGATAATCAATATGTTTTAAGTTTTGTTTTCTAAAACTATAAAAAATATAACCAAAAAAAAAAAAATGACACTTTATTCAAAATTTACGGTTTTTACCACATCAAATAATAAAATAAAACGCACTTACTTAAAAAAACAAATTACAAATATTTGATTTCAAAAAATTATGTAGCTTTGCTAAACTTTCGAAATTAAAATGAAATACAACCGAATTTTACTAAAACTATCTGGTGAAGCTCTTATGGGTAAGCGCCAATATGGTATAGATCCAGAACGATTAGCAGAATATGCAGAAGACATCAAACAACTTACCGATAAAGGCGTTGAAGTTGCCATAGTTATTGGTGGCGGTAATATCTTTAGAGGTGTTGCAGGAGCAAGTAACGGTATGGATCGTGTACAAGGTGACCATATGGGTATGCTTGCCACAGTAATAAACGGTTTAGCTTTACAAAGCGCTTTAGAAGACGCCGATGTAAAAACTAGACTTCAAACAGCCATCAAAATTAATGAAGTTGCCGAGCCTTTTATTAGAAGAAAAGCTTTAAGCCACTTAAGAAAAGGACGTGTTGTTATTTTTGGTGGAGGAACTGGTAACCCATACTTTACAACAGATTCTGCTGCAGTTTTAAGAGCAATCGAAATTGAAGCAGATGTCATTTTAAAAGGAACAAGAGTAGACGGAATTTATAATGCAGACCCAGAAAAAGATAAATCTGCAATAAAATTTGACCACATCACTTTTGATGATGTCATTAGACAAGGCTTAAAAGTAATGGATACTACAGCATTTACTTTAAGCCAAGAAAACAAATTACCAATCATAGTTTTTGATATGAACAAAAGAGGTAATTTGCTAAAAGTAGTTTCAGGAGAAAACATTGGAACAGAAGTTAATTTATAAGTTTTATATATTTCAATTTTAAAAATTGGCTCAATTATTGAAAGAGCTTCGATAATAAATACATACTATGGAAGAAATTACATTTATTATAGATACTGCTAAAGAAGCAATGGATAAAGCAGTAAAACACTTAGAAAAACAATTTTTAAACATTCGCGCAGGTAAAGCTAGTCCTGCAATGTTAGGTAGTGTAATGGTTGATTATTATGGATCTCAAACACCATTAAGTCAAGTTGCAAACGTAAACACTCCAGATGGAAGAACCATTAGCGTTCAACCTTGGGAAAAAAATATGCTTCAAGAAATTGAAAAAGCAATTATGAATGCTAACCTTGGTTTTAACCCAATGAATAATGGTGATTTTATAATTATTAATGTACCACCATTAACTGAAGAACGCAGACGTGATTTAGCAAAACAAGCAAAAGCTGAAGCAGAAGATGCTAAAATTGGAGTAAGAAACGCAAGAAAAGAAGCTAATAACGACATTAAAAAAACAGATGATGCTTCTGAAGATGTACAAAAAAATGCTGAAGCAGATATACAAGATTTAACAGATAAATACGTTAAAAAAATTGACGAGATTTTAGCGGTTAAGGAAAAAGAAATTATGACCGTTTAATGATTTAAGCGACTGTTAAAGTCGCTTTTTTTTATTTCTTCTTTTTTAATATATTTTATTTTGGATCGTTTTTAGTTTGAATGTTAAAACACAAATACACTACTACCCTACTTTTATGCACTACAATATTTTTGTTTAGTGTAAGTTTTGCGTTTTCTCAAACACCAAAAGATAGTACTGCTGCGGTTAATGATTCAATTAAAAAAGCCAACTTTTTAAACCGTTTAGGTAATGGTTTTTTCCCTACTAAATTTTTAGATATTGATTTAAGATACTTAGTTAAGTTTAACCAATACGAAGGTTTAAGATCTGGACTTGGCGGACAGACAAGTAATGAGTTTTCGGATAAATATCGTCTTAACGCTTACTTAGTTTATGGTTTTGTAGATAAAAAATCTAAATATAGTATTGGTGGTGGTGTTAGAGTTGCTCCAAAAACCAATACATGGATTAACCTTTCATATACTGATGATTTACAAGAAACAGGAAGCACGCAATTTATTTTAGACAAACGCTTTTTTCAATTTTTTGAGCCTCGATTATTAAACATAGACTTATTTCATAAGCACATCACTACAAAACTATCTGTTGAGCATGAAATTTCACCTAAATTATTAACCGAAACTCAATTTTCAACAAGTAATATTAGCCCAACTTACAGTTATAATTTTATTGCTAATAATTCTATCTACCATGCGTTTGAGGTATCACTTGCTAAGATAGCTTTTCAATATAATCCGTTTGATAAATTTGATGTAAAAGATAACAAACAAACATTGGTTAAAAGTGGTTTCCCTAAATTTACTTTACAATACACTAAAAGTTTTAAAGACGTCTTTGGTGCAGATTTTAACTTTTCTAAAGTAGATTTTAGAACAATTCAAAAGTTTAACCATAAGAATAATGCTAATACATTACTAACATTTACTGCTGGTTTTGCTCATGGTGATACGCCTTTAACTCATTTATACCATGCTTACCCAAATAATATCAGAAAAGAAACCATTTTGCAACGTTTTTCTGTAGCCGGCATAAATAGTTTTGAAACTATGTTTTTTAACGAGTTTTTCTCAGATAAGTTTACCACATTTATTGTAAAACATTATTTTTCTCCTTTTAAAATTACAAAACGTTACCAACCACAATTAGTTTTAATTTCTAGATATGCATTAGGTAACATGAGTAACATTAACAGACATCAAAACCTTGATTTTAATACGCTTGACAAAGGTTACACAGAAACCGGATTTGAAATCAATAAATTACTTTTTGGATTTGGCTTAAGTGCTACTTACAGATATGGTGCCTATCACCTACCAAAAGAAGAAGATAATATTGCTGTCAAATTCACTTTCAATATTACTTTGTAAACTTATTTAAATACAAATCTGCTTTTAAACAATGTAAAGCTTTTAAAATATTTTAAAATTTATAAAGCAAACAATATTAAAAACATTTTTAACCTTGATTGCCTAGTAAATACAATGGTTTTACATACCTTTGCATGATTTTTTGAAGCAATATGTTAAAACTTTTTTCAAATAACTTCTGGGATTTTATAGCACGTAAAATTTTGCGTAACAAAATTGGTATTCTATTAGGCATCATTGTCATTACCATTCTATTAAGTACGCAATGGAAATACATGCGTTTTACATACACAGAAGCAAACCTTTTACCAGACGACCACGAAGTAAACATTAAGTACAACGAGTTTTTAAAAGTCTTTGGTGAGGAAGGTAATTTGATTGTTTTAGGTATAAAAGACCCTAAACTTTTTACTGTTGAAAAACTTAATGCATGGAATAACCTATCTGAAAGTTTTAAATCTGCTCCAGAAGTAGAAACTGTAATTTCTATAAAAGATCTTCAAAAACTTGTAAAAGATACAGATAAAGAACAATTTAAATTAGAACCTTTTATAAAAGATTCTATAAAGTCTATTGCTCAAATTGAAACTTTACAAGACGAACTTTTTAATAAATATCCGTTTTACGATAACTTTTTATTTAATAAAAAAAGTAAAACTGTTAGAACTGCTATATATTTAAAAAAAGATATAGTTAATACACCTGCAAGAAAAGATTTTGTTTTAAAGAATCTTGAAGAAAACATTAAAGCATTTGAGGCTACAAATAATATGCAGGTTCGCGTTTCTGGTATGCCATATATTCGTACATTAAATGCTCAAAATATTGTTGACGAGATAAATCTTTTTGTAATAGCTGCTCTTGTTGTTACATCTTTAATTTTCTTTTTATTCTTTAGATCTTTTAGAGCTACTTTAATTTCGTTAGTGGTCGTTTGTATTGGTGTCATGTGGACACTTGGATTTCTGGGAATGCTTAAATACGAAATTACAGTACTTACAGCATTAATACCACCATTAATTATCGTTATTGGTATACCTAACTGTATTTTCTTAATCAATAAATACCAACACGAGGTAAAATCTCATGGTAATAAAGTAAAAAGTTTACAACGTGTTATAACCAAAGTTGGTAACGCCACGTTAATGACTAACGTTACCACTGCATCTGGGTTTGCAACATTTATTTTAACAGAAAGTACGTTATTAAAAGAATTTGGTGTTGTGGCATCGTTAAGTATACTTGCTATTTTCATACTATGTTTGCTTATAATTCCTATAATTTACACCTTTTTACCTTATCCAAAAGAGAGACATTTAGAACATTTAAACAAACGTTGGATTGGTGGCTTTGTAAATTGGATGGAACATATGGTTAGAGAAAAACGTATTACCATTTACATTACGTCCTTAGTGCTTTTAGTGGTTTGTATAATTGGGATTTATCAAATACGTATCTCTGGAAGTTTAATAGAAGACATGCCTAAAAAGGCACAATTTTTTAAAGACATTCGTTTTTTTGAAGAAGAATTTAATGGTATTATGCCATTAGAAATTATGGTAGACACCAAACGTAAAAAAGGCGTTATGAAGCTGTCTACTTTAAAACGCATGGATAAAATTGAAGAGTTTATTGTAGAAACTCCAGAATTATCAAAACCAATTTCAGTTGTAGATTTAGTTAAATACTCAAAACAAGCATACTACAACGGAAATCCAAAATACTATCAATTACCTACTAGTCAAGAAAACAGCTTTATTTTAAGCTATGCTAAAAATTCGTCATCAGACGTAGATTTACTTTCAAATTTTGTAGATAGTACAGGTCAATATGCACGCATTACCACCTTTATGAAAGATATTGGTACTGATAGAATGGAGCGTATTCAAGAAAATTTACAAGAAAAAATAGATAACACTTTCCCTAAAGAACGTTACAATGTAACTATGACTGGTAAAGCGTTGGTATTTCAAAAAGGGACAAAATACTTAGTAAAAAATCTAGCCATTTCATTAAGCTTAGCCATTTTATTAATCTCATTATTTATGGCATATATGTTTCGTTCATTTAGAATGATTATTGTATCGTTAATTCCTAACCTTTTACCTTTAGTAGTAACAGCAGGTTTAATGGGCTATCTAGGCGTACCAATAAAACCATCTACAATCTTAGTATTTAGTATTGCATTTGGTATATCTGTGGACGATACCATTCACTTTTTAGCAAAATATAGACAAGAGTTACAAGCCAATAACTGGAAAATTAAAAAGTCGGTTTATGGCGCTTTACGCGAAACTGGCGTTAGTATGTTTTATACATCTATAGTGCTATTTTTCGGATTTTCAGTATTTATCATTTCTAGTTTTGGTGGTACCGTTGCACTTGGTGCTTTAGTATCCGTAACGCTATTATTTGCTATGCTATCTAACTTACTATTGTTACCATCATTACTACTTTCTTTAGAAAGAAATATTGCCAATAAAGAAGTATTAAAAAAACCTGCAATAAATATTATTCCTGAAGAAGATAATGACGAGACATCTATTTCTGATAAGGAATAAATAAAAAACTCTATTTTTGAATTAAAATTTTTTAAAATGAATCAATATACAGTCGCTACATTATTAGAAGAAACTAAATTTCAAGAAGTACATATAAAAGGTTGGGTACGTACCTTTAGAGCAAATCGTTTTATAGCTTTAAACGACGGGTCTACAATTAATAATATACAATGTGTAGTTGATTTTGAAAATACAGATGAAAACATCTTAAAACGCATTACAACTGGTGCTGCTGTTGCCATTACTGGAGATTTAGTAGAAAGTCAAGGTAAAGGCCAAAAAGTAGAGATTGCTGTAACTAATATTGAAATTTTAGGAGATTCTGATCCAGAAACTTACCCTATTCAACCTAAAAAACACACGTTTGAGTTTTTAAGAGAAAATGCACATTTACGCACAAGAACAAACACATTTAGTGCAGTGATGCGTTTAAGGTCTGCATTATCTTTTGCTATTCATAAATATTTTAATGACAACGGATTTTACTACATGCACACACCAATAATTACAGGAAGTGATGCAGAAGGTGCAGGAGAAATGTTTCGCGTAAGCGCATTAGACCCTAAAAATCCACCATTAACAGAAGACGGAGATGTAGATTATAAAGAAGACTTTTTTGGTAAAGAAACTAACCTAACAGTTTCTGGTCAATTAGAAGCCGAAACTTACGCCATGTCTTTAGGTAAAGTGTACACGTTTGGACCAACATTTAGAGCCGAAAACTCTAACACCTCACGTCACTTAGCAGAGTTTTGGATGATTGAGCCTGAAGTTGCTTTTATGGATCTTGCAGGTAACATGGATTTGGCAGAAGATTTTATGAAAAGCGTTATCACTTACGTTTTAGAAAATTGCCAAGACGATTTACAGTTTTTAGACGACCGTTTATTTAACGAAGAAAAAACAAAACCACAAGCAGAACGTAGCGATATGCGCCTAATAGAAAAATTAAAGTTTGTAACAGAAAACAACTTTAAACGCGTAAGCTATACAGAAGCAATAGATATTTTACGTAACAGTAAACCAAACAAGAAGAAAAAATTTAAATATATTATAGAAGAATGGGGCGCAGATTTACAATCTGAGCACGAACGTTTTTTAGTTGAAAAACACTTTAAATGTCCTGTAATTTTATTTGATTATCCTGCAAATATCAAAGCGTTTTACATGCGTTTAAATGAAGACGGAAAAACGGTAAGAGCAATGGATATTTTATTCCCTGGTATTGGAGAGATTGTTGGAGGATCACAACGTGAAGAGCGTTTAGACGTTTTAAAAGAAAAAATGTCTGCGTTAGATATTCCAGAAGAAGAATTATGGTGGTACTTAGACTTACGTAAATATGGTACTGCAGTACACTCTGGATTTGGTTTAGGGTTTGAGCGTTTAGTTATGTTTGCAACAGGTATGACAAACATTAGAGACGTTATTCCTTATCCAAGAACACCTCAAAACGCAGAGTTTTAAATAAATCATAATCCTACAACTATTTAAATTCTTGTAGGATTTTTTTATTATTTTTATAATTCATCATAATCTTTATGCTTAAACAATATTTACAGTTCAAATTATCGCAAAAATTGTCTCCGCAACAAATTCAATTAATGAAATTGATACAGTTGCCTACACAAGCTTTTGAACAACGTTTAAAGCAAGAATTAGAAGAAAATCCAGCACTAGAAACTGGTAAAGAAGAAAGAAAAGACGATTTTGATGATAATTTTGACAACAGTCAAGATGATTATGAAGATAACGATAAGATTGAAGCAGAAGATATTAATGTTGATGATTATTTAAGTGATGACGAGATACCAGATTATCGTACAAGCGCAAATAATTACAGTGCAGATGATGACGAAAAAAGTGTCCCTTATGCATCAGGAACAACATTTACCCAACATTTAATAAATCAATTAAACACGTTTAGACTATCTGACGAAGAACGAGATATTGCAGAATTTTTAGTTGGAAGTGTAGACGAAAGCGGTTACATAAGAAGAAGCTTATCAGATATTGTAGACGACTTAGCCTTTACACAAAGCATTTATACGGATGAGGAAAAAGTAGAAAATATACTTAAAAAAGTACAACAAT
Organism: Mesoflavibacter sp. CH_XMU1422-2; assembly: GCF_037029245.1. Classification (NCBI taxonomy): domain Bacteria; kingdom Pseudomonadati; phylum Bacteroidota; class Flavobacteriia; order Flavobacteriales; family Flavobacteriaceae; genus Mesoflavibacter; species Mesoflavibacter sp. CH_XMU1422-2. The sequence goes on along the minus strand of NZ_JAYMEE010000056.1, from coordinate 260,070 downwards.
TAGATCCTGCTGGTGTTGCAGCAAGAAGTCTACAAGAATGTCTAAGTATTCAATTACATCGTAAAGAAAAACATCCAGATATTGAGCTTGCAATTAAAATTATAGATCAAGCTTTTGAAAAATTTACAAAAAAGCATTACAAAAAATTAATGCAAAAGTTTGATGTCAATGAAGAGCAATTAAAAGAAGCTATACACGAAATTGAACGTCTTAACCCTAAACCTGGCGGTTCTTACGCTGGAAATAATCGTATTGTAGAGCATGTTGTACCAGATTTTGCTATAAAAATAGTTGATGGAGAGTTAGAGCTTACTTTAAACGGTCGTAATGCTCCAGAGCTTCATGTATCTAGAGAATACAATAACATGCTTAAAGGCTACAAAGAGTCTAAAGATAAAAGCAAACAGCAAAAAGATGCAGTGTTATTTATAAAACAAAAATTAGATGCTGCAAAATGGTTTATAGAAGCTATAAAACAGCGTCAACAAACACTTTTTGTTACGATGAGTGCAATAATGCATTATCAAAAAGAATACTTTTTAACTGGTGACGAGCGTAAGCTAAAACCAATGATTTTAAAAGACATTGCTGACGAGATTGATATGGATGTTTCTACAGTCTCACGCGTTGCAAATAGTAAATATGTAGATACACCTTATGGTACCAAATTGATTAAAGAATTTTTCTCAGAATCTATGACTAATGATCAAGGTGAAGAAGTATCTACTAGAGAAATTAAAAAAATATTAGAAACTGTTATTGAAGAAGAAGACAAGAAAAAACCTTTAACAGATGCAGCTTTATCTAAAATTTTAAAAGAAAAAGGATACCCTATAGCAAGACGTACTGTAGCAAAATATAGAGAACAGCTTGATATACCTGTAGCAAGGTTAAGAAAGACCATTTAATGAAGTGGTTAATAAAAAGCATATCATTTATATTTCATCCTATTGTAATGCCTTTAATTGCGGTAGTGTTTTACTTTCATAAAACACCAAGGTTTATACCAGAACAATGGGTTGATGCTAAAATTATTTCCCTTACTATTCTTTCTGTATTTTTACCTATATTAATTTATTATTTATTAAAAACCTTAGGAAAAGCTGAAAGTATTTACCTTAAAAGTACAGAAGAAAGAATTTTTCCTTTACTAATTAATATCTTTATAATAGGTTTAATTATATACCGTGTATTTCCATCGTATCAAATAATAGAATTATATTACTTCTTTATTGGTGTATTAATCTCTAATATTACCGCTTTAGTTTTAAACATAACTAAATTTAAAGTTAGTTTACACATGACTGCTGTTGGTGGTGTTTTTATGTTTTTTATTGGATTTGCTATTCACTTTAGCAAAAATATAAATGGCACATTAGCACTAATGGCTATTATTACAGGCGCTATTGCTACTTCTAGGCTATATTTAAAAGCTCATACTCTTAAAGAACTTATAATAGGCTTAATGATAGGCGCTATACCACAAATTATAGTAGAAAATTATTGGCTATAAATTTAAAGAATATAAAACATCAAACCTATTTTGATATCAGTCATATCAATAGGATTATTATTGACATTACTATTGTCAAAAATTGGATTTAATCCGTAGTATAAATGAAAATTCCAAGTACTATAACCTGCACTTAAGGTTAACCCATATTGAAGCGTATTAAAGCTATCTATTTGCTTTATTCTTATGTTTTCAGGCTCTCCTTGGTACTTAGAAGAGTTAGAAAAAACATAACCAAATTTAACACCCGTATAAATTCTCCAGAAATTATATTCTTTTGCTGTAGATGTTCTCCATCTAAACTCGATCGGTAATTCAACTATTGAAGTGTAAAACTTATTTTTAGAGTAATTAACATCATCATTAATTACAGAAAAATTTATCTCCTTATTATTTTCAGAAATTAAAAGATTTTGGTTATAACTATTAAAAGATAAACCTAAACCAACTCCTATAGCTTTGTTTCGTTTTTTATTAATTGGCATATCCCTTATAAAACCGAAGTGAAACCCGCTTGAAAATTTATTTTGATTAACTCCATTGGGTTTATTGTTTAGTAGGTTATAAGTAACACCTAAATAAAACTGATCTTCTCTATAAAGCGAATCTGTTACGTTAGGAAATGGAGACTCTTCTTCTTGGGCCAAAAGAGACGTATAACTAAGTATAAAAAATAATATTAACCTAAACTTCATTTTTAAAACTAATAAGTATAAAGGTATAAAAAACAAAAGGTGTTTTGAAAATCAAAACACCTTTTGTTATAAAATTAAGAGTATTCTTATTTAAGTGCACTACCTTTTTTAGTAGTGTAATTAATTTTAAGTTGTCCAGCTTTACGTAAAGCTTGTTCTATATCAGAAACTAATCCCATATTTGTTGATTTATCTACTTTTAAAGCAGTAATTAACTTAGGAATTTCTTCTTCACGTTTACTAGCACGTTCTGCAGCAACAAAAACACCTATATCGTTTATATCGGCAAGTTTGTCATTTAACTGAATTCTTGCTTCTGTACCATATCTGTCTTTATAACTGTCACTAGGTGGACCTGCATAAATAAACATGATTAAGTTTTTCTGACCTAATTTTTCAGTATCTGCAGCAGACGGCAAATTGTTTTTTATCTTCAAACTACTGTCTCTCATTACGGTTGCTACCATGAAAAAGAATAATAGCATGAATACAATATCCGGTAAAGATGCTGTAGAAATTGCTGGTAGCTCATTACTACCTTTCTTTTTAAATTTTGACATAGTTTTTAATTAAAATTGTGGTTCTGCTTTAGATATGATTCTAGGATATTTTTTCTTAATATTCTCTATCTTATCTTTTAGTTTCTCGCTTTTAAACTCTGAAGACTTAGAGTCATCATAAGCTGCTTCCATTTCTTTAAAAGAACGGTTGTAAAGCTTTTGAGCTAATTTTTCTCTTAACTCAGAATAAGCGCTTACTAATTGATCATAAACCGTTATAAACGTCTCATAATCTGTAGCTCTAGAGTGCGTTATCGAAATAATCGCTTTTGTAGGATGATCTGATGATTCTGGATTACGTTCTCCACTACAATAATCACATCTCTCTCCTTCTGCGCTTTGCCCGCCTCCGTTATCAATAAACTTTAATGCAGCAGCTTTAAGATCTTTAATTTCCATTAAATCTCCTTCAACCAACATCTGGTTGTTTTTGTTAAGCTCAACTGTAAAGATATTCTTCTGTTTAATTTTAACTTCTGGTGGCGGAATATCTGGTGGTAACTTAGAGTTAATACCAGAATCCACTTCTATAGTTGTTGTAACTAAGAAGAATATTAATAATAAGAAGGCAATGTCAGCCATAGAGCCTGCATTAACTTCTGGTGCTGATCTTTTTGCCATAATTTATTTTATTAATTTTTTGATACCTGAGAATAACATTGCTCCTGCTGCAGTTAGTATTAACACATAAAATGCGATTAATCCTGCTCCAACCATATGAGATTCTCCTTCTGTAGCTGGGTTACCTCCGTACTTGTAAACCATTGTATCTCCTCCTGATACAGCATAAGATACAATTAGCACTGCTAAGAATGCTCCTGCACCTATTAACGTATTTTTTAGAGATCCAGTATTTGAAAATAAATTTTTAAATACAAAAATGATTACTGATAAAAGGATAATAAAAAGTACTATGTATGCTACATAAGACATGTAGTCTACAACAGCATTATCTCCCGCTTTAATAGCTTCGTCTCCTGTTGCTAAAATACCAATTAATAAACCTATACCAGCTAAACTCAATACTAAAGCAACTATTTTTAAAATCTTGTGCATAATCTTTAATTTTTAAAGTTAGTAATTGAGTGAATTATTTCTTGTACTTAGATAACATATCGATTAAGGTGATAGAAGAATCTTCCATATCATTAACGATGCTATCAATTTTTGCAATAATATAGTTATAGAAAATTTGTAAGATAATTGCTACGATAAGACCAAATACAGTAGTTAATAAGGCTACTTTAATACCTCCTGCTACTAATGATGGTTGCATATCTCCAGCTGCTTCAATTTTATCAAAAGCTTGGATCATACCAATTACCGTACCCATGAATCCTAACATTGGTGCTAATGCAATAAATAAAGAAATCCAAGAAACGTTTTTCTCTAATTGTCCCATTTGTACTCCTCCGTAAGCTACTACTGCTTTTTCTGCAGCTTCTAAGTCTCCATCTGCTCTATCTAAACCTTGGTAAAAGATAGAAGCAACAGGTCCTTTTGTATTACGACAAACTTCTTTTGCAGCTTCAATTCCTCCAGATTGTAAAGCGTCTTCTACATCTTGAGTTAATTTTTTAGAATTTGTAGTAGATAAGTTTAAAAAGATAATTCTTTCAATAGCAATTGCTAAACCAAGAATTAAACATAATAATACAATCCCCATAAATCCTGGTCCACCTTCTATAAAACGTTTTTTAAGTTCTTGGTGGAATCCTAATTCTTCAGCTGGCGCATCTGCAGCTTCATTAGAATCTTCTTGAGTTAAGACTACAGTTGTTGCAGTTGTCATTGCAGCATTTGCAGTTGCGTTAGCTGTTCCGAAAGCCATAATACATGCTATAGCTAGGATAGAAAATAATCTTTTCATTTTGTTCTTCTTAATTTTATTAGTTAAAGTGTTAAAGATATAAAAATTTATGTAATCTGAAATAAAAACTACGCAGAGAGGAAGGGATTCGAACCCTCGATACGCTATTAACATATACACACTTTCCAGGCGTGCGCCTTAAACCACTCGGCCACCTCTCTGTAATTACTTATTTGTTCTTACAGCTCGGCAAATAACAAAAAAATATTCTAAAGCTGAAATTTTAGACGTTAATTTTAGGTCATTTCACCTCTTAAGGACGTTTCAAATATGGTTTTGAATAAGTTAGGAGAAATATTTTGCCCCAATAAATACATCATTTTTACTAAAGCAGCTTCTGTAGTAATGTCTTTTCCAGAGATTAAACCTATTCTTTTAAGGTTTTCGCTAGTTTCGTATCTTCCCATAATTACACTTCCTCCAGAACATTGGGTAACATTAACTATATGTATTCCTTTTTTTGTGGTTTCTCTTAATAAATCTAAAAACCATGGTTCTGTAGAGCAGTTTCCTGCCCCATAAGTTTCTAATATGACACCTTTTAACCCTTCACTTTTAAAAATTGACTCTAAAATTTGTTTTGTGATACCTGGGAATAGTTTTACAAGCGCAATATTTTCATCTAAATTTTTATGTACAATTAAGTCTTTTCTTGGGTTTGGCTTCCACAAGTATTCATTATTAATTTTAAGATGTACACCGCTTTCTGCTAAATCTGGATAATTTAAGCTTGCAAAAGCTTCAAAATGTTCTGCGTTGATTTTTGTAGTTCGGTTGGCACGATACAATTTATATTCAAAATACAAACACACTTCTTTAATTATGGGTTTGTTATAGTATTGAAGCGATGCTATTTGAATTGATGTAATTAAATTTTCTTTAGCATCTGTACGTAAATCTCCTATTGGCAATTGTGATCCAGTAAAAATAACTGGTTTTGCTAAATGTTCTAACATAAAACTTAAAGCTGATGCTGTATAGCTCATGGTATCACTACCATGAAGCACGACAAAACCATCAAAAGCTTCGTAATTGTTTTCAATAATTTCAGCAATTTGCGTCCAATATTTTGGCTGCATGTTACTAGAATCTATTGGATCTTTAAAAGATGTGGTTTCTATATTACAATCTAACAGTTTTAATTCCGGAATGCGTTTAAGAAGATTATTAAAATCGAAAGCTCGTAACGCTCCAGTTTCTGGGTCTTTTATCATACCGATAGTTCCTCCGGTGTAGATTAAAAGTATGTTAGGTATGGTTTTAGTCATTTCGATTTATGATTTTTAGATTAAATCCCAAAAACGTCTTTTGAATTTTTTGTAGTAATCTCAGCTATTTTTTCTTCTGAAACTTGATAAATATCTGATAATTTTTCTAATACTTTGGTGATATAGCTACTTTCATTACGCTTACCTCTAAATGGTGTTGGCGCTAAATAAGGCGCATCGGTTTCTAAAACGATATGCTTTAATTCGATTTGATTTAAAAACTGATCTATTTTTCCGTTTTTAAACGTTGCTACGCCACCAATTCCTAACTTCATATTATAGCTAATCGCTTGTTTTGCTTGTTCCAAATCACCTGTAAAGCAATGAAAAATACCGTATAAATTATCTCCTTTTTCTTCTTCTAAAATTTCAAACACCTCATCAAATGCATCACGACAATGGATTACTATTGGTAACTCGTGCTGTTTTGCCAATTGTATTTGCTGTCTAAAGGCATCTTGCTGAATTGGCAATGTGGATTTGTCCCAATATAAATCTATTCCTATTTCGCCAATTGCATAAAACTTGTGCTTATCCAACATGTCTACTACATGCTCTATTTCTTCATTATAATTATCTTTTACATGTGTTGGATGTAAACCTGTCATTAAAAACACATTGTTAGGATAATCTTTTTCTAAAGCTAACATGCCTTCTGAGTAAGTGCTATCTATTGCTGGCACAAAAAAACGTGTCACTCCTGCGTCTAAAGCACGTTGCATCATTTGATCTCTGTCTTCGTCAAAAGCTTCGCTATATAAATGTGTATGGGTATCTGTAATTATCATGTTGCAAAAGTAAAAAAGTCATCTTGTTTAAGATGACTTTTTAAGGCTTATTTAAAATTGATTTTTAATCTAGCTTATTGAGTAATTTTTGTGCTTGCTTATAATCTTCGGCGTCTTCAGGAATGTTTTTTAATATATTTTTACAAGCTTCTAAATTATCTTGTTTTAATTTGCTTAAGGCTAAATACCACATCGCTTTATTTTTATAGATTGAATTACCTTTTGATATTGCTTTTAATAATTCATCTGCTTCATTAAATTGATTGGTTTCTATTAAGGTAATACTTTTATAAAGTTGAACTTCAGTATTATTAAAATCTTCTTCTAAAATTTGATTAAAAAGCAACTCTGCCTCTTCGTAGTTTTTAGTATTAAATGCAGTTTCAGCTTCTTTTAATAGCGCATCATTATCGCCTCTTACCGTTAAACTGATTTGATCATAATTAGCAAAATCTGAATAACTTGGATCACTTGAAAATTGATTAAACACAAAAAAACCAAGTAACAACGCAACACTTGCAGCTATTGCAAACTTGTAAAAACCAGATGTTTTTTTCACGTTTACTTCTTCTTGTTGCGCATTTAGTTTTGAAAAATAATTATGAGATATGCTATCTAAATTAGCTCTAAAATCCATTGTTTTTTCTTCGTTACCAATTTCGTGATCTAAGTGCGCAGAAATATCTTTATATATACTAAAAGACTGCTTAAAAGCTTTGTCAGTTTCTAATCTAGTTTCAAAAGCATTTGTAGCATTTTCATCTAAATTTCCTGATAAATAGTCTTCAAAAAGGATGTAATCTTGTTCTTCCATAACATTAATAATTTAGCTGATTAAACGTTGGCGACTCTTGTACCATTTTTGTTAGCTGTCCTATACATAAAGATTTTTTCTTTCGTGCATAAGCGTAACTTACATTAAGACTTGCTGCGACTTCTTCCATAGATTTTATTTTAAAAGTTGCATTTAATAAGTCTTTACAAGCTTTTCCTAATTGGTCAAACATTTGATTAAATAGGTTTTGCTTGTTTTCAAAAATGGACGTTTCAAATACAAATTGAGCTGCGTCGTCATCTTTAGATAACACCTCTTCGTTAATTGTTACCTCCTTATTATTAATTTTTTTTAAAGTATTTAACCATTTACGCTTACACAACAAAAAAAAGTACGCATCAAAAGGGCAAGTTAATTGTAGATTTTTTTGTGTGGCTTGGTTATAAATGGTAATAATGGTGTCTTGCACTACATCTTGCGCGTACTCTTCGTCACCACTATTTTGCTTTACATAGTTAATTACTTTAGGCACAAACTTGTCATATATAGTCTGTATGATAAAGGAATTATTATTGACCAATCCATCTATATACTTCTGGTCTTCGTGTACTTTTTTATTACTCATAAACCCTTTGTTTTAAACGAATTTAAAAAAAGTTGAACAAAATAGGGTAACAATTTTTAAATGGATTTGATATAAAGGTGAATAAGCCAAAAAGGCAACACAACTTAAAACGAAACAACAATTTAAAAATTAGAAATTATGAAACGTACAATTTTAATTATCGCAACAGTAGTATTTGGATTATTAAACCTTAACGCTACAACAGTAATAACAGAACCTAACAGTGTAACAACTGCAACAATGACCAAAGACGATTTAGTAAAAGTCTATGATTGGTATGTAAAAACAACTACTGGTGAATTTAGAGGCACAGCAAAAACATTATTTGACGCTAAAAGACGCGCCAATTTAGTTGGACAAAACGAAGTAGTCTTAGAACAAAAAATCAGCAACTATTTCATTTTAAAAAGTGAATTAAATAAAAAAGAAAGCAGACTGTACTTCTGGGAAGTAAAAAGCGAAAAAGCTGAAGCTAAAGGATTTTCAACTTCAGAAGTTTCAGCAAAAAAGATGATTCAATTAGTTGCAAAAGGAGACGTGATCTCTTATAAAATCATTGCAAGTAAACAATTAAAATAAAAAAAGTAAAAAACAGGGTAACAAAATCCTTACCCTGTTTATATAAACGTGTAACACATAAAAATTAGAAATCATGAAAATTACAACAAAATTTCACGAACACTTAAACAATAATAAGTACGTGAGTAAAACTTTAATTAACACAAAACAAATTTTAGGATCTTTATTATTAACTACATTATTATTTAGTAGTTGTAAAACAACAGACGACAACGATTTACCACCGTTTGAACCAAATCCAGCAACTGCACAAGAGTTTAAAAACATTAAAGATGAAGCGTTAGCAGATATTACTCAAAACTTCAGTTTTAATTCTGATGATGGTTACATCACATTAACTTCAGAAAACGGTGTGCAATTAGGAATAAACGGAGACTGTTTAACCCTTAACGGAAACGAAATTACAGGTAACGTAGACATTGAGTATGTTGAAATTTTTGAAAAAGGAAATATGCTTACCACTAACAAACCTACAATGGGTAGAATGCCTAATGGTGATAAAGCTATGCTTTTAACTGGTGGCGAATTTTTTATCGAAGCGACTCAAAACGGTCAAATTTTAGATACAAACTGTGCATTTAACTTATCAATACCAGCAAGTTTAACTGGTGGAGCAGACCCAGAAATGGTACTTTGGGAAGGTACAATTGATGAAGATGATAATTTAACTTGGGATGAAGTTGAAGATGCAACTGGACAAGGTGGCGTTTTTGTAGAAGGTGGACAATATTATGCCTTTTTAAACAACTTTGGATGGTCTAACGTAGATCGTTTTTATAGTGATCCTAGACCAAAAACTCAAATTCAAGTACAAGCTCCGGTAGGTTATAACCACACAAACAGCGCTGTATATTTATCTTATGATGGTGAAGATACAGGTCTTGCAGCCTTAGACACTTATGATGGCGAACTAAATTTATTTAGTGAGCATTATGGACAAATCCCAATTGGTTTAGAGTGTCATGTTATTTTTGTAACCGAAGATAATGGTCAATGGAGGTATGCTATCAAAGCAGTTACTATTGCAGAAAATGATATAATCACATTTACTTTTGAAGACACTTCAGTAACCACAGAAGCTAGTTTAATTTCAATCATAAATGCGCTACCATAATCAATTTTCCTACTTAGCAAAAACCAGAAATTTACGTTTCTGGTTTTTGTGTTTTACCAAATCAAAATAATTATTGTTACATTTAATTACTTAATTCACAGAGTCATGAAACATTTAATTGCTATAATCCTTACTGTCTTTGCTGTTGTTTTGTGCTATTCTCAAGAAAATATTGCAAAAGACACCACGCAACGCATAGCCACAATAGAGCATAAATTTGAAGGAAATCAAGTAAAATTCACACCAAACGCACCAGAATTAAACCAAATTGCTGGAGCACCTAAAGCGTTTTATACTAATTACTGGGAATTTGGTGATGGCACTTACAGCAAAGAAAACAATCCGACAAAAACCTATAAAAAGTCAGGTGAATACGAAGTCCGCTTATGGGCAACCAACAATTATGATACTGGTAAAACTCCAACCTCAAGACCTAAAAAAATTAAGGTCACAAATGTAGATGAAAGCTATAATGAGGAAGCTAGTATGATCACAAATTTTGATTTACAACGTAATCGCGAGCCTGTTCCAGAAGAAGAATTTGTCGTTATTGTTAAATACAAAAACACAAAGGATTATGTCACCAATGGTAAAGTTTTTCTGTTTTATAACGAAAAACAATTTAAAGCAGACAATTTTGAAATTGCAGAAAGCAGAATGTATCATAATGAAAATGAAATTAGTACCGAAGATTTAGTATTCACCTCAAAATTAGATACCGATAATTATTACGCATCCGCGGAAAACAAAATACTTAAACTACAATCAAAACTTCAAGACTCTACCGAAAAGCAAAACCTACCATTAACCTTAGAAGAATCTAAAGCTAAATACAACAACAATACTGCGTTTACCTTTAAAAACATGCAACCAAACGAAGAGCGCAACGTATTTTACACCATAAAAACTACGCCAGAAATGATTAAAGATACTAGCGCTATTGTTAGTGTTAGAGGCATTTACGTACCAGATGAAAATTACGATAATCACAACGTCAAAGACATGGAAATGGAAATAGTCACTTCTCATGATCCAAACAAAATGTCTACCAGTGCGTTTTTAATGAATTATAGATTGGTGCGTTTTAAAAAGCCAAAATTTAAAATCAAATTTCAAAATAATGGCGAAGGACCTGCAAGAACAATTCGTTTAGAAACTGATATTCCAGAGATTTTTGACAAATCCACTATTGAGGTTTTAGACATGTATCCTAAAGTGAAAATTTGCCCAAAATATGATGTAGAATACAGTTGTTTAGATACTACGTATACGCAAAAACAAGCCATTTTCACCTTTAAAAATATTTATTTACCTGGTAGCGAGCAAAAAAATGTCAAAGAATACGACTCGACAAAAGGGTTTGTAAAATACAGAATTAAGTTTGGCAAAAACTTTCATAAAATTAAAACCAAATCAAGAACAGCAATCATTTTTGATAAAAACGAACCTATAATTACCAATTACTCTACCACTCGGTTTATGCCTGGTATTTCTATTGGTGCAAAAGCGGGTTATAATTACTTTTTTGATTTAGACAATTCAAAAAGTTATTTTGTTGGTGCAACACTTTCACCTTACAAATCGTATCGCTTTTATTGGCAAGTAGAGTTATTAAATAGTTTGCATGAGTTTGATGGCAGCACTCAAATTTCAGAACAATTTACAGGTAATGGTACTGCAGGAGAATCATTTTTTAGACGCACAACAACATCTACAAGCTATAACAATATAGATTGGGAACTTCCTGTTTTATTAAGGTATAACGTCAATAATTACATTGGTTTAGGTGCAGGTTTACAAGGAATGATTTCGGTAAGTCAAAAAGAAAGTACAACAACAACCATAGAAGATTACGAAAACATAAATACAGTTCCTGGCGCATTAATTAGTAGCGAAACTATATCTACTGAAAACAAAACATCTTTCACCAATTTTAGAAGTGGTTTTTTAGTTGAAGCTACAGCTGGTTTTGCTAGAATTGGACCTAGTATTGGTGCTAGATATGTTTTCAATTTTAAAGACAATTATAACTATATGCAGTTTTATGCGATTTGGAAATTTTAATAAAAAACCAATTAATTTATAAATGAAATACAGCCTCATATTTCTTCTTTTATTTTCCTTTTCTACTACTTTTTCCCAAGATTTAGAAGAAGCTATTTATGTGGCTACAGAAAATTTTAATGCTAATAGAACTGCTGAAAGTTTTTCAACTTTACTAAAAAAAGAAACAGATTTTAGACCAAAAATCAAAACTATTGACCAGCAGTTAGCGTATTTCTTTTTATTGATTAATAAAGGACATTATTTAGACAATATAAACAAACAACCACAAGCTATTTTGGCTTATCAAACTGCTTGGAATATTTACAACAAACACCAATTAAGCACTATTACAGACTATGATATAATAGACTATTGTCTAAAACCATTAGGTATTTTATATAATAAAGTTGGCGATTACACCAATGCAGAAAACACCATAAAACAATACATTTTTATCGCTGAAAAAAACAAAAACAACTCACAACGCATTGCTGGCGCCATCAATTTAGCGCAATTATATTTTACAGCAGGAAAATTTGATGAAGCCATAAAAGTTTCAGAAAATGGACTTCAAATTACTGGCTTAACTTCTTCCAAAAAAGAAAAATTTTTAGCCATAAAAAACAACAGTCAGATTGCTTTAAACAAATCTGAAGTCACTACCATAAAAACCAAAAACCCAGAAGTTAAATATAATCTAGCCCTAAAAAACAAAGACTACAAACAGGCATTATTGCACTTACGCGAAATAATTACAGAGGAATATAGTAAGCCTGAATTCTCAGCTAGAGCTATTGCCAAATTACACGTGCTTAATGCGCAACTTCATTTAAAATTAGACCATAAAAATGCTTGTGTTTTAGAGCTTAAAAATGCTTTAAACGTATTATTACCAAATCATGACGCAAATATCTTACCCAAATACGAAGATTTATATGCAGAAAATACGTTTATTGATATTTTTGATTTACTTGGCAATATTCAAATTAGCAGTATAAATGCTTTAGATTGTTACGACCGTAGTTTTTATGTCTCCAATTTATTAACAGAAAATATTACTTCTCAAGAAGCAAAATTGCGTCATGCAGATAAAAACAGAAAACGAAGTGAGGCTTGTATAGCCATACTTTATCAAGATTTTAAAACCTTAAAAACGCCAAATATTATTGTAAAAGCTTTGGCTTATGCCGAAAAAAATAAAGGATCAATTTTAAAAGAAACTATTGCTAAAAAAAGTCTTTTACAACTTCACCCAAATGACACTTTATTATTAAGAGAACAAGTTTTATTAACGAAACAAGCAGATTTAACCAATCAACTTATAAAAGCTGAATTTGAAAAAAATTCTGAAACAGTTAACGATTTAGGCTATAAATTATCCAAAATAAGCAACGACTTAAAAGTTCTAAAAAACAAAATTGATTTAAGTTACCCCAACGATAAAAATGAAAACTTTATTGATGATTTAAAACAAAAACTAAAAAAAGAAAAAGCGTCTTTAGTCGAATACTTTTATGGTGAAAATGATATTTACACCTTCATCATTTCAGATAAATCTTTGCAGTTTTTTAAATTAAAAAGAGACAAATCTTTTGATGCTTCAATTTCTAATTATATAGGTTATTTTAATTCGCCAAACGCTATAAACAATGATGTATCTAAGTTTACAACAGATGCATTTAACATGTATCAACAATTAAAATTAAATCGTGTAAAAGCTTCTAATAACCTTATAGTGATACCAGATGGTTTTTTAAATTTTATTCCTTTTGAAAGTTTGATTTCAAAAGAAACAAAGACAACCAATTATAGTAAAATGCCTTTTTTAATAAAAAAACAATGCATTGTTTATAACACAAGCGCAGAAATATTCTTAAAAGGAAAGAAACCAGAATTTGATGATCATGTATTAGGAATATTTCCTGTGTTTAAAAACACTAAAAAGGCTTTAACTTTTTCTGAAGACGAAGCCAAAAGTATAGATCAATTTACAAATGCCAAGTTTTTAATGTATACTAATGCGACTAAAAAAGACGCTTTTATACAAGCGGATAATTATGGGATTTTACATTTTTCTACACATGCAGATGCAGGAAGTTTTACTGTACCAGCAAATATTGAGTTTGCAGACGACAATTTGTACTTAAATGAATTATACACTAAACAGTTAGACAATAATTTAGTGGTTTTAAGTGCATGTGAAACTGGCATTGGAAAGTTAAGCAAAGGCGAAGGAAGTATGAGTTTAGCTAGAGGGTTTCAATATGCAGGCATTGATCAATTAGTGTTTTCTCTTTGGAAAGTAAATGACAAATCTACGTCTCAAATTATGCATAACTTTTACAAAAACTATAACAAATTTGAATCTGTAGCTATAGCAAATCAAAAATCTAAACAGCAATATTTAGATGATAAGTCAATAACTAACGCCAAAAAATCGCCTTATTATTGGAGTGCTTTTGTCTATTATGGGACAACAACGATTAAAGGAAAATCATCTATATTAATTTACTTACTTTTTACTTTTATTGGTTTAGCTATTACATTACTTTTATGGTCTGTTATTAGAAAACAAAAACATGGAAGACAAGCTTAAAGATTTTTTATTAGGACAAGATTATGTTCGTGTAAAGTTAAAACTTACTAAAACTAATCACTTTGAAATTAAAGCTACCATAAACGGAGTTAAAGGATTGTTTATTCTTGATACTGGTGCTTCTAATAGCTGTGTAGGATTTGAAGCTGCAGAAAAATTTGACTTAAAAAAAGTTAAAGATTCCAAAATATTAGCTGCAGGTGCGGGAGCAATAGATATGGCTACTCAAATATCAAAAAAAAATAAAATAAAAATTGGACGACTTAAGATAGACAAAGTATCTCTTGTTCTATTTGATTTAAGTCATGTAAATATAGCTTTAACAAATCATAACTCTAAACCTGTTGATGGAATTATCGGTGCAGATATTTTAAAAAAAATAAAAGCTATTATAGACTATAACAAAAAATATCTTTACCTGAAGAAGTTTAAGTAAACATTTTTTATAACTTTAAATTAACTAAATCTACAATAAATGAGTGTTTCTATTGTCATAGCAGATGACCATCCTTTAATGTTAAGAGGTTTATCCGATTATATTTCTTCAAAAGGATTTAATATAATAGGTAGTGCAGAAGACGGAAAAACAGCCTACAACCATATTATAAAACTTAAGCCAGATTTAGCGCTTTTAGATATAAGAATGCCAGGTATGACTGGACTAGAAGTTGCAAAAGCATGTTATAAAAACAATTTACCTACAAAGGTAATACTTATAACTTTTGATAATGAAGAACACCTTTTTGATCAAGCTAAAGAATATAATGTCTACGGTTATATACTAAAAGAATTTGCTATAGAAGAAATTGAACAATGCATAAACAGCGCTTTAAAAGGTGAACCTTATTTTAGCCAAGAAATTGCTTCTTATTTAAATTCTAAAATTAATTATTCTAGCAAAAATCTAAATAAACTTTTAACACCGACAGAATTAAAAATTTTAAAATTAGTTTCTAATGAAATGTCAAGCTTAGAAATCTCTGAAACACTTAACTCTTCAATAAGAACAGTAGAAAAACACAGAAGTAATATCGTAAAAAAACTAGATTTAAAAGCTTCTCAAAATGCATTAGCTATCTGGGCACAATTAAATCGAGAATTTATAAAAAATACGTAGTACTACGTATTTTATAAGTCTTAAATATGATTTACTTTAGCTACGCTATTAATCATATTTCTTTATTAAGAGAAACTATATTAACCCAAAGTAAAAAATTTACTTTGGGTTTTTTGTTTATAGTGTTTTTCGTTAAGTTTTCGTAAATATACGTAGACCTACGTATTTCACAGTACATATATATGTATTACTTTAGCATTGCTATTAATCAATTTTGGGAAAACTGAAAAAGGCTCTAAACCACTTAACCAAGGTTTGGGCCTTTTTTATTTAAAAAGGTTTTCGTAATGTTTTCGTAAATACATGTAGACCTACGTGTTTTGTAAGAATTTTATATCACATAATTTAGCCTCGCTATTAAAATCAATTTTGGTAGAATTGATTAAAAGCCCTATTCAAGCCTCTTTGTTTGGGACTTTTCTATTTATATAGACAAATTAAAGGTTTCGTAAAAGTTTCGTTAAAATACGTAGAACTACGTATTTTATATATAAAACTTACCACTTATCTTTACCATGCTATTAATTAGTTCTTAGGGAGAATTATTTATTAAACTCTACATCAATCCTGGTGTAGGGTTTTACTTTAAATCAAAAAAAATGAGCTCAAGCAGGTCAAAATATGGCAATATATTTATCTTTTGCATTATACTATTGGCAGTTGCAGTAGTTGCTTTTAATTTATATTACCTTTAGATAATAAAAAAAGAGCTACTAAATAGTAGCTCTTTTTTTATTTATATTAATTACTTTATTAAAGTTCTAAAGCTTTTTTAATATCATTATCCATTAATAACTCAGAAGGGTTTTCTAATGCTTCTTTTACAGCTACTAAGAAACCAACACTTTCTTTACCATCAATTATTCTGTGATCGTAAGATAAGGCAACATACATCATTGGATGAATTTCTACTTTTCCATCTACAGCAATTGGACGCTCTATAATGTTGTGCATACCTAAAATACCACTTTGAGGCGGGTTAATGATTGGTGTAGATAACATACTTCCAAATACACCTCCGTTAGAAATTGTAAATGTACCACCAGTCATTTCGTCTACAGTAATTTGTCCATCTCTTGCTCTTAAAGCAAGTCTTTTAACTTCAGACTCTACACCTCTAAAAGATAGATTTTCTGCATTTCTAATTACAGGCACCATTAATCCTTTAGGACCAGATACTGCTATACTAACATCTACAAAGTCGTAAGAAATCATTTCTTTACCATCTATCATAGAGTTAACAGCTGGATACATTTTTAATGCTCTTACAACTGCTAATGTAAAGAAAGACATAAACCCTAAACTAACGCCGTGTTTAGATTTAAATTCTTCTTTGTATTGTTTACGTAATTCAAAAATTGGTGTCATGTTAACTTCATTAAAAGTAGTTAACATCGCTGTCGTGTTTTTAGCTTCTACCAAACGTTCTGCTACTTTACGACGTAACATAGACATTTTGCTACGAGATTGCCCTCTATTTCCTCCTGTTGGAGTACCCATAGATGGAACTGCTTTTACTGCATCATCTTTTGTAACACGACCATCTTTACCTGTACCTTGCACAGCACTTGCTTCGATACCTTTTTCTGCTAAAATTTTCTTTGCAGCAGGACTTGCTGTACCAGATGCATAAGTTTCTTTTGCTGGGTTTGGTGCTTTTTCTTCTGTATTAGGTGTAGATTTTTGATCTTGTGCTACATCTTTTTCTGCATTACTATTTCCACCTTCGTCACCTCCTTTAAAGGTTGTACTTTCTGGCGCTTCTGCACTAGTATCGATTAAACAAACAACTTGTCCTACCTCTACAGCGTCTCCTTCTTCAGCTTTTAAGGTAATAATACCACTTGCTTCTGCTGGTAGTTCTAAGGTAGCTTTATCGCTATCTACCTCTGCAATTGCTTGGTCTTTTTCTACATAATCACCATCTTGAACTAACCATTCTGCTATTTCAACTTCTGTGATTGATTCGCCTGGAGAAGGCACTTTCATTTCTAAAATCATTGTGATATAATTTTATGCTTGTGTTTTGTTTTATTATTTTTTACTTAGCTGGAATCCTTTGATTTTGTTTTCTTCATCTAGAAGAAAAAATGCTTCGCCAGTTCCGTTTTCAAATGTTACTATATAAGTATGTCCTGTTCGTACTATATCTTTTAACTCTCTACTTTTTATTTTACCTAAAGCTTCAGCATTAATTTCATTTTTAAAAAAAGTATTTACTTTTTCTAAAGTAAACGTTTTTTTAAAATTATCGTCTAACATGTTATAAATAGCTCTGTAATTATCATTATTGTAATGTTTTGTAAAGACATCTACAGTCGTTTTATAATTGGTCTTTTCTGTATCTTGAGAAAATCCTATTGCAAAACTTAACATAGCTACAATTAATACTATTCCTTTTTTCATCTTTATTGATTTAAAAGCTTATCGCTGGTTATTTTTTGTTTTGTCAAAAACGAAATCTATGACTTCTTTATGACGTTTTTTAGATCTTACAGAACTTCCTGCTGCTGGTGCACCGTAAGGTCTTCTTGATGCTGCTCTAAAGTTTTTAGCTTCTTCTAAGTGCATCATCATATGCATGTATGCGCCCATGTTTCTTGGTTCTTCTTGTGCCCAAACCACATCTTCTACATGCTTATATTTATCTAAAATTTCTCTTATTTTTTCTACAGGTAACGGGAACAACTGTTCTATCCTTACTATAGCTACATCATTTCGGTTTAGATTTTCTCTTTCTTCATCTAAATCGTAATAGAACTTTCCTGTTACAAATACTAATGTTTTTACATCTTCGGTTTTTACTGAAGTATCTTCGATTACCATCTGGAAACTTCCGTTAGCAAACTCTTCTACTGTACTGACACATTTAGGATGACGTAACAAACTTTTTGGTGTAAACACTATTAATGGTTTACGGTAATTAGATAACATTTGACGTCTTAACAAATGGAACATATTTGCAGGTGTAGTACAATCGGCAACAAACATATTGTCTTTTGCACATAATTGTAAATATCGTTCCATACGAGCTGAGGAGTGCTCTGCTCCTTGACCTTCATAACCATGAGGTAAAAGCATTACTAGTCCGTTTTGTGTTTTCCATTTATCTTCTCCTGAAGATATATATTGGTCTAACATGATTTGCGCTCCGTTACTAAAGTCTCCAAACTGAGCTTCCCATATGGTTAATGTTTTTGGGCTAGCCATAGCATAACCATAGTCGAAACCTACAACGCCATATTCTGATAATAATGAGTTATAAATATAAAAATGACCTTGATTATTATCTAAATTATTTAGTAATACTATTTCTTCTTCGCTATCTTCTACTTTTACAACTGCATGTCTGTGAGAGAAAGTACCACGCTCTACATCTTGTCCTGTTATGCGTACATCGTAACCTTCGGTTAGTAAAGTACCATAAGCTAAATGCTCTGCCATAGCCCAATCTAACTTGTTCTCGTCAAACATGGTTTGTCTAGATTGGATTAATCTTTCTATTTTTCTGATAAACTTTTTATCTTCTGGCAAGTTTGATATTACTTTGGTAATATCTGCAAGTTTCTCTTTACTTGTTGTTGTATCTACAGTTTGCATCATTACTTTTTCGTCAACACGCACAAAATCTTTCCACGTGTCTTCCATAAATGGAGTAATGTTTGTCTTATCTTCTTTTCTAGAATCTTCTAATTTTTCTTCTAGTTTGTTTTTATAATCTGTCTCTAATTGCTTTACGTAATCTTTATCTATAACTCCGCTTTTAATTAGCTTCTCTGCATAGATATCTCTAGGATTTGCATGCTTTGCAATTGCTTTATATAGTTTTGGTTGGGTAAATCTAGGTTCGTCTCCTTCGTTATGCCCATATTTTCTATAACCTAATAGATCTATAAATACATCTCTATTAAATTTCATTCTAAAATCTAAAGCAAATAGCATAGCGTGTACTACAGCTTCTGCATCGTCTGCATTAACGTGTAATACTGGCGACAAGGTTACCTTACCTACATCTGTACAATAGGTGCTAGATCTTGCGTCTAGATAATTTGTTGTAAATCCTACTTGGTTATTTACAACAACATGTATAGTTCCGTTTGTTTTGTAACCCTCTAATTGAGCCATTTGAACAATCTCGTAAACTAAACCTTGACCTGCAATTGCTGCATCACCATGTACTACAATTGGTAATACTTTACTAAAGTTATCTTTATGTTTTTGATCTTGTTTTGCTCTAGATATACCTTCTACCACTGCTCCTACTGTTTCTAGATGCGAAGGGTTAGGTGCTATACTTAAATTTATTTTTTTTCCTGTATCTGTACTACGTTGACTTGTCCAACCCAAATGATATTTAACATCTCCGTCAAAAACTTCTTCTTCATAATCTTTACCATCGAACTCGCTAAAAATATCTTTTGCAGATTTACCAAAGATATTTGTTAGGGTACTTAAACGACCTCTGTGTGCCATACCCATTACAAACTCTTCTACGCCTAGCTCTGCTGCTTTTTCTATTACTGCATCTAATGCAGGGATTAACGATTCTCCTCCTTCTAAAGAGAAACGTTTTTGCCCAACGTATTTAGTGTGCAAAAAGGTTTCGAAAGATACAGCTTCGTTTAACTTTTTTAGAATATGCTTTTTTTGATTGGCAGTAAAACTTGGTTGATTATCGTTTATGTTTAACTTATTTTGTATCCATTTAATTTCTTCTGGCTGACGTATATACATATATTCAATACCAATAGAATCACAATAAATACTATCTAAGTGTTTTAAAATTTCTCTTAAAGATTGTGTACCTATACCTAAAATTTCACCTGCATTAAACTGGGTATCTAGGTCTGCTTCAGACAAACCAAAATTTGCTAGTTCTAATGTTGGCGCGTATTTTCTACGCTCTCTAACTGGATTGGTTTTAGTAAAAAGATGACCTCTAGTACGGTAACCATCTATTAAATTTACTACCTGAAATTCTTTTTGAAGATGCTCTGGTATTTGTGCCGAGACACCTTCTACAATTTCTCCTTTCATTCCATAGTTTTCACTTCCAAAGTCATAACCTTGAAAAAATGCTCTCCAACTTGGCTCTACAGAGTCAGGGTTTTTTAAATATTGATCGTATAATTCAGCAAAGTATGCTGTATGTGCTGCGTTTAAAAAGGAATATTTATCCATTATTATGTGTAAGTCGTGTTCGCTTCAACAAAATTTTATCAAAAATACAACTTTTACCAAATATAGCGATGGTTTTATTATATTTATAACGTTTACATTTAACTAAATTGATAATTATGAAAAATATCCACTTAAAACAACTTGATTTTAAATTATTGCTAATATTTAGTGTGTTTTTTACGAGTTTATCATTTTGTCAAGGAAATTTAACAAAAAACAAAAGTGATTTCTGGGAAAACGTAAGATTTGGTGGCGGTTTTGGCTTAAGTACTGGCGATGGTTTTTTTAGTGCCACTTTAGCACCTAATGCAATCTACCAATTTAATAGTAAATACGGATTAGGTGTTGGCTTAAATGGGACGTATAATAGACAAAAAAATGTTTATAAATCTACAATTTTTGGAGGTAGCGTTATTGGAATTTATAATCCTATAAATGAAATACAACTTTCTACTGAATTTGAAGCTTTAAATGTTAATAGAAAGTTTGAAGGTAACTCTTCTGATAATCTAGATAATAATTATTGGTATCCTGCTCTTTTTGTAGGTGCTGGTTACCGTACAAACAACATTACTTTTGGTATTAGATACGATGTACTTTATGACAAATACAAAAGTATTTATGCAGATGCTTGGATGCCTTTTGTTAGGGTATTATTTTAAAAAAATAAAAAAATCTTTAGACATATAATCTAACCTCTTTGTATTTAAATGAAGAGGTTTTTTCTTTAGC